>CAZISX010000001.1:0-1296 GCA_964542005.1 uncultured Spirochaetales bacterium
AACTAATTGAAAAACTTCATAAAAAATTTGGCGAAAAAGTTGCTCTTTTAATTGACGAATACGACAAACCGATAATAGACTATCTGACCGATTTCCCAAAAGCTGATGAAAACCGCGAGATTTTGAAGGATTTTTACGGCATCATCAAGCCGATGGACCCGCACCTTCACTTTGTAATTCTGACCGGCGTTACAAAGTTTTCAAAGGTTGCGATTTTTTCAGATCTGAACAATCTTCTCGATATTACAACAAGCGCAAGTTTCTCGACAATTGTAGGTCTTACAAAAGAGGAGATTGACGAAAACTTTAAGGAATATATTGAAGAAACCTGTAAAATACTTAATTTGAGCAGTTCTGCGTTTCATGAAAAACTAAAATTCTGGTACAATGGCTATTCTTGGGATTGCAAAAAATTTGTTTACAACCCTTTTTCAATACTCCGGTTTTTTGTAGATAAAGCATTTGAAAACTTCTGGTTTGCGACCGGCACTCCGACTTTTCTTGTCGATTTTATAAGAAACAAAGGTATTCAGGCGCAAGATATTGAAAACAGAACGGTTGACTCAATATTTTTTGACAAGTTTGACATAGAGAAAATTGATATAATTTCTCTAATGTTTCAGACAGGTTATCTCACAATAAAAAGCCGCGATGAATACGGTTTTTATACACTTGACTATCCGAATGAAGAGGTGAGAAATTCTTTTTCAAGCCATCTTCTTGAAAGCTATTCCGGCCAGGAACAGTCAGACATCGGAACAACGACAAGAACTCTGATAAACGCTATTAACAAAGCTGATTTTGAGCTTTTTACCGATTCGCTGAACGCACTTTTCGCTTCAATTCCGCATCAGATTTTTATAGAAAAATTTGAGGCTTACTACCATTCAATAATCTATCTTGCCCTCAAACTTCTGGGCGTTTATATTGATTGCGAAATTTCAACAAACAAAGGGAGAATTGACGCTGTAATTAAGACAAAAACCCATATTTTTGTGATTGAGTTTAAGCTCACAAAAGCAACTGACGCGATTAATCAGATTAAAGAGAAGGGTTACCACGAACAATTCAAAAACGACAGCCGCCAGACAGTTCTTGTCGGCATAGCCTTCAGCAAAAGAAGAAAGAAGATTTCAGGCTATCTTGTTGAAAATATTGAAAAATAACCTGGCCTTGAGAGGCTTTTTTTTTAAGTTTTTAGAAATAAAACTTTTCAAGCATTTTGGGAAAAGATGAGTAATCAGGGCTGTTTCAGAGTAATTGATACACCTTTCTTTTTGGCAATTTCCAGGACAG
>CAZISX010000001.1:1306-25197 GCA_964542005.1 uncultured Spirochaetales bacterium
TTATCTACTTTATAATTTAAATCAGCCCCTTTTTTTATTAAGAGCTCAATAATTTCAGTTTCGGGTTTGTATGCAGAAATAGCAGTGATTATAGGTGTGTGCCCGTTTTTTGTAACAGCATTTACATTGGCACCTACTTCAATAAGTTTTTCTACAGCATTTTTTTGTTTGTTTTCAATTGCAAGTACAAGAGCTGTCTGATTGTCTTCATTTTCAAGATTTAGATCTGCTTTTTTTTCAGCAAGCATTGATATAAGATTAATATCCCCCTTTTCAGCGGCACTCATAAGCATTGTTTTAGAAAATCTCATTGCGTTAATTTCTACAGAATCTACACAGAAAGGCACAACACTGGTACAGGTAAAAACAAGCGTACAAAATTCTTTTTTTGAGGTCTTAATATAATCTTTCAATAAATCAGCATCTTTACAGGACAAGGTTTTTAAATTTGTAGTTTTTTTGCTTAGATTCCTTATGAATGAATCGCTGTCAGCCTTGTTTTTCAATAAAATACTGGCTATTTCAGAGTTGTTTGGGAATTTTATTGCATAATTTAGTATCGTGTCGAAATCTTTGGCTTCCGCATTTATGTCTGCTTTTTTCTCAATAAGGAGAGATGCTGTTTTTGTTATTCTGTCAATAAATTCAGGAAGTTTCTCTGCTTCTCGTAAGACTTCCTTTTTAGCTTCTTCCATATCAGACGCTGAGTATTCATTTGTAAAAGTTTTGTTGCCGCAATCTTTGTCAAGACATTGATATTCAGTGTAGTGTTTAATTGAATAATAATGCCCTAATACTTTCGCAAAATATTGTATATCATTTAGGGCGGAAACAAATCGCATCGGATATTTCAGATACATTATTGGAGTGTATCCGTCATTGTCTTTTGCATTTACATCAGCACCTTTATTAACCAGATATTCCACGAGTTCATAGTTGTTTGAAGCAACAGCCATCATTAGTGGTGTAGCTCCGGAATCATCTTTTGCATTTATGTCTGTTCCTTTTTCAATATATTTTTTCACAGCATCAAAATCGCCTTCTCTGGCAGATGAATGAACAGTCGCACACGACATCATAAAAACAGAAATAACAATGCACAACCAAAAATAAATAGCCTTCATCCTTATTCTCCTTCTAAATAATAATAACCCTGACAATCAAAATCGATGAAAATATAGTGTTTTCAAATTGTTCTGTCAAAATTAAATGGAGGAGCCGGTATAAATAATTTCTGACCCAAAAAATCAGAATCCTGAAAATAAACTTGATTTTAAAAGTTGCGGATGCATATAATCGCTTAAACGGTTGTTTGCTTATGGAGGAATTATGAAAAATCTTGCCCAATTTTTTAAAGCGCTCTCAGATGAAACAAGGCTTCAGATTATTGCGCTTTTGTGTATGAAAGAGGAGCTTTGCGTCTGCGACATTGAAAATGTTCTGGAGCTCACACAGTCAAAAGCTTCAAGACACCTGAGATATCTAATGAATTCAGGTATTTTGACCGATCAGCGGAAAAACATCTGGGTTTACTACTCGATAAACAAAAAGCTTTCCCCGGAAGAGCTTTCAATTATTGAGGCAATGAGAAAAAATATTACACTTGATTCATGGGATGAGCTGCGCGCTAAAATGGATAAGTGGCTGAATAATAAAGAAAATAACAACATCTGTAAAATTTAGATGGAGAATAAAATGGAAAAAAGTTCAGGCATTGGTTTTTTTGAGAAGTATCTGACATTATGGGTAATTTTGTGCATGTTTATTGGTGTGCTGATCGGCAGATTTGCGCCAGTAATACCTGATTTTCTTGGCAAATTTGAATATGCAAAAGTCTCAATTCCAATAGCCGTTCTTATATGGCTTATGATTTACCCGATGATGATGAAGGTCGATTTTGAATCAATTAAAAATGTTGGTAAAAATCCGAAAGGATTATTTGTGACCTGGATTGCAAACTGGCTGATTAAGCCTTTCACAATGTATGCAATTGCTTGGTTTTTCTTTTTTGTAGTGTTTAAATCACTAATTCCGGCAGATCTTGCAAAAGATTATCTTGCTGGGGCAATTTTACTAGGTGCAGCACCTTGCACAGCTATGGTTTTTGTCTGGAGTCATCTGACAAAAGGCAATCCCGCCTACACTGTTGTTCAGGTTGCGACAAACGATCTGATAATTCTGGTTGCATTTACACCTATAGTTCCGTTTTTACTTGGAATTAGCGGCATAACAATCCCGTGGGATACGCTGATTCTTTCTGTCGTTCTATTTGTTGTAGTTCCGCTTGCTGGTGGAATTTTGACAAGAAGAACAGTGATAAAAAATAAAGGAGAAGAGTATTTCAACACCAGATTTATCACCAAATTCAACAATGTAACAATTGGCGGGCTTCTTCTCACACTTGTTATAATCTTCTCGTTTCAGGGTGAAGTGATTATCAATAATCCGCTTCATATTCTGCTTATTGCTATCCCTCTTACACTTCAAACTTTTTTCATATTTTTTGTCAGTTATCTTCCTTGCATACCGCTTAAACTTTGCCACAATATTGCAGCTCCGGCAGGAATGATTGGCGCGTCTAATTTTTTTGAGCTTTCTGTTGCAGTTGCAATTGCTCTTTTTGGTGCGACATCGCCTGTTGCACTTGCCACAATTGTTGGAGTTCTGGTGGAAGTGCCTGTAATGCTTACACTTGTTAAGATTGCAAACCGGACAAAACACTGGTTCCCAGAAGAAAAAACCTGTTAATTTAAGGAGTTGGCCATGAAAAAAGTACTCTTTGTCTGCATTCACAATTCAGCCCGCTCGCAGATGGCTGAAGCCTATCTGAATCATCTCGGCGGCGAAAATTTTCAGGCAGAAAGCGCAGGAATTGAGCCTGGAAAGTTGAACCCTGTTGTAGTCGAAGCAATGAGGCTTGACGGAATTGATATCTCGAAAAACACAACAAAAACGGTAGATTCCATGATTGAATTGGGAAAAACATTCGACTTCCTCATAACAGTCTGCGATGAAACATCAGCAGAGCGGTGCCCGTATTATCCCGGCGCAGGGAAAAGGCTCCATTTCGGTTTTCAAGACCCGTCATCTTTTGAAGGAAGTTTTGAGCAAAGGCTTGAAAAAACTATTGAAATCAGGGATGAGATAAAAGCTGTAATCCTGAAATTTATTGAAGACTAAAATCTTATCGAAAATACAAGAAAATTCTTGATATAGAAATTTTTAACACTAATAATGAATTGAATTGATGAAACAATATATTTCGGGAGAGAGCAATGCTTCAAAACAATCCGCAGCTGAAAAGCTTAATAGACAGACTTTGGGATAAACTCTGGAGCGGCGGGATTTCAAAACTGACAAATATAGAAGCTGAAATAATGAGCGGAATCAAAGAGTTGAAGGGAATGCAAAACGGAGCTGAATAATGAAAAGTTTCATAGATAAAATACTGGAAAAAGGCGAATCGCGGCGCGTTGAATTTAAAGCAGCAATGCCGGAAGGAAACCAGATTGCTCAAACCGTAATCGCTTTTGCAAACAGTGTAGGTGGCGATATCTTTATTGGAATTGATGACAAAACAAAAGAGGTTATTGGCGTTAAAGATAATGAAATCTTCAAAATGGAAGAGATGATTTCCCAGATAATTTTTGATAACTGTTCACCACTGATTATTCCTGATATAACTATTTATTCCTATTTAGAAAAAAATGTTCTCTGCATAAAAGTTTATCCTTCAAAAAACGGGCCATATTTTCTGAAAAGTAAAGGGAAAAACAAAGGAACCTACATCAGAGTCGGTTCAACAAACCGTTTGGCAGATGAAGCAATACTTGCAGAGCTTGAAAGACGGCGCAGAAATGTATCTTTTGACTCACTTCCGGTTTATGATGCGCAGGAAAAAGAGTGTGGTTTAGAACAGTTTAAGAAATTCTATCTGGAAAAATCGGGGAAAAAGGTTGATAAAAAACATCTCCAAACACTGGAGCTTATAAAAATCGAAAGAGACGAGCAGTTTATCACAAATGCGGCAATACTACTTGCCTCAAACCAGATAAAAAAATCGTTTTTCCCATATTCCAAAATCGAATGCGCCCGCTTCAAAGGCAAAACAACTGGAGTTATGATAGATCAGCTCACCATTGACAGCCCGATTTTTTCACAACCTGAAGAAGCGATGAAATTTATCATGCGCAACATAGCCCAAAGCTCAACAATCGGACTCGTTTACCGTCAGGATAGATGGGAATATCCGCTAAAAGCAATCCGCGAAGCAGTTATAAATGCTGTAATTCACCGCGATTATTCAATAATGGGCGGCGACATTAAAATAGCAATCTTTGATGATATGCTCGAAATCACCAGCCCCGGCACATTAATGCCGTCAGTTAATCCCGAACTATTGGAAAACACACCATCAGAAATCAGAAACCGTGTGTTGGCACCAATATTTAAAGAGTGCAAACTGATAGAACAGTGGGGCTCAGGCTTCAATAAAATGAGAGATGAACTAAACGAATATCCCGATATTACTTTGATAATCAACGAGCCTGGCTTGTCATTTCAGATGCAGTTTATAAAAAATAATTATGTTGAAGAAAATAACGAGGAGAACGGCGGCGCATTAAATGAGGGATTAAATGAGGGATTAAATGAGGGATTAAAATCTCTATTCCTTGCTATTGAAAGCAACCCTGGCAAAAAAGCAAAAGAGCTTTCCAAAATACTGGAAAGACCTATTAAAACAATAGAGAGACAAATAAAAGACCTAACAGAAAAAGGTGTTATTGAGCGCCGAGGTAGCAAGAAAACCGGCGGATATTGGAGAGTTGGGAAATGAATAAAATTGAAGAGTTGAAGGGGATTGAGAGAGTTTGAGCAAGAGAGCGTTTGGAGGGGAGTTGAATTAATGACAATAGAAGATAAAAATCAAAATAATTACTCAAGTTATAAAGAGGTGATTGAAAATATTCCTCTTATAATCAATGAATTCTTTCCATCTTTTTCAATTGAAAGATCTGATTATATTAATATTGGATATGAATTTTCAAGCTCATCAAGTACAACTAATGAGGTGTCAAAACATATTTATTTTCTAATTGATAAACATATCTCAGGTAAAGATTTCAAGAGAAAAGATTTTTACAAAATCAGAAAACATTTTTTAGTTGAATCATTTTTGGAAAAAAATCAAAAAAATGATTTGTATTTTAATGTAATAGAAATAATTTTTGATAGCACAAGAAAAGTTGATAGCTTTTCGCTTTCAAAATCTAGCTGGCAAGAATCTATTAAGGCTACTTTGGAATACTTAAAAATTGGAACATTTAAACCTTCCAATGACAAAGAGTCTGTTTATCATGAAGAGAGAGCTATCGCTTATGCAATTAATAACTTTAAAGAAATTGGCGTAAGCGTTGAGTGGCAAAATGGAGAAATTACATTAAATGAAGAAATTAATAAAAAAGTTTTAAACGAGATCAATAATAAAATAAAGCTGCTAGGCGTGAATTTTTGCTTTCTCATAATTGAAAGGCTTAAAAGTTGTTATTATTGTCCGACTCAAGACAGGTTTCATTTCGTTAAAATAAGTAAAGAACCTATGATTCCATGGGGCTTCTTATTTAATCTCTCTCTTAAATATTTGAAAGAAAAACGCTTGCCGAAAAATGCAGCTGAGATTTTTAGTGATATTTTAAAACTGGCAACTGACTATTGTGTTCTTCTAGAAATTCAAGATTATTCTGAATGGGCAATAATTAATCAAACTTCAGAAACAATATTTCAGACAATTCAAGAAAATGTTTTAAGAGATCAAATATACACAATTCCACAGATTCCAAACAAATATATCTCTAAAATTGTAAAAGGGATATTCAGTCAAGTTAATGGCGAAGAATTTAATCTGCCTTGGAAAATTTCTGATTATTTTAAAGTAATGGACGAGATTTTAATATTATCTGAAAAAGGAACACCATTTAAAGTGGCAACTGAATATATTGCTGAAAAAACAAATTTAAATAGAAAGGGGTGTATAAATACTATCTTTTCTTCATTTTTTCATTTTCCAAAAGTAATAAATCGTAATTTTGTTGAACCTTATGACATTAAGCACCGTGATTATCTATACAAACCAATTATCAAAATCTCAAATAAATATTATTCTTTTGCATCTTCTCATTTTTTCAATTTTGGATTTTATGAAGTAATTGCATCTAAAATAAGAACTGCAGGATTAAAAGAGGGGATGGTTGGTGAATATTTTGAGAAATTAATTCAAAAAGAGTTTGAAGAATCAGGAATTGAATTCTTAGCTAATGAAGAGTATAAAATAGATAAGAAAAAACGCTCTGAATTAAGCATCAAAAGTGAAAAAGGAGAATGCGATCTTATTCTTGAGACAGATAAATCAATAATATTTATTGAGGTGAAAAAGAAAAATCTGACAATAAATGCCCAGTCAGGACAAGTTTTTGATATAATTTTTGACTTTGCCCATTCAAATTTAAAGGCATTGTCGCAAGCAACTTGGCATGAAATAATCTTGCAAAAATATGGTGAAATAACATTCAGCTCAGGCAAACAATTGCAATTAAATGGAAGAAAAATTGAAAAAGTATCGATTTCAATGTTTGACTATTATAGTCTTCATGACAATATTATTTTAAATGAAATAATGAAGAACATTGTGGGCGCAGAATTAAAAATTGACAGTACAGATCCTGAATTGTTAAAAAAGCTTGAAAAGATTAATGTTGTGTTGAAAGAATTGGGTTTGCAGTACGAATTAAATGAGCTTTGTTTTTACAAGAAAAATAGTCCTCACAATTGGTTCTTCAATTGTCACTTCTTAAATTTATTTAGTCTCTTTGAGATTTTAGGACATACAAGATCGACAGAAGAGTTTGAAAAAAACTTAACTATTAACAAGCATATAACTTTTAGCACTAGAGACTGGTTTCGAGAGTTTTATGAAGTAAAAAAATTAAAGGAAAAGGCGGATATTGGGAAGTAATCGAAAGGAGTTAAGCAATGACCCGCACTTAAGCACCAAACCCGCAGAGATATGATTGATAAAAAACTGCTGCAATCAGTCTGGAGTTTTGATGATAACTCACCATTTACCCTTATTCATCCTGATGGAATAAGAGGAGTCTTTTCAAAAGAGGAGATTGATCAAATATTTGAGCTTGCTCAAAAACTTGTAGCCTGAAAACTATTGAAATCAGGGATGAGATAAAGAGAAAAATCGAGGAATTTATAGATTTATACATCTGAAGATTTGTTTTATTGAGTTTGCTTTAAAAATCTGATAGAAATTGTTGCACCAATTTGGCGATTTAAGAGAAAAGAGCGGGCATCAAAGTAAAAGCATTGCAGGAAAAAGGCTTTATTAAACGGGAAGGCGGCGATTTCGGCGGATATTGGAGAGTTGGGAAATGAAAGAAATTGAAGAGCTGAAGGTCTAAAAAATTCAATCAACATTATTGACACATACAGTTGCAAATGGTATATAGTATTTGCAAACACACTTTTATGTCTTTGAAATATATGGGGAATATAAATGAATGGAAATAATAAATGGCAACATATTTCTTTTCAAAATGACTGGCAAATAGATTTCCAAACTTATTATTGGCTTGGGCAGTGTGAAACAATGCTCAACATTATTTCAAGAGAGCCTCTCTCTCCTGAATACAGAAAACAACGCTATAAAGTTGCTCTTATAAAAGGGGCGCAGGCTACAACTGCTATAGAGGGAAATACTCTTTCTGAAGAAGAGATTGAAAAAATAAGTGAAGGGAATCATTTACCTCAAAGCAGGGAATATCTTGAAATTGAAGTAAGAAATATTCTTGAAGCATTAAATGGAATTAGAGATGAGGTTATTTTACAAAAAGCAGACAGCTTAATAACGCCTGAACTAATACTCTCCTTTCATCAGATGGTTGGAAAAAATCTTGGCGATAAGTTTAATGCTACTCCCGGTCGATTCAGAGAAGGTAGTCACGAGGTGGTGGTTGGTCGCTACAGAGCACCTGATGCGGCTTTAGTAAAGGAGATGATGAGCAGTTTCTGTAATTGGCTGAAAAGTGAATTTGATTATAAAGGTGGTCAACAATCCTTTATGAATAGTATTATTGAAGCAATTGTTGTTCATGTTTATATTGCCTGGATACATCCTTTCGGTGATGGAAACGGACGAACAGCAAGGCTTGTGGAATTTTTTCTTCTTTTAAGAGCAGGAGTGCCTGATATAGCTTCTCATACTTTGTCTAATTTTTATAATAAAACCCGTTCGGAATATTACAGACAAATTGAGCTTGCTACAAAAAACAAGTCACTAACAGGCTTTATAAAATATGCAATTGAAGGATTTCGGGATGAATTGGAAGATATTTTAAATGATGTTATTAGTAGTCAGCTTATTACTTTCTGGAAAACATATATTTACGAAAAGCTGGATAGCAAAAAGCATTCAGGTAAAACAAAAAATATTATTAAACGCCGTCGTGATTTTATGCTGAATTTTCCGGTAAATGTTGAATTTACAATTGATGAACTTTTTGCTAAAAATCCAATATTATTTATGCTTTATAAAGATTTATCTTCGGCGACAATAAGAAGGGATGTTGATGAGTTGACCGCTTTAGAGCTTTTAGTTAAAACCGGAGATAAAATTAAAGCAAATACAAATATTTTCAGTTCGGCACTTCCAATGAAAAGAATTAAATAGGTTAAACTATGACCAAAACCGAAACACAAACAATAATTTCAGGGAAGAAACTTTGACATGAACAAAAAACAACTCGATTTTATACTTAAAGCTGGCGAAGGCTACAAGGTTGAATTTAAGGAAAATATAAATTCCGATCTGGCAAAAGAGCTGGTTGCTTTTGCTAATGCTTCGGGCGGCAAAATTTTTGTCGGCGTAAATGATAAAAATGAAATTGTCGGAATTAGTGTCACAAACATCCTTCTTTCACAGATTCAGGATGCTGCGGCAAGTTGCGATCCTGCTGTTTCTATTGAATTTGAGCAGTATAAAAACATTCTGATTATTGATGTGAAAGAAGGGCTTAACAAGCCATACCGCTGCAATAAAGGTTTTCATATCAGAAACGGTGCAAATTCCCAGAAAATGACAACGCGCGAAATTACTGATTTTATTCAGACTGAGGGGAAGGTGCGATTTGATGAAATTTTTCGCGATGATGTTGATGTTCACAAAGTTTTTGATTCCAAACTGCTTAATAAATATTTGCAGTTATCCCAGATTACAAAAACTCTTGATGATTTTTCAACGCTTGAGAATTTGGGTGTTCTGGTGCATAAACATCATAAGTATTTTTTTAATAATGCAGGCCTTCTTTTTTTTAGCAATACTGTTGCGCCCCATCTTTTCTATGCAACAATTACCTGTGCACTTTATAAAGGAAAAGAAAAGCTCACCATTCTTGACAGAAAAGATTTTACGGGCGATCTTATCTCAAATATTGAAGACACGATGATTTTTCTTAAAAAGCATTTGAATTTGCGCTATGAAATCAAAACGCTTAGAAGAAAAGAAATCCTTGAAATTCCTGAAGTTGCGCTCAGAGAAGCGATTATAAACGCAGCTTGTCACCGTGATTATTTTGAAAAAGGGGCAAATATCATGGTTGAAATTTTTGAAGACCGTGTTCAAATTACAAATCCTGGCGGTCTCCCAAAAGGTCTTTCAAAAGAGAAGTTCGGCACACTCAGCGTTTCAAGAAATCCTCTGATAAGCTTGCTTTTACACCGGGCAAACTACATAGAAAAGATGGGAACGGGAATCTACAGAATAAGGGAAGCATTGCTGGAAGCCGGAAATTCGGAACCACAGTTTGATTGTGATGCATTTTTCACACTGATTTTTGCAAGAGCACTGCCTGAAGAAAGCGCAGAAAAAGCTTTTGATAAAGAAATTCCGGTAAAAACTACCAGTAAAACTACCAGTAAAACTACCAGTAAAACTACCAGTAAAACTACCAGTAAAGAAGCTCTGGCTGTTCTTGAAATTATAAAAAATAATCCGGAAATTACTGCAGAAAAAATAGCTTTGCAGCTTCTGGTGAGCGAAGACGGTGTTCGGTATCACTTAAAAAAGCTTAAAGCAGAAGGCGCAATTAAAAGAATTGGCAGAGGAAAAGGCGGATATTGGAAAATTAATCTTAACCATGATTCACAAGATTAGAGGACAAACATGATTACAATTAAACCAACAGAAAATTTTGCAGGAGTTACGATTACTGGTGATTTTAATGATTTAGATGCTCTGGTAGAAGCATTTTATGCAATTACAATTGATGAAGATGATGTTAAACACAAAACTTATTTTAACATCTCTACAAGATTGCTCGGGATGTGCTATGACATTCGCCATGCTTGCCAGGGCGATCGAGGCGTAGTGCTTCAAGCCAACGGGATGGATAACGATAAAATAAAGTATCACAAAATTATTGCGCCGCTCAATAATGTTTTGTATGAATGCAATTCGTTGTTTCCGGAGATGGTCTTTACTCTTCTTACTATAAATAAACTGGTTGAAATCCGTGCAAAATCTCTTTCAAAAAACAAATACTTTGAACTTAGCGACAACGCTGTGCTTTGGAATAAAGATATTGCTATTTTGCGTTTTTTTCAGGCTGCTTTTGTTGATTGCGTAAAAAATATACTGTCACCAAATATGTTCTCAAGATGGATTAATTTAGTTTCAAGCAAGAGTAATTATATTGAGTGGATTGCAACGCAGTATCTTGATGTTGTCAACATAGATTTTCTTGAGCTTGACAAAGAAAAACGATTGAAAAACATCAACATCTTTACAAAGCGGATTACAGAGTTTGAGCATGATAGCGAATACAAGGAAATAAAAAACATTTTAAATGAATCAAAAGCAATATATGGTCATGAAAATGTCAGATTTCTGGGTGATGATTATCCTGAAATAATTTGGTAGGTTTTAAGTGAATTGTTCGACTCCCAAATTAATTCTCAAAATTTTTCAACATCCTAATCAAAATATAGTTTAAAAAGTTTCCGTAAACAAGATTTTTGTATTAATGAAAAAACAATCCAGAGCTGCAAATGGCATGCTTTAATTGTTGCAATTTTTGAGATTTTTAGAGATTTCCTGTGTTGTCTTGCTTGCTATGATAGTAAACTTTTGAATTTATTGGTAATTCACCAGCTTTCCTCTGAATTTGCAGTAACTTGGAAAATAAGAAGGAAGTCCGCTGTTGTATGGAGAATACTCGGTTCCAAGCGGGTGTGCTTCAAAAAATCTGAGTACATGCCAGCCGCCAAGAACATCCCAAGGAATCTGATGTCCTGAGTTGTGGTTGCAGACTATTGTGTCGTGTCCTCTTTTTCTCAGGTATGTGCTGTCATTTTCTGTGTTTTTGCTGAATGAAATCAGGACTTCATCTTTTGCGCCGCCATGAACCATCAGTTGTGTGTAGTGATTTGCTGTTTTTAATTCAGGCCATACAGCGCCGGGGATTCCGTTTGCTGAATTGGAGCCGTAGCTGCCGGAATAGGTTGCTGCAGAAGCAATCAATTCTCCTCTTGTAACCATCAAAAGATCTGTCATAATGCTGCCGCTGCTGAATCCAACTATATGAATATGCTCAGGTTTTATGTCATACTGTTTCTGGATACAGTAGAGCATTTTATCAAAAAATCTGACATCGCGGCTCTCTTTTGTAACATCAATGTTGTGCCACTCAACGCCCGCCGGATGTTCAAGCTCAAGATCTTCGGGAGAAACAAGAATAAAAGGCATGGTTTCGTCGTTTACAAGATATTTGAGGATTGTGTAGTTTGCAATGTTTTCTGCAGTGTCATCAAGTCCGTGCCAGTTAAAAATAAGAGAAACCGGGCTTGCAAGGCGCGCCGCATCAGGAAGATGGACAAGGAATTTTCTCTCATCACCGTCAACCATAAAATTTTCATTCATTCCTGCAACAATATTTGGACAATCGGTTGCCGGAGCTGCTTCATTCGGCACGCAATCATAAATATCTGCGTGATATCCGGGTTTGCAGTTGCAGAATGCTTTTCCTTTTACTTTTTCACAAGTTCCGTTTCCTGAGCAGCTTTTTTCATTGCAGCCGTTACCGCCCCAGCCGTCAGCTTCATATTCATTTGCGACACAACTCAATCTTTCAGCGTGAAATCCGGCGTTACAGTTGCAGAAAGGCTGACCGCCCGATATTTCGCAGCTTCCGTTTCCGCAGTTGATATTTGCGCAGCTTGTACAAATATTTCCTTCATCAGTTTGACCATCACAGTCATTATCCTTTCCGTCACAAACTTCGCTCAGCGCATCGCCGGCACTGCATCCGCTCCAGACACCTTCAATACACTGCTGAATACCTCTTCCACACTGATTGGAGCAGGCTTTTGTGGCGCCGCTTGTACACTCAGTTGTTGCCCCGCCGCCGCCCCAGCCATCATCTGCGAACAAAATAGTTGTGCTAAAAAGTAAAACAAGCATCAAACCGGCTTTTGACATTTTTTTCATGAACAACCTCCTAAAAACTTTGTTTTTTCATAGACTTGACCTTAACCACCATTTTTTTACAGAAATAAAGACTGTTTAAAAAACAAAAAGTTGCGGAAGAATTAAAATTTTTGCATAGAGTAAAAATTTCAGCAATGCTGTAAAAAGATATCAGTATTGCTGGCTAAAAACGAAACAAAAAAGTGTAATTGGAAAAAACATAGGAGATTATTCAAAAAGCGGAAACATCTGTCTCAGGTTCTTGTGTTCTCTGCATATCCAGAAGAAGCAGAAAAAGATTAGGCATTAAATTTGAGAAAAGGTTTGAATTATTTCAGACGAGTAAATCTTCGGGCGGAAGCTCAGTTTTCTTTTCAACAAGCTTAGCTCTGACTCGGATTATTGTATCCTCAATTTCTTTCGGCATATTTTCGCCGTAAACCTTTTCGATATCTTTTGTTGTTTCCTCATATTTTTCAGCAAGCAGCTTCCACTGGAAATTGCTTTTGCAAAGCATCAGTTTTACATCAATATCATTCAGGTTTTTTAGTTGAATTTTCATTTCAATCATATCGAATGCTCCTTAGTTTTTTTCCATTCATTAAAAGTCAGTATGTCAAAAGCTGAAATATAGTACTGGGTTAGGTAGTCTTTGAATTTTTCTGAATCGGAAAGAACAGAAAATCCATATTTTTTATCAATATATTTAACAGCTTCCATGTAAATCTTATCAAAACTGCTGCGCCCTACTCTCATTTTTGCTTTGTCTATTTCCATTGCAACAAATGTTTTGTACTGCTTGGCAAAAGCATCATCTTCAATATCAAGCTCAGCCTCTTTTTTCTCATTTTTCTTTGCTTTTGCAGCTGACTGTTTTTTGGGAAGTTCTTCTTTTGAAGGTTCTTCTTCTTTTTCATTCTCTTTTTTCTTTAGCTCTTCAACTCTTTTCATAGTTTCATCATCAAAAGGGAAATAGAGGATAAAAGTTGTCTGATTAAGTGAAACAGCTTCTGTCTTAAGAAGTCCTCTTTTTTCAAGTTTAAGAACAAGAGAATCAAATTTTTCCTGAGACATTTCATCAAGTTCCAACTTTTTTCTCAGTGTATTACCAAGATAACCAAAGTTTTTTTTCTGGGTAAAGGAATAGAAATAGAACTTCATGTAAAGAGCAAATTCCTCAAGTGAAAGATTCTGAATATCTGACGCGAATCTTCTGTTTATCACGATTTCATCAGATTTTCTTTCAATACTGATTTTTACAAGTTCTTCATCAATCATTTTTGAGATAAACTCTTCTTTTTTCTCCTCTTTCTTTTCTTCTTTCGTCGGTTCAGGCAAAATTTCTTTTACAGCCTCAACCTGTTTGGGCGGTTCAGGAAGAAGAATTTTCTCCTCTTTTTTCTCCTGAACTAGAGCCTCTTTTTCATCGTCCATCACTTTTTTGATGTATTCGAGAAGCTCTTCTTTTGCTTTTTCCTTGATAACATTAGCAATTCCTTTAATCAATCCCATAAGCGACTCCTAATTTATTGTTTCTTTTAAAGTTATTGTCTGACAGTTTATCTGCTTTCCATCTTTGTATTTGCATACAATAAACCAATAATTTATGTTATCTTCCCCTGATTCAGAACTAAAAGAAAAACTATTTTCCGGTTTCTCAATAAATTCATTCCAGGCAACTTTTTTCAAGATATTTCCACCTTTTTTAAGTTCAAACTTGAAGGGAGCCTCTTTATTCTTTTTAAAACTTTCTTTTATTGTTATTGAATAGGTAACTTTTCCGCCCTCTTTTTTGAATTTAACCACAGCCCCTTTTTCCGTTTCCCCAGAGAAGCATACGAAGAAGAGAAACAAAAAAATCACAACATAAATCAGCTTCACTGGATTGCTCCGAAATGAACGATAATTTTCAGAACACCATATTTATAGTTGTGCTCAATCTTTGTAACCGCTTTTTCTGAAATAAGAGGAACTGCTTTGAAATAGCTTCCCTCGCTCCTTTCCATGTGCAGGTATTTGCGCGGCTTTTCAATCTGGCTCTCTTTTTCTCCGCGAAAAATAACTGAGTTATTTTGCACAGAACAATTAACAGATGAAGTCTTAAGAGCCGGAGTTTCAAGAAAGATAATCTGCCTGGAGTCATCTTCATAAATATCAGCAACAGGGCAGAGAATATTCATATCTTTATTTTCATTTGAATATTCTTCCCCGAGTCTGGAAATATAATCTGCAATTATAATTTCCATCTTTTTTTTGAGTTCGAGTAATTTTTCTACTTTCATTTTCACCACCAAAAAAAATAAACACTGAAATTATAGAGTTAGAGCTGCAAAAGTCAAAATTTAAGCCTGTACTTTTCTTATTTGTCAAAGAGTTTTTCTTCTGACTGAAAAAAATTTATATTTCATCAAAAAATTTGATTGACTTTTGCACCGGATTTGATAAAAAAGAACAGTGTTCACTTTTGAGGGCGTAAAATGCAGATAAAAAAGGCGGAAGTTAGAGAAAACATTATTGAAGCAGCAAGGCATGAATTTCTTAAAAACGGATTTTCTGGGACAAGCCTTCGCTCAATTGTTAAATCTGCTGGCTGCTCTCTTTCAAATTTTTACAACTACTTTGACACAAAAGAGAGGCTTTTTGAGGCAGTTGTAATGCCGGCAGTTGAGCAGATTAAAGTTATTTTTGAAGGAATGAAGAAGATTTCACTTCCAAACGGAATGCTTATGCAGTCGTACGACGCAGAAAAGGAAAAGCTAGGCTATATATTCAATTTTGTTCAGGATAACAAAGAATCTTTATGGCTTGTTGTTCACGGTTCAGAAGGCTCACATATTGCGGGCTACAAAGATTTTGCTGTTGAAACAATAACCGATATATGGATGGACTACATAACACACATTAAAAGTATTTCAGGCGTTGAAATTTCTCGTTTTTTTATAAAAAATGCCTGCTCTTTTTATGTTAATGCTGTTGTGGAGCTTTTAAAATACGAGGCTTCAAGAGAAGAGATGAAGAAATGGGGTGAAGAGATTTTGGATTTTACATACTACGGGTTTAAACGGCTTATAGAAAACCAGAAAAAAGGAGAGTAACATGAAAACATTGGTAAAGACGATTTCTTTTGCAGCACTTGTAGCATTCTCAGCAACCTGCTTTGCCGGATTAACCGGAAAACAAGTTATGGAAAAGATTAGAGACAGAGAAAAATCAAAAGACAGCCAGGGCAAAATCACAATGACTCTTGTTGACAAAAATGGAGATCAGCGTAAACGCTCAATCACTGTTTTTAACAAAAATTATGGTTCTGATTCCAAGAATGTTATGTATTTTTCTGAGCCTGCTGATGTAAAAGGGACTGGATTCCTTCAGGAAAATTCAGAAGATGAGTCAAAAGAAGTTAAGATGATTTACCTTCCTGCTCTTAAAAAAGTTAGAAGAATTACCGGTTCCAGCAAAAACGAATCTTTCATGGGTTCAGATTTTACTTATGATGATATGGGAAAAAGAGCGGTTGATGCTGATGAACATACACTTTTAAAAGAAGAGCCTTGCGAAGGTCAGAAATGCTGGATTGTTGAATCAAAACCTAAAGACAAATCACATCCTTATTCAAAAGTTACTACATGGATTCGCCAGGATGCTCTGATTCCTATTAAAGCAGACATCTATGACAAACAGGGAAATCTTTTAAAAGTTATGGTTGCAAAAGAAATCAGAAAACAAAAGGGATTTTGGACTGCTTTTAATTCAACAATGGAAAATGTTCAGGAAAAGCATAAAACTATTCTTAAAGTAGATTCTATTGACTACAATGTTGGTCTTAAAGACGATCTTTTTACCGTAAAAACAATCGAAAAAGGCTATATGAAGTAAGGTCTTAAAATGAAAAGACTTTTACTTATCACAACACTTCTATTTTCCTTTTTGCTCTTTGCTCAGGAAGAAGAAAAAAAGGTTGAGTTTCAAGGCTTTCTTGAAAGCTACAATGGCGCAACTGTTCGGGATGACGGGAAAATCCTGACTTCCAGGAGCCGTTTCAGACTTGATACTTTTTACAGCAATGAAAAAGCTCTCCTTTTTGGTTCGCTTGATGCACAGTACAACGATGTTATTAAAGAAAAAACGAATGTAACTTTGAAAGAGGGTTATGTTCTCTATGAAACAGGCAAGGTTGATTTTAAGCTTGGAAGACAGATTGTTGTCTGGGGAAAATCTGACGGGATTACAATCACAGATGTTGTAAACCCAAGAGATTACACAGAATTTTTGACAGTTGACCTTGATGATATGAGGCTTGGTGTTGAGGCTGCAAAGCTTAGACTTCTCACAGAAAAAGCTAACATTGAACTTGTCTGGGTTCCACTTTTCAGACCTGCAGAACTTCCTCTTCAGAAAGACAACCCGTGGAGACCAAACATTAATATTCCTAAAGGATTTGGTGAATACGCTGACGAGGTTGAGCTTGCATTATCTGAAGCTGATAAATTTATAAAAGAAGATTTCCCTGAAAGAAACCTCAAAAACTCAGAGTTTGGAGCAAGAGTTCCAATATTTTTCCCTAATTTTGATGTTTCTCTCTGCGGATTCTATACCTGGGATGATATTCCTGCGGCCTATCAAATTAAAACACAGAATATTCTTGGAGCAGAGATTCCAGAGATTGAACTTCTTTACAAAAGAGTTCTGGTTCTTGGCGGAGATCTCTCTTTTTCTCTTGGAGATGTTGTTGTCCGTGGTGAAGGGGCGGTTTATGCTGGTAAGCACATTATGCAGGTAGATGAAGCCAATGTTGTTGAGAGCTATAACAATCCTAAATTTTATAAGACAAATGTAATAAAATCAATGATTGGATTTGATTACAACAGCGAAGTTATAACTTTAAGCGGCCAGTTCAGCGATGATTTTGTGCCTGATTTTAAAGAAGATATGGCAAGAGATAAACAGCACAACATGCTTGGAACTCTTCTTGTCGGTAAGAAGTTTTTCAGAGACAACTTTAAGGTTGAAAACAAAACCTATGTTGATTTTGGACGAGAAGCACTTTTTAACCGTATTAATATTGACTACGCAGCTACAGATGGACTCCATTTTTTATTAGGATTTGATTTATTTCATATCTGGAAAAAATACAAAGGAGAAGATAGCAATCAGGTAATAAAACTCGATATCAATGAAGTTATAGCTGAATACGACAGAAACGATAATGTCTGGATTAAAGCAAAATACAATTTTTAAAATCTGAGGTCTTCTATGTCAAAAGTTATGGATAAGGTCAACAGCGGCTTTGGAAAAGTAGCAGGTTTTTTTGCAAAATATCGCTATCTTGTTATTGCTCTTATGATTGTTCTTGATGTTGTTGCCTACTATGGTGCAAGCAAAATCGAGATTGATGTTTCAAACGAAAATATGTATCTTGAAAACGATCCGGTTATGGTTGCAAAAAGAGGTTTTGAAAAAACTTTTGGCAACAGCGAATATATTGCAGTTTATGTTAAGGCTGATGATGTTTTTGCCCCTGAAATGCTGACAATGATGCGGGATTTAGGCAAAGAACTCAAACAGAATGTCCCTTTTGTTGATAAAGTAATGTCTGTTACAGATTTCAACATAACGCAGGGAACAGAGGACGGATTTAATGTTGCTCCAATTGTTCCTGAAGTAATTCCAACAGATAAAGCTGAAATAGAAAAAATCAGGGCAATGGCTTTCTCAAAAACATTCCTCAAAAATAAGATTTTTTCTGACGATTCCAAAGAGGCGTGGATTATTCTCAGAATGGCAAACTATCCAAAGTATGACAGCAAGAAAAAAGGAGGAGAACTTACCGATTTTCCTCAGTTTATGGCTGGGAAAAAAGCTATGGAGGTTGTTTCCCAGAACAAATACAAAAAATATCATCTCAAAGCGACCGGATTTCCTGTAACAAATTACCAGAAAAGGCTTTGGTACGGTCACGAATCCTACAGAACAGCAGCACTAACAGTTGCTATTGTTGCGATGATACTTTTTCTTCTCCTTAGAACGCTTGCCGGCGTTTTTATTCCTCTTGTAACAGCTTCGAGCGCAATTCTCTGGGTGTTTTCCTACTACGGTTTTATTGGAGAGAGACTGGATAATACTGTTATGACAATTCCAATGTTTCTTGGACTTGTTATCTCTATTGGCTACTCAACCCACATGATGAACTTTTTTTCAACAAACTTCAGGCATACCGGCAACAGATTGAAATCAATTATTCACTGCATGGAGCACTCAGGCTGGCCTACACTTTTTGCAGCATTAACAACAATAGCAGGATGTTTTGCCAACTTTTTTGTTCATGTTAAACCGGTACAGTGGATAAGTTCATCAATGGTTCTTACAATTATTGCTGTTTATATCGGAGTAACACTTACAACTCCGGCATTCCTCTCTTTTGGTAAAGACAAGGCAATGCCTGATGGCAAAACAGATAGTGATGATGAAAAAAATTCTCACTCTACTGCCGATAAAATAATGCTTCGCATTGCAAGATATGTAAGAGAGCATGTAGTATTTATTTCTGTTTTATGTGTACTTTTATACGCATTCACAATTTACGGACTTACAAAACTTGAAGTTGATATGGATGTAAAAAAATCTCAAGGGCTCAAGATTCCTTTTGTTGCAGATTACTACAATACAGCTCACACGAAAGTTGGCTCGATGTATGCCTATGATGTTACTATCAAATTTAAAAATGAAGGCGAAGCAAAAAAGGCTGAAAACCTGGCAAAAATTGATAAACTGGCAAAAGAAGCACTCAAATTTCCTCTTGTAAAACGATCCTTTTCACTTGCAGAGATTGTAAAGGATTTAAACCAGGTTATGAATGAAAACAAACCTGAATTTAGCAAAATTCCGGACAGCACGGATAGAGATGAAATGGTAGCACAGCTTCTTCTTCTTTATGAAATGCAGGGCGGAAAAGATGTAACTGACTGGATTGATTACAAATACAAAACTCTCAGACTTAATGTTGAAATTGAGGATTACAGTTCAATTCTTGTAGGAAAACAGTTTGACTACTTTGAAAAAAGAGTGAAAGAAGAATTCCCTGACGCAGAATTTGGCATGGTTGGCTCTGCTGTTCAGTTTGCACAGATGAATAACTATGTTACAATTGGCCAGATCAAAGCTCTTCTAATTGCCTTTATTGCGGTCTCAATAATGATGATTATTGCTTTTGGAAGCTTTAAAATTGGCATTGTTTCAATGATTCCAAATATTCTGCCAGCACTTTTTGCCGGCGGACTTATGGGATTTTTGGGAACACCGCTTGATTATGCGACAATGGTTATCGGACCTATGGTTTTAGGTCTTGCGGTTGACAACACAATCCACATCATAAACGGATATAAAATGGGACTCTGGAAAACTGGGGATCATATCCATTCTTTTGATGACACTCTCAGGATTGTCGGAAAAGGAAGTTTTATGGCAAGCTTAATGCTTATCCTTGGGTTTACAAGCTACCTGACAAGCGATTCTCTCATATTTTTCCACATGGGATTTTACACAATTTTAGCAATTTTTCTTGCGCTTATTGCTGATTTGTTTGTAACACCATCGCTGATTTTAATTCTGAAACCTTTCTCAAACATGAGAAAAAAATAATTTTACAAAACTAACCTCCAATTGTTTTGTATGAAAACCGCCGCAGAGGTGAAAGCTTCTGCGGTTTTTTTTGGACAATATTTTTTGACAAAACCTTGAATTAATTATAAAAACTTTTCCAGCAGAACTTTTGACAATACTCTTACCGGTATTGAACAAAGTCCTTGAATAGCGGAACTCTTTTAAAGTTTGCAGCAGAAAATTAATTCATCATTTTGGAGAGTAAAATGAAAAAAGAGAAATTTGCAGTCGGAATGAGTGGCGGAGTTGACAGCTCTTTTGCAGCCTACCATCTTTTGAAACAGGGTTATGAAGTTTTGGGAATTACAATGAAAGTTTGGGACAAGAACATGGCAGACTACTCGGCCTCGAGAACCAGCTGTTACGGCCCTGGCGAAGAAGAAAGCATCTCGCTTGCTGGAAAAGTTTGTGATTTTCTTGGAATTGAACACCATGTCATTGATTTAAAAGATGAATTCAGAGAAAACATTATAAATTATTTCACAAATGAATATTTGAATGGAAGAACGCCGAATCCTTGTGTTATGTGCAACACAAAAGTTAAATTCGGACTGTTTATTGATAAAGCATTGGAGAGCGGAATTGATTTTGATTATTTTGCAACAGGCCACTACTCAAATATTTGCCAGCTTGAAAACGGCAGATTTGCTATAAAAAGACCGATGGACATAAAAAAGGATCAGACTTATTTCCTTGGATTTTTAACACAGAAACAGCTTGCGAGAACAAAATTTCCTCTCTTTGAATTTACAAAAGAAGAGGTTAGAAAAAAATCAATTGAAGCAAACCTGCCGGTTGCGCAAAGAGCTGAAAGTCAGGATTTTATGGGCGGCGAATATGAGCATCTCTTCAAAAACAGCAATATAAAAGAGGGTGCTATCGTCGACTTAGATGGCAAAAAAGTTGGAACTCACAAAGGAATTGTCTACTACACGATTGGTCAGAGAAAAGGGCTTATCGCAGCAGGAAAACCTGTTTTTGTTGTTAAAATTGATGCGGCGGAAAACAAAATCGTAATTGGCCCGAAAGAAGCACTGTTCACAAAAGAATTTGCGGTAAAATCGCTCAATCTTATGATTGAGGAAACCCTAAGAGAACCGACAAGAATCAAAGCAAAAATACGACAAAATCACAAAGAATCTCAAGCACTTATAATTCCTGACGGAAAAGATTGCGCCAAAGTTGTTTTTGATGAGCCTCAAATCTCGATAACTCCTGGGCAGGCTGCTGTTTTTTATATTGACGACATTGTCGCTGGTGCTGGTATAATTTCTTGACTCAACCAAATAGCTTAGTAATCTAGCAGAGTCATTCCACCACGGAGGATTTATGTCAATAATTAAACTGCTTGCAACGCTTTATCGGGCTGATGTTTTTTTTATAACTTTTATGGCATCAATTGCTGGCGAATATATGGTTCAAAAATCTGTTTCGCCGCTTACTTTCCTGAAAGCTTTTTTCATTTCAGGTTTGCTATACAACTTTGTCTACACTCTAAACTCGATTACAGACCTCAAGGAAGATAGAATAAATAATCCAGGAAGACCGCTACCATCAGGAAGGCTTCCAATCAAATATGCTATCTATTATCTTGTTTTTCTTACACTTTTTTCGATTTGCGGGTCGCTTTTCCTTTTCTCAGGAACACAGCTTTTTTTTGCTTTTTTTGTCCTTTTTATGGGCTACGCCTACTCTGTTCCGCCATTAACTCTGAAAAAAATCCCTATTGCCGCATCTTTTGTTACAGGCTGGGGAATGGCACATCCTCTTTTTATCACAGGAAATTCCTCTATTTACCTTTTTGCTCTTGCCTTTATTCTTTTTGCTTCCGGTGTTACTATGATGAAGGATCTTACCGATATTGAGGGCGACCGCGCTGCTGGCAGAAAAGTTATAACTGATATTATTTCACTCCGTTCCATCTCGCTTTTATCGCTTTCTTCAATGGTAACAGGTCTTGGAATTCTTATTTTTCTCAAAGAATTTGTAATTATAATTGTCCCGCTATCAGGAATTTTTACACTTACTTATTTCATTCTTTTCAGAAAAAACTATGAGAAAAAAATCTACAAAATCCTGATAAAAGCTGCCGGAATATCGCTACTTCTTGCTCTTGCCGTGATGATTATTCCACAATTTACCAGTTTTTGACACTAACATTTCACAATGGTCGCAAATTATGACAAGTTATAAACTTATCAATCATTGCTTTGTTCCAACTATCTGGGCTTTTTTAAGAACATGCGATGAAAATTTAATCCCCGTTTTCTCCACAGCATCAATATTTATTTCAAACCCCACCTTTGTCTCTGAACGGACAAAATTAACCATTATCCCCTTTTCTGCAAATCCATGAGTATCAGCTATTGTACAGATAGGTTTTCCCTTTGTTTTTTCAATAATTTGAGGAATATTTATTTCATCAGAAGGAGCAACAAAGAGAAGGTCGCAGCCATCAATATTGGCTAAATCTACATTGTCATAAACCTTTATTCTTTTTCGGTTTATCTCGGAATTTAATGAATAATTCTTGAAATAATAAGCAATTTCAGGCTCTTTACGGATACATACATTAAAATAACTCTTTTGATTTTCCGGCCAGTATAAAAGATTAGCAATTTTAATCATGAGAGCAACTTTTATCTCTTTTGGATTTGCGGCAACATCGTAACCGCCAAGAACAAAAGGATAAAAACAAAAAGCTGCAACATAAATATACATAAAAAAGAGATTTTTAAAAATGAGATTTAAGTTAAGCTTTTTGCGCATTAAGGAAATATAGCAAAAAAAATTATTTTTATCAAGGAAAAACGCGGAACAAAAAGAACTGTTTTGTTTTAAATTAGAAGTTTATTTTTTAAGCAAAAATCAGTCTCTGGCGCAAGTTTTTCTCCTGAGACTTTTTTATATAAACTTTTAATTGACAATTGCCTAAATATCTGTTAAATATTCCCGATTTTTTTGACTTTGTTTTTTTGGAGGAAACTATGACAAATCTTAAAAGACTTCCTATCGCGGAACAGTGCGAAGGTTGCTTAAAAGTTACAGAAACAGCGGAAGGTAAATTTTGCCAGAAATATGCAGACCCTGAATTTCACTGGGAAAATGACCAGATATGCACATTTGCAACTCACATCGAAAGAAAAGCTGAAGCTGCAAAGAAAGCAGTCAACCCACTTAAAGCTTCAAAGAGAGCTTCAGGAAAGAAGAAATAACATCCCTTGCAGAAAAATTTTTATCTCTTTCTTAGCAGTCCGGAACAACTTTTCTTAATTAAAAGAGGATACGAAAATTATATTCCCGTAATTCCTCTTTCTTTTGATGTTTCAGACTTAAACAGGATTATCCCTTATCTCAGAAGAAAAGAGATTCCTGTATGTGCCTCCTTTGACAGAAGTATCGAAAATGCGGAAGTTAAGGAACTTATCGAAAATCACTGTCTTTTCGACAAAATATTTCTTTTTGATGAAGATATTCCTGTAATCTTGCGAGAAACCGGTTATACAGGTGAAATATATCTTTTTTCAAGTTATCTGCAGCTTTCATACCCTGGATTTTTCAAAGAATATAATGTAAGACCTATTGTTTTTGGCGAAAGCAATCATAAACAGGCTATTGAAAGCGGACTTAATCCACTTTACTTTGTAAGTCAGAAAAGATGTATCGCAGATTTTGGAAGATGTTTTTCAAGAAAAGGAACTGTTCA
>CAZISX010000001.1:25207-28344 GCA_964542005.1 uncultured Spirochaetales bacterium
GAGAGAAATTTCGGTTCAAGCTCTGTGACATATCCGTTTTCAATAATTCCAGACACTGAATATCCTGAAGAAACACAGGGTGTTGTCTTTTATTCTGAAAGATTTGTTCCGAAAACTCAGCCGAAACAGGGCAAATATCCATCATCAACAATCAACTCACTCTGGAATTACACATATCCAATCGGTGAGAGAATTATTTGTGATGGCAAAAAAACTCCTGAACACACCTTTGTTTTCAACATTGATGAAAAAGGAAAAGCTGTCCATGACAACGGACTTGACGGATTTTGGGGTTATTCAAAATCATTCTACCGTGGGAAATGGGTAACACCGCAGAAAATATCATTTAAAGACAACAATAAAATGGTTGTTTATGTTGTTGGAAGCTATGATAAACTTCTTTTTATTGAAAAATTTACCGAAGAACTTCATCAGGAATTCAAAAATGCAAGACATTTTCTTCACACAATGCCATTCCAGGAATTGTATCTCCCTTTTGTTGCCAGCGAAGAAGTTGTTGAAGTAAAAGATAACAGAAAAAAGACGGAAAAAACCAGGAAGAAACTGACACTGATTGTTTCTGACATAAAAGATTCGATTGCATTCAAACAAAAAGATATTGAGCGCGTTGTTCTTTTGTATCAGGCATCAAAAATGAACCCGAACTACAATCAGTACATCTATATTCCAGGAGCTCTCTCTGAGAAAGATATTGAGATAATTCTAAGCATGAAAAGGCTCAAAGGAGTTGTTGTTTCTGATGGAATTTCAAGAGTAATGTTTGAGAAACTGTTTAATCGCACCAAGTCCGTACTTTTACACCCGCTGATGATTAGAAACAGACGGAGAGCACCAACACTTATAACAGTAAGTATGCCTGTTTTCGGGACATTTCTGGCATCAGACAAAAGAAAAGACTACAAATGGCCGCAGCTTAACATGGAGCTTAAAAATTACCGTGATTATTCTGTAATTTACTCCAACAAAAAAATGGAAATTGAAGGCGAAAAAATGGAACTTTGGATTGACCTTTTAAATGCTAATGATAAAACCATAGCATTCCTGAAAGCTGAAGCAGATTCTGTTCTCCGTGCGCCAAGAAAATAGACAACTTATCCCGATGCTTCCAACAGAAACCAATAAATCAACAAACTTTTCCAGAATGGATTCCTCATTAATTATCGGCCTTGATAAATGGAGCTTTGAAAAGAATATTGAAGAACCTTTTTTCTGGATGAGTGAGCAGTTCATAAACTCGAAATCACTTGGATTTCTCTCTATTTCCGTAAAACTCAAAAAGAATTTTCCAGCCACACTTATAATTAATCTTGATGATGTAAACACAATAACAGAAGAAATGTTTCATCTCAAAAAAAAGGTCTTCTTTGCTTCTGAATGGCATAAAAATGCAGCTCAAGTAGCAGTTTTTGCCAGCGACATAATCCTTTTTTCTGGGAACAATCTTGAAATTATTAAGGAAAACTGGGGAATGGAAGGATTCAAATAGAGCGAATTATAGCTGATAGATGGGATTAAGCTGAATTTATTGGAACCGCATTTTAGATAGATGCAAAATCAAATTTTGCCAAAAGCATTTCTTATAAGCTAAATCTTTAAATCCTCAACTCTCTTCTGTATTCCATTTTATTTACATCACTTATGGTTAGAGGGCTTTTAGCAAGCAACGCTTTAATTTCTTTTCCTTCGTAAAATTCTACAAAATTGCAGACAGCATATTCTTTAGCATTTTCATTTAAACAACTATTTGTTATTATTAAGAGCTCAAACTCAACACCATATTTTAACCTATAATATCCTCTTGCTCCAACAATTTCCTGAATCGCTTTATTGTCAATAGGGTTTAAACTTTGCTTGCATTGAATAAGTATATTTTTTTCATCCCCGAAAACCACGACATCAGCACCTTTGTCATTTGAGCTTGGAGTCAATATCACTTTAGAACCCATTTTTTCATAAAGAGCGGCAACAAAAGCTTCAAAATATAATGGAGTAAGTTTAGTAATTTCTGCAAAATTAAAAGGAGCAATATTGACATCAACATTTGGAGAATTTTCAAAAATATTACTAAACAATTCGTCTGGAGAAATTTCTGATTGTTCTGTTGGAAAAAGAGTATTTGCTGCAAGCGTTTTCTTCCGCTCAAGAAGTTCATTAAGAACAATATCAAAAGTTTTAACATCACGCAACACAGCCATCGGGTAATAAACAAAGACATCTTTCCACTGCCCAATTCTGTAAACTCGATCTGTAGCCTGCTCTTCTTTTGCTGGATTCCAATGACGGCTATAATGAATGACATGATTTGCGCCAACTACATTAAGCCCAACCCCCGCAGCCAGCTGAGACATGATAATAACATTAAACCCCGGCTCCATCTGAAAGTTTTCAACACATTGCTGTCTTGTCAATTTTGATTTGCCCGCATTTTGAACAGACGACGGAGTGTCTCCATTTATAATTTTAGGAATAATATTAAAACAGGAATAAACAACATTTTGCAACATTTTTTGGACTTCTTTTTTCTCTGCAAATATTATCACTTTTTCCTGTTTTACTTTGATTTTATTTAAGATTTCTATTGTCGCTTGCAATTTGGCTGAAGAATCAACCAGTTCTTTTGCTGAATAGCTCTCAATTTTTTTATCAGGAAGAAACGGATGATCCGATATGTTCCTAACCAAATGGATATATTTAAGAATTTGAGCACCTCTTTCTTTGCCATCATAAGAGATATTTTGAGCCTCCATAACCGCAGTTTTATATCTGGTCTCTTGTTCTTCGGGCATAAAAATTTTTTCAATTATAATTTTTTTTTCAGGCAAATCTTTTGCAACATCTAATTTAAGTCGTCTTTTAAGAAAAACTCCAATTCGCTTACGAAGCATTTCTCCAATTTTTGAGACATCCGTAGAGGCTTTTTTCAGAGGAGTTTGATAATCTTTTGCAAATTCTCTAGCATTGCCAAGCAGTCCTGGAACAGCAAAATCCATTATGCACCACAAATCAACAAGAGAGTTTTCGACAGGCGTTCCTGTCATTGCAATTTTGAAGTCACTTTTTATTGCTTTTGCCACATTTGTTATAAAAGTACCTGGCGTTTTAATTTTTTGCGCCTC
>CAZISX010000001.1:28354-33374 GCA_964542005.1 uncultured Spirochaetales bacterium
CAAGAACAGCTATCGCAAAGTCAACAGCACATATATTAAACTGATAACTTCTTACAGTTTCATAATTGGTAATAATAAGTATTTTTTTTTGAAGTTTTTGAACATCATTTTTTTTATAATCTTTGCTAATTTCACTACCGCCATACAGTTGAACAATTTCAAGATTTTTGTTTTTAAAAAATTTTTTATATTCAATTTCCCAGTTTTCAAGAAGAGCGACCGGTGCAACTACTAGATAGGGCTTGTTATTATCATAATTTTGAGAATGCCATTCAATAAAATATAAGATTTGCAGTGTTTTTCCAAGCCCCATATCGTCTGCAAGCAATGCCCCTGGAGATTTTTTCTGAAAAAGATTTTGAAGCCAAGCAATACCTTCTTTTTGATGTGCTTTTAATATTATTGTTTCATTCAAATTATGTACTTGAAAAAATTTATGGTCAACTTCTATGTTATAATCAACAACACATTCATAATACCCAAGAGCCTCTGCGTTTTCCTCAATAATTAAAACCTGCTCCGACCTCCCCTTTATGGTTATTTCCCCTACAGGTTTGCTGGGACTTCTTAGTTGAGATTCTGCTAATTTGACAAAACGATTCAACTCATCAACAGGAATATCAACATTTTTATAATTAACAACATTGCTGCCTGCCACCTCAGCTTCTTTTTGCTTGTCCTTTAACAACCCCAATTCTTCAATATTTTTAATAGCAAACTTTGTTGTGCCATTAATTCTATCCTCAACCTTAAAACATGGCACCCACTCAGATTTATATGGCATCACAAAAGGATAAAACTTTGGCTTGTAGACACCTATCTCTATAACTCGCGGGCTGTAACAAACAGAAACATCAACAACTTCTGGATTTAGAAAATTTTCAGGATGCTCTATAAATTTTTCTATATCATTGCTTTCCTCTGTTTTTTTGTAAGTCTTTTTAATTTTCTTAAGTTCTGCAACCTGCGCTTCATTAAAAACAACTCTTGTTCTTTTTCCTAAACCATCGGAAATTGGATATATTGATTTTACATCAGATCCCATATTAAAATATTGTTTAAATTTTGTTTTTTCTACGCCAATTTCTGGGGATATTTCAAGAACTTCTCCATTTAAAAACAAATCAATCTTTATTTTGTCCATGGTTAAAACAGATTCATTTTCCAAGTAGGAATCAAGCAAAATTGCATTTTCCTCAGACAATGATTTTATTTCAGAAAATTTTATAAGATTTCTGCTAAACTCTTTATCTGAACAGGGAAGAGCGTTAAACAACTCGATAGCATTACAAATTTGAAACTGTTTTTTTGTAAGAACATACTCTCTATTTTCAAAATTTATAAATGCACCTGTCCTATTTGCAACAAATCGACGCCCTGAAGGAAGAAAATCATAAAACCCAATTTTAAATTTGAACTCAGGCTGATTTAAGGTTCCTTCAGATTGAACATAAACATGATAAGGGTAAAAATCTGGCAACTCAAGAATTTGAAAATCAATTTCACTCAAATTATAAAGGTTTTCCGAAGCAATAAAACAACAATATTCATCAAAATCACCAAAACCGTTATCAACAAGCTCTTGAAGAATATTTATTTGCGCGATCTGACTTGGTGCAAAGATTAACCAATCGACAACGCGCACATTATCATTATTTTGATCTTTTATAAAAAATTCGACACCAAAGTTATTTCTTATATTAAACATTAATCTCAGCATAACTTATCATCCATTTCTTTAATTTATCCTCCCAGTTTTCTTTATGCAAAAAGCGTCCTTCTGAATAAGCTCTTCCGTCAGCATATAATATAAGAGGAATAGAACCATCAATAAAAGAACTGATACTATAAACATCTTGAATTTTTGGCATTTTTGAACTGTTCTTTTTGTAAGCATAAAGAGCCTTGCCTGAGTCACTGAACTCTATAAAGACATAGTCATTTATAAACATAACAAGTGCAGCAACATCCCCTCCCTTGCACTCCTTAAATCTGTGAGGCAAAAAAGCAGCAATTCTTGAATCCCCAGCAAGCTTTCTCTTAACAATTCGCCCCCCCAACACCTTAAAAGATTGAACATGCTTTGCCATGTTTAGCCAAAATTTTTTTCTTGAAGGTTCATTTATACACTTTTCAAAAAAAACAGAGATAAATTCATTAGTTATCCAAACATTCAATATGTTTTTTGCATTAAATATCTCGTTTTTTTCATCTACAGAAAAAGATTCATCAATTGACCACTTTGAAGTAATTTCTGGATCTCCAATTTTTTCAAGCGCAAGATTTTTCAAATCATCTTTTCTGTAAAAAAAGCGTTCGTTTTCTGCATAAATTATCATTTTTGAAATTAATTTTTTTAGAGTTTTTGATTTATTATGAAGATTAAGGGCATTCTTTAAATCATCAAAAATAAGCGCAACCTCTGTTTTTCGTTTGTCATAATATGCAAAAATAACATCCGAAAAGTAGTCCCAACAAAAATGAGCATCACTTAAATTAAAATAGCTCAAGGAATTGGTTAAAGCTTCTTTTTTGATTGCCAGCTCTGCCCCTAAAACAAGTGCTCCATTTTGCTTTGCAACATATCTTAAATTCTCTTTTATCTTTAACAAATTACTTTTTGCGCCATCATATTCATCAATTTTTTGAAATAAAAAGGATTTTACAGCAACAAAAGCATTATAATTTAATCCCCAGTTTTTTAACACTGCAGAAAAAAGACCTGGCACAAAATTATATCGCCAATTCCGCTCAAATAAATTAATGGCCGCCCTTATTTCTTCTGTATTCTGGATAATTGGTCTAAAACTATTCTCGCTGTAATCCAATGAATAACTAAGCTTCCTAAGATTCCGAATTTCATTAAAATTTTTTTCTAGTGAGTTTTCAGAAAAAGACTTCTTAAAAAGAAAATATATCTCCCGAATATTGTCCTGGTCTTCTGTCAAAATAAATTTTTCTTTATGAGCTTCTGATATTTTATCTAGTTTTTTTAAAGCATTATCTATTATTTTTTGAAGCGACGGGCTAAAAGCATTTTTTGCAACTTGAGCTAAATCTTCCTCTAAAAAGGCGGTTATTTTTAGAAGCTTGTTCGCTGTATTCATTTTTTGTCACCATATTTCAGAATTTCCAGAATTTGCTCTTCGGCATTTGTTCTAATTTTAAATTCGACTCTCCTCGAAGACTTTTTATCCTCTAGACCATTTTCATAATTTATTGTTTTACTTGAAGAAAGCCCATTAGCGGTTAATCTTTCCTGCACCCATTTTCTTAAGGAAGTAGATTCCAGTGTTTGAAGAGAAAGCTGCAAAACACCTTTGGTTCTTTCCTGCGAAAGCTCCATATTATAAAAATAATCATAATCCTTATCTTTACCAATGGTCGGCCCATCACTATCGGTGTGCCCTTCAATTCTTATTTCTTCAATATTGTTTTTGAAGTTTTTATTAGAAAGAACTTTAATGTATCTCGGGAAAAAATCACTTAGCACTTTTCTAAACTGAGTCTTAACCTCATACTTGCTTTTATCAAACAAAACATCCGGCTCTTTGAACCTTATTGAAAGATTTGCCTTGTCTATTTCTGCATTCCACCTCAAAAGATCTGCCTTAAATTCTTCATTTAATACTATATATAAATTTTCCTTTACTTCATTATATCTTTCTGCAACCATGGATTTGTTATCAAATTCATCTTGAAGCTTTAATAATGTAGATGCCAAAAGAAGGACAAAAATCAACAAAAGAGCGGCCATTAAGTCACCAATAGAAAGGGCGAATGGATTTTCTCCACTCTCAAAAGTATTTGTTCTTTTTGACATTTTCTCTTACCTTCTAATTTTTTCAAACTGCTCTGAAAGTTCTTCGAGAATATCTTTTTGCATATTTATAGAGCCGTTGAGAGATTCAGCCATTGTTGTAAATTTAGTACTAAACTGAGATAGATTGTCGGAAACACCTCTATTTATTGTTTTTGTATATTCATCCAATCCGCTTTGGATTTCAGAAAAAATTCCCTGCAAACCATTCTCTATGATCTCAAATTTTTCTGCATAATTTTCGGAAAGTTCTTTTGCTTGTTGTAAGATTTTTTCTATTTCTTTAATAGTAAAAATATTATTTGCCATTAAATCTTTAAATTTAGTTGAAAAATCGTTTTGAGCATTTTTAAATATTTCACCAGAACCCACAATAATTTCATTTGTTTTACCCATACTAACACTAAGCATTTTAAGCTCTGAATAAACTGAAAAAAATTGAGAAAAGCTTCCGTCAGCCTTTGCTAAAGATGCTTCAAGTTTGCTTAACATATTATTAAAAGATGCAAGCAAGCTCTCTGAAGATTTGGCACCTTCTGACTGTCTGTTTAAAAGCTTTTCTTGACTAGAGTGCATATTTGAAACAGCACTACTAAGCATATTAGATATTAATTCAAAATGTTTTTTGCTGTTTTCTAAAGATTCACTTGTTTGATTTACAGAATTTTTGCCAATATCTTCAATTGCTTGCCTTGTCATTTCAATACTTTCATTTTGTCTTTTGATAAGAGTTTCCTGCCCCAGCTGAATATCTAAAATCTTGTTTTTAAACAAATCAGCTGTTAAATTCATCTGTTTTGACATCTCCTCGGATGAGTTTTTACTCTGACTAATAGCATTGAAAGAAATTTGTTCAAAAATGTTTTTAGTATCAATTATATTTGAAGCCATGCTTTTGCTTAACATTTCAACTTTATTTGGAAAATCAATCAAAGTAGAGCTGGCAGCTCCAAGTATTGCCGCAAGATTTTCCATCTCATATTTTGTATTACCTGAAATCGTTTCTTTAAAATTTCCCATCATTGAGGAAAGAGCATTTTTTAATTCATCTACAATGTTTTTAGTCATATCCGTAGCCGGATCTTTCATTGTCATCCCCAGCTTTTGAATCTCTTCAGCAAGATTGTTCATCATTGGAGCAATATTATTTGTAATTTTATCCTCAAATTTTAATGTAGCAGTCATTGTTTCATATAGATA
>CAZISX010000001.1:33384-44281 GCA_964542005.1 uncultured Spirochaetales bacterium
TCTCGATTCTTCATACAAGTCTCTGAAAACATTAGCCGGAATTACATTATTACCAATTTCATCTTTATATATAAAAAAATCATTGAGAAGCTTTCTTTGATTTTCAATATCTATAAAATGCTCCTCAGTACTTGATATTTTATTTTCCCTGTCCAACCAGCAACATAAATTGTGAAGATTTTTGATAATTGAATCTAGCCTCCATTTTTCAAAAAAAGTAAACAATATAGACAAGCCCATTCCCCATATTGAAGTAACAAATGCAGTTCCCATTCCCGACAATAAACCTTTAATACTTTTTTGAATAGCGTTAGTATTGGCTGTATCAAAACCTGCAATACCATAGGTTAACCCAACAAAAGTACCCAAAATACCGAGGCCAACCAACAAGCCGGGAATTGATAAAAAAAGTTTTATATTGCCACATCTATTTAGAACAGACGAGTCGCTGAAAAACTCATCAGAGTTAGCATAAGTTTTCTTCTTCCCATTTACACTTAAAAATGTGTTTTGATAATCACTCCAAAACTCTTTAAAATATGTTATTTCATCATAATTATGAACTCTAATATTTTCTATCTGTTTATTTGCTTTATCTGTAGTTAGCCACAACCAAAAAAGAAAACTCAAAAAAACTAACAAGGTAATTAAAACCCACCATGCGGTTAAAGAATTTTCATCAAAATGAAATAATGAAAGATATGGGATTAGTTTATTAAGAAAAGAGCTAATTGACATTTTTAAAACCGCCTATTTTCATACTAATTATAATTCAGCAAGATTTTTTAACGCCAAAAAAACATTAAGTCAATAAAACATTAAAGATAAAGATCATAAAACAACGACAAGGAGTATTAACAACAAAATTGATGGTTGTTACTAAACCATAAAAAAATTCAGGGACTCCCTTTGTTCAAAAGGCGATCTTGTTTCTACTGGGATATTTAAGCAGAATAGAGAGTAGTGACGGCTAGAACTGAAAGCATGTGAACTTGTCTATGTTGAAAAATTTTTGTCTGACTGAAGAACATACGCTATCTTAAAACAACTCCCCACTCAAGCACTGAAAAACCTTTTCTTTCAAAGTTTTTAATAATAGGCTCCCGAAGATGAGGTTTGCATGTTTTATTTTCCCGTACAGCATAAAAAAGCCGCTGAATCGAATCAGGTGTGACTGAAATATTCAAAACTATCAGAGGATCTATCTCTTGCGCTGTCTGCGGGAAAATATTATAGCATACCCCGCTCCCAAGCCTTGGAATCCACCAGTCTATAAAATCTTCAATCTCTGCGCCTCTAAATCCATAGAGTGACATATTTTCTCTAAAAAAACCTTCCAGACTGCCTGCAGCTACTGTCCAGCCTTCAGCATATTGAAATTTATCAGGATTCTGGCTTTCATAGAAAAGATAGCCATATTTTCCGTCAATGGTTCCGTCAGGCTCAACCGTAACATGCCACCCTGCTCCATAATCAGGAATTGATGTTGTAACAAATCCTCCTAGAGGAAATTCGAGCGTAACATCAAGCTCTGCTTTCTTTTCAGGATAGATATAAATATTCGGTTTTGCGGCCTGAGCTTCTGCCTCTACTCTCAGCTCAAGATAATTTCCTTTTATTTCAACATTTTCATCATAATATGAGCCGTCCATATCATTAAAACTGAACACATAATTTCCGGCAGGAATATCTATAACAAATTTTCCTGAATTAAAACAGCCAACTCTCTCTCCTTTTAAATTTTTGACCGTAACATTTTCATTTGATAAAAGTGTCGGGCCAAAATAGTGCTGCACCATAAATATCTCACCATTTACAAAATCGGACATAACAGGATCGAGGTCTACAGCAATTGTATCACCATACTTTGCATAGGCTATATTTGTGAAAAAACCTGAGGCACTTTCATAAATAAAGTATTGAGGCGTATCTCCTTCATACGGATTCTCCTCTTCAATTTCAAGCTTTATTTCACCTTCTTTAGCCATTTGAATTGTTTTGAGCAGATTTCCCCATCCCTCAGAATAGACTTCCAGTTTAATATTTTCAGCAACTTTATCCAAAGACTCATTGCTGTACAGAACACTCAAATCCTTGCACTCATCTTCAGGATTGGTGTCATCATCATTTGCAATAAAGTCTGAGTCCCCACTCTCAGTGCATTTGTAACTGGCATCTGTGCAGCCGCCAAGATTTGTACAGTCTTTAAAAACTGCCCAGTCTTTTAGCTCTGGCGAGCAGAAATATATTTTAGAATTGCTGCACTTTACATCGCCTTCATGACAAATTTCCACCTTGTCGTTATCTGCTAAAACAGGATTTTGATCTGCATCGTCATCATTTGTAATTACATCTCTGTCTTCAATCTGATTACACTCAAAGATTCCATTTGTACAGCCGCCAAGATTTGTACAATCTTTGTAGAGCTGCCAGGCATGAGTGTTGTCGACAGCAAAGCAGCTATAAATTTTGGAATCGACACACTTCAGGTCACCCATCAGACATTCTTTTTCTGAATTATTGTCAGAATCATTGCTAATCTGATCTGATTTGTTTTCTCCGCACGCACTTAAAATCAATAATGCCAGAATAATAAAAAGATTTTTCTTCATAACAACTCTCCTCTCTCCAAATTCATAAAAAATCAGAAAACTTTAAAAACAGATATTCAGTAACAGAAATTATCACTATTTATTATATTTTTTTTAAATTACTGAGAGCAAGCTATAATTTTTCAGGAACTTGAAGGAGATGAAATCACAAAATCTGATAAAAAATAAGACTAAAAGTTTAAGAAATTCAGGAGGCACAATTCAGAGGTCGGCAACTACCTTTTTGGTTAATTTTTTAAATGTCTTGACATGCCCCTAATTATTTCGAGTATCTGTTTTTGCTAAAGCTATTGAGACTGGCAGCATAAAAACCGGAGATAAGTGCAGAGTTTCTTAATTATAGGTTAAATTAATCCCTCCTGTCAAAGTCCATATCGTAACTTTATAATCTTTATCCACAGCTTTACCAAACATAAACTTTACAACAGGTCCAAGTCCTATATTTTTTCCAAGCCACCAGTCTTTTCCAATTCCAGCACTGATATAAAAACCTTTCGGCATTGGATAGTCTCTGTCAGCCGGAGTCATATAATTATTGTTACGGTATTCATCTTCTAATCTTTCAATTTCTAAATCATCATCAGTTGGCATATAGATTAATCCAAGAAATCCGGCACTTGATGTAAGATAAACATTTGCAGGCATAATAAAATATGTGATTCCAGGGCCGATATTCAGCTGCACATAACCATAATCATTAGATTCTGTACCCATTGCTAATCCAAAATTCGCATTCATGTGATCCACAAAAGTATCAGAAGTTGAAAGACCAGCAGAAAGAGAATATCCAAAAGCCAACCCCTTCCCGCTTTTTGAAGCAACTTCGCGAGTATAGGTTGTATCGTATGTCTCAAGTGTCAAAACTTTATAATAACCAGAACCTGTTATATTCGTCATACCAGTATCAATACTCCCTCTTAAAAAGAAACCATCATGCTGATGCCAACCTTTGAGTCTTTTTGCTTCTTTTTCCGCCAGCTTTTTTTCTTCTTCCGCTTTAATTCTTGCTTTTTCCGCCTTTTCTTTATCCACGGCTTCTTTTAATTTATTCAGCTCTTCCCTTGCCTGCTCTACTTCTTTCTTTACTTTTTCAACTTCATCAGCATTTTTTTTAGCATCAGTAGCTTCAGGTTTAGTTTCCTCCACTGGCGGCTGTGGAGCTGAATTATCTGCTGTTTGAGTTATCAATAGAGCTGATACATTTATGTTGCCGCCAAACAATGCTGCTGACACAAAAACTGAAACTGCAAAAAACAATAATTTCATCAAAATCTCCAATAATCTTAAATATTAATAACAACAAAATGATACTATTCAACAACTTTTTCATGTCAAATTTTTTTCAAAAACAGTGACAATTATAAAAAATTACAAGAAATTCAATTCTATCCAGCTTTTCTCCAATAAACAAGGAATTCAGAGGTCAAATTCAGGGGTCGGCAACTACCTTTTCGGTTACTTTTTTAAATGTCTTGACATGCATGGACATCTAAATTCATTGCCCCTAAATTCATATAATTTTGCCGACCTCTTAATTTGCTAAATTATATAAAAACAGTATTTTTTAAGAATTTTTTTGAATTTTTTTGTTGAAAATTATTGAAAATTATTATATATATGTGTTGTTTATGTTTATTGAAAAAATTAAGATATTTTTGGAGGAGACTTATGTTTAAATTATTGTTATCTTTTCTATTGTTTTTTCCCATTTTAGTTAATGCATTAGGTGTTGACGATTACACAGAAGTTAGCTGGGAAAAATTTTGGAATGTATCTTATATTAAAGATTATGATGGGAAACAGGTAAAATTTAAAGCTAAATGGATTGGACTAGCCGAGGGACAGGTGGACGCATCCGCAAATGCAAAACCATATGTGAAAGGCGGGTGGGTGCAAGTTGGATTGCAAAAATTTAATGGTGAAAAAATCTCTTATGCTGCCTTTATAAAAAAGGAAAAAATAGATAAGATATTGGATTCTCTAAAAGAAGGAGAGGAAATTCTTGTTGCTGGACTCGCATACAGAGTTAATTATGGTGGTGCGTGGGGAACTGCATGGGGAGGACAAAATGCAATGACGCTTCAAATAGAAAAAATCTACGGGATTGTCGATGAAAAATCTGATAAAAAATAAGACTGAAAGTTTACAATCAATCAATAACCACTTCTTTAATTTTTAGAAGGAATTCAGAGGTCAGCAAAATTATATAAATAACTACTCATGTCACAATATTTTCTCAATGGTTTCAATAAGTTTTATTAATTCTTTGCTTTTCATAATGTCCCCATTATTTTTTTAAATATGCACCCAATGAAGCAACCGGCATCTGCCAGAGATTAACTGTTTTATAAAGGCGGAATCCAAGCTCCTCATTGATTTTGCGCATTGAGACATTTGTGGTCGCATTGCCAGTCGCAATCCAAAGCAGCTTTGGATGCCTGCCGCGAATATGCTCCAACATTTGTGCTTTCATCAGTCTGCCAAGACCATTTCCGCGAAAAGTTGGCTTCACAACAGTCATGCCTTGCTGCAAATTATAAGGAAACATATCACCATAGATAATCTCAGTATAGCCGACAGCTTCTCCTGATGTATGTCTCGCAAAAATTGTATATGCTCCGCCGTTAGACTTATGATAAGACTCTTCCTTGTTCCGAATCCGCTCTTGTGTCATAGTTGATACCACAAGCTCAAGATTATCATGCGGCATAAGATTTATTCCAAGATTTACAAGCTCAATTTTTTCGTCAATATTATCCTCTGGTAGTGGCGAGTGGTATATTTCAATAGAAAAGTTATCCGTTACCTGATGCGACCATGCAGAAATCATATTCCAGTCAATATCTTTTATAAAGAGGCGCACCTCCTTTACCTCCTGTTTTTTTTCTGCACCAATGTGCAACAAAAAAGCCTCCATAGCAGTAAGTGTTGAGGTAGAATCAACCACAATAAACGATCTTCCTGAGGCTAGTCCAACCTTGTATATTGTTTCTGCAAAAGCATGAAAAACATCATCCTGAAAAGATAATAATGGCACAAACATTTTTACAAAGGTAATATTGGCAAACGCTCCTCCACAGAACCAAATATATGTCAAGCCAACAGGATTTTCATTTCCAGTCTCTTTTGCCACAAGTATTTTCAAACGCAAAGACTCAGGGAAATTAAGACCATAAGCCTTTGTTCCTTCAAGTGTATCTGGCGGATCTTGCGGATCAGATTCTTTTTTGGCGCGATTGACCAAATCCGTTATCTTTTCCCATAAATTTTCAGAAATCTCCTGTGCCTTAAATTCTTCAATAGCAATAAATTGCTGCATGTTTTTGTCCTCCAGGCCATTATTTTTTTGTTCTCACAATATAACACCTTAAAAAGATTCAGTGGGCAGGTCGGCAAAATTACATAAATAACTACTTATTACACAATATTTTCTCAATGGTTTCAATCAGTTTTATTAATTCCTTGCTTTTCAAATAACAAGTGCAGAGCACCCACCGCCTGTGAGCTTTTCCTTTTTTGTCTCTTTTTTAATTCCATCAACAAAAAGAAGGTGTTGTCCAAAAATTGGTTTGTCAAAATCTGATGAAACAATTGATGAAATTCCAAAAACACCATCCGCAGAACAGGTGAAAGAGAGTGTTTTCCCCTCATCACTTCTTTTAATCTCACACGAAGAATCAATAAATAGAGGTTCGATAGAGTCGGATAATGCTTCAAACAAGATTGAGTTTTTATCTTTTTCTGTAACATTAATCATGGTCGAGCTTTCTTCACTTATAAAATTATCAGTAATTACAACGCGTTCTTCGATTCCAGCCTCTTTTGCAAATGTCGCTTCCATAAAATTTGTTGAAATCAAAGATTTATCAGGAATTCCCTTTTGTCCGGCAAAAGAAATTCTAAATATTATTGGAGCTGTTTCTGAAATTTGAATATTTGTCTCAACAGAAGTCTCTTTTTTGATTTCCGAAAATCCTGTTTTAACCCATTTGCCATCGGACAAAACTTCAAGAAGCGCGTAATTTCCAAATGATTCCAGGTAAGTAGCGGAAGAAACGGAAAATGTCAGTTTTTTAAGTAAAGATGCGCCTGAGGTAGTCATTACAAAATAACTACCTGATTTAATTATTGAAACCTCTTTTTTTGTAGCAAATGGAATAGTGAAAGCAATGGTATTTTCTTGTGCTGTAAAAATTATTTCCGAGTTGAAAACTTCTTTAGAAACTGACTGAGGAATAAGGCCAAATCTGTTTTTCTGGCTGTTTGATGCTTTGTAAATAATTCCATCATCACCAACAAATGAGGTTTCTCCATCAGGTGATTCTATTTTGCTAAGATAAATTGGTTGAGAAGATTCAAATGTGTAGGAAGGGATAACGAAATTTTCCGAGTAGCTGCCGTTTCCGTGAACAAAAACTTTGCTGCCGCCTAACTCTTTGACTTCACTGACAAAGTAATTGAAGTCATTGCTGCTGGCTGTTATGTTTGAGCTAAGAAGTTCTGCCTTAAAAACCCCGGAATCAAGTGTTACAGTCACCCCTTTTTCAGTGATTTGATACTGTTTTTCATCAATTTTGATAGAGCCGAGACCTTTGAAGAGAATCTCGTTTTCACCAAAAGAGGCAATTTGAAAATTTATGATATTTTCACTGGCAACTGAAAAACCCATAAATTCAATGCTTGATATTTCTGCCGAAGCTCTTAAATTTAGTGGGAAATATGAATCACTGCCTCGTGAAAACAAATCAACGGAATCAACTGAGGCAGAAAATTCAAGCTTTTCAACACTTTGCAGAAGCGTTGTTGTGCAATCAAAAATCTGGTCAACTTTTTTAACACAACTCTCCTCTTTTTCTCCGTTTTTGTAAGACAAGGTTTCCCCGGCACTTCTCAGCGTTATAATCTTTAAATCACTTGATTTTCCGCTGACTGTAAAATTCTTTTTATCTGTTGAAACTGCAAAAAACGGCTCTTTTAAAACTCGACCCGCAGGCATTCCATTTATAAAAATATCGGCATAGCTCTCTGTCAGCGATTCCAAAGATAGAAGAATTTTGGATTCTGCCGGAATGGTGCACTCTGTCAGACTCTTTTCATTTGTAGCGCAGAGCTTTTCGTGCGGCTCTATTTTCATATTTCCATTAATATCATTTCCGCCCGAAAGTATGATTTTCTGAGTGCTTGTGATTGTAAATGTTTCAGCGGTTTTCTCTTTGTTTTCAAGTACAAAAAGAGGCATTCCAGCACCTTGAAAATATGTACTTATCCAGTTTGATTTCCACTCTTTTCTGACTGTCACACCGAAAGCGGAAAAAATTGAGCTCTCAAAAGGAAGTCCAATAATTCCGTAATCGGGCGAAGAATCCGGGGTAAACTCTGCTTCATCAGCTTCTATCGAAAATGTGCCGGAACACTTATCAGCGGAAGCACCAATGTAGAAAACTCTATTTTCATCAGGTTTTATTGCTGTTGCAGGGAAGAATTTTTTATAGGCTGAAACATCACTTTTTTCAGCTGCGATGAGCTTGTCATCTTGTGAAAGTCCTTCAATATTGTCGCTTTCTTCATAAAGATATATGAATAGTTTGCAGTTGCCGCCGATTTTTTCTTTAACTCTAAGTGAGTCAAAAGAGAGTGTATCTCCTTTTGCCAAAAGCTGGAATGAGAGAATTTCCTTTCTGCTAAAGTGCTCCTCTAAAAGCGCGCCGGTTGATTTGATATTTTCAAAAACAACAGCAGGCGGAACAACAAAAATCTCAGACTGAACTGTTTTTCCTGTAACTATAAGTGCCTGATTTTCTTCTGTTAAAACATTGAAAGAATTCTTATCCGCAACAATGCTGAATGAAGTTCCAGGCATTGCTGTTTTATAAATATCGCCCAGAATTATAATGTTTTTTTCGCCATTTAGATTAAGTTCAATATTGCCAAGTTTTGAAGGTGCTCCGCTTGCAAGAATTTGATCTTTCGGGTCAAAAATTGAGTTTGAATTAACATCCTCAACAATGTAAAGCGTCTCGACAACATTTTCTGCCGTAACTGCCGGATTTATCTGCCTTATCTGGAGAGGAAGAGCACTTTTAAGGGTAATTGAAAGCATCGGAATTTTTTCAAATTTCGCAAGCGATGAGGATGGTCTGAAAAGAGGATTTTTCTGATATGAAAAAGGGGTTGCAGGTGTAATTAATGGTGTAACCAGAGGAAGCCCAGCAAAAAGAAAATCACCAGTAATATCAACACCATCTTCAAGAAGCTTTAATCTGAACGGCAGAAAATCATCCTGTGAAAGGCTTTTTGCGTAAATCTTGAAAAACATCTCTTCATCTTTGGGAATCTCAAGAGCTGTATCGAAAATAAGTGTGTTATTATAAATAGTTGCCAAAAACTCACCACCGTCGGAAACAAGCTTGAATTCAATATTTTCAGGGAGAATATCTGCTTCAAAAATTAAGGATAAAAGCTCTGTATCAACCTTTGAAATCATAGAAAAATTAAATAATTCTTTTTCTTCATCTCCAAAAAAAAGCTCTGTTTTTTCGGGATTTTCACCATTTTTAAAGGTAATATCACCAAAGAATTTTATTGTGCCGGCAGAAAGAGGAATTCCTGAAACCCCAATTGCTTTACCTGATAAATCAGATGCTCCGGATTCCTCAATTATAAAATCGACCCTTCCGGCAACAACCTCTGAAATTACTTCAGCAACAATAAAAGTTGTTATTTGGCTCTCTTTTTCAACAGTTAAATCAAGGCTTATTATGCCTGAATCATTTCTTTCGCCAAGCACTTTATCGCCCGAATTGAAATCGCCGGAATTATCGGTATCTTCAAACAGCATGACGCTGCCAATTGTCTGGAAATCATTTGTAATATCAAGCATTATCTCTTTTAAAACACCATCCTGACCGCCTCTGTTTTCTATAACAAGTGTGTTTAAGACAATATTTTGAGGCAAAATTTCTTCAGCCCATTTTATAGAGTTGTCTAAAACTCTTAATAAAAACCCTGCGTTATGGATAAAAAGACCTGAGCTTTTGTTCAAAAGCATCTCGGAGGAACCGCTCACAGAACCAGAATATGAGAGTGTTTCAAGTGTGATTTTGAAGGAACTTTCTTCTGCAATGCCGGGATTCATGTCATAGAGAACTAAAAGTTTTTTTGTTTCGTTTTTCAGAACTTTTAAAAGAGCGAAATCAAATACAAATGAGCCGTCGTCTTCGGTGAAAAAGCCTTCATCAATAACAATATCGCTTTCCGAAAAAATTCCATTGCCGTCAACATCTTCCGCGATAAAAATCCGCTCAACCTCTTTTACCTCATCGCCAGTTCCTGTGCCTGTTATATTTATTGAATTTATTGAGAAATCTTCGCCAACAGCTGAAAGCGTGAACGGCATAAAGAGAATGTTTTTTTCGCCTGAGGTAAAAAATCCGCTTTTCTGTTCAAACCCGAAATTGAGTCCGCCCTTCACAATATGTTTTGAGGAAATCAACGGAAGTCCCGCGATTTCCCTGCTTGCGCTTGTTATTCCTAAAGCATCTGAATTTGTTAAAGAAAACTGATAAAAAGTACCAACAGGCACATTTTGATAAGTCACATCAAGTGCCAGGCATTCTGTGCTGCCTGCTTTTAAAAGGTATTGCGGCGTAATTGTAAATTCATTGCTCGATGGAACAGTTTCAAAAACCTGCTCGCCAAAATCAAATCTGCCATTTTTATTTGTATCAACAATAACTCTTGCCTTGACAATGTTTGAAAAAGAGGCACCCGATATGTTTGAAAAAGTGAATGAATTAAAGTAAAAATCCTCCAACCCTCCTTTCAGACAGAATTGAAGTGATGGCGCATCTGCGACTGTGTGTGAAATGTAGGAATCCTCGGGCGAGTTTTCCCCTTTGAAAATAAGAGCACCGCCACCAACAAAATAGTAAGGTGTGTAAATCGGAAAGTCGCCGTAAGCTTCTGCCGGAAGGCCGCTCAATGCGTGTTTTGCTGTTATTTTATTGCCTGAAAGAAGCGATAATGAGAAAGTTCTTGCCTTGTTTTCAAGTGAATCCGAGATGTCGCCAGCAACAAGAAGGCTGGACAATCCTGTTATCTCAATATCGGGAACAAAGGATAACATGCCGTCATCACTCGTGAATTCCGACTGCGCAGCTATTGTTTCGCCATTATCATAAAGTCCGTTTCCGTTTGCATCAATTATAAGGTAAAGTTTGTCAAAAAGCGTGGTATCATCAGCAGTTCCTGTTGATTGGAAATCAATTTTTTCAACAGCAAAAACA
>CAZISX010000001.1:44424-50574 GCA_964542005.1 uncultured Spirochaetales bacterium
TAAAGAAAAGCTGCATCAGCGGCTCAAACTTTGCGCCAGGAAGAAGGATTTTCTCTGTTGGGGTTTTTGTGCCAAGACCAACACTTAACACTCCAATACCATTAATGTTTCCAGACAAAATAGGCAGTCCGTCAGCATTAAATAAAACAGATGAGCCTGATCCGGTTGCTCCAAGAGCAGTCATAACAAGATTTAATGAAGAGCTTCCAGAAATCAAGTTGGAGAAAGTAGCATTTACACCAAACCAGGTCTCCTTGTCAGCAGAAACAAGATAGTTAAGATCTTTAAATAACAGAGGATTTGCGGCTAATGCTTCCGCCAGAACAATATCGCCGCCATCAAATATTGAGTTTTTGTTTTTATCCTCAAAAATCTGGACGCTTGAAAGTGAATCTGTATCGCCATTGACTGTAAAATCGAATGATTTCAGGTAGACAGCCTCGCCCTCTGATTTGAGAGAAAAGAAAAGAATATCTGCGCTCTCACCTTTTGAAACAAGGATTGAGGCTGGTGTTGAATCAAGTTTTGCCGCGCTTAACCTTCCTGCAACTGTGAAAATATCGGATGAAAACTCATCCCCTAGTGCTGCCTCGGTTTCTTCTGCAGTTGTTTCTGCCTCAATATAAGCTGGATTTATCATTAATGAAAAGTTGTCGCCGCCTGTTGCGGAACCATTTAATGATAAAACTACAAGGAAACTCCTTGATTCTCCTGCATTTACCGTTAAATTGCCAGGATTAAAGAGTGCGCGGGGTGAGCCGAGCGGAAAGTTTGCGGCAGGAGCCACCTCAACATCTGAGCCATCTAAAACTCCAATTATCCCCTTATCCTCAAAAAGCATCACTTTTTCAACATCATCATTTGCCGAAATTGCTCCCTGAATAAAAACAGGAAGATTTATGATTGTGACATCTTCGGCATGAGCATTTACAGAAAAGCCTAAAACCTCAATGTTTTTATCATTATACTTCACTGTTTTTCCTGAAGGTTTTGGAAGTTTTGCAATATCATAACTTCCTTTCAGGTAAACATTTCCGCTCTCTGCCTGATGAAGATAGGGCAAAACAGAACTTTGCGAAACGCCGGAAATTGCTGAAACATCATTTGCCGCAGCAATTTTTATGTTGAAAAAGCTGGTGTCATCAATCGAGCCTAAAAGATCAACTGCCAGAATAAAGTGTTTCATGGTAAATTGCCCAATACTCAGATTTAGCGAATCAAAATTAATTGTTCCGGCCGAAATATCTGTGGTTTCAGCGATTCTGGTGTCGTCTGTATCAATTATTCCATCACTATTCTGGTCAAGATAGAGGTGAGCTTTCGCAAAAAGAGTGCTTACGCCGTCCTGCTGGTATGAAAATGTGAGAGAATTAACTTTTACACTCTCTCTGCCTGAAAAAAGTTTGAACACAAATCCCCGCTCTTTCAGCGCGCCAATCCTTGCAAAAGAGGGTTGTGTCTCACTTTTTTTGATGTAAAAAATAGGACGAACCGCCATTCTCATAATAAAATTGTTGTTTATTGCTGCACCGGTTGGCGGAGTTGTATAATCAGCAAAAGAGAGAAAACTTTTTTTTGCCCACGGTGAATTGTTGTCAAGCCCAATTTTTATTGCTGTTGATTCGGGAAAGCGCAGAGCTGTAATAATCCGAGGAACACCGGTGTAGACCGCCTCATTCAGATTTATCAGATTCATTCCCGATGCCTGCCAGAAATTTGAGGCATCAAAAAGAGTATTTACCAAATCAGGCGCATTGCCATTTAAGTCTTTTGAATAATCGGGCGGCGCAACAACAACTCTGCTGAAGGTAACAAGCCCGCTTCGACTTGCATAAAAAGAGGTATTAATAAGTTTGCACGGCGGCTCAAAAGGGATGTCAAAACTGTTGGAAAACCATGCGCCGTTTATAGGAGTTCCTGTTCCCAAAACATTATCAGCAATATCATCGCCATTATCGTATTTAAGAGTAATATCGGGATAATATGATTCTGCGGAAAGTGTAAAAATAGAAAAAAGAAAGAAAATCGCATAGCATATTTTTTTCATATTGACTCCATCAAAACTAAACATAAGAGATAGATTTGAGATACTTCAACATTTCGGGAATATCTACATCAAAAGAAATTATCGCATTTTTTTCAGCACTGAAACCGTCTATAATTTTTAGAGAGCTGAACTTGTTGATTGCAGTGTAAATCTTATATTCTTCAAGCCCTGTTTCTTTCATAACACTCTGAATATCAAGAGCAACATTAATTCTGTCATGAGCTGTCCCTTTTCTTTTTTCAATAATATAAAGTCCAACAACAAAAAGAAGTTTGGAATCAATAGTTTGGGCAAATTTCAAACTCATATCATCAAGTTTCTGGGAAAGTGATTTTAAAAGTCGAAGCATAAGTTCAGGAAGCTGTGACGCAGCTGTAAGAAACGCATAATAGGTGAATTTTGCTGCAACTATATCGGTTTTTGCCTTTATGGTTGCACTTCTTTTTTTGTTGAGAAAAATACCCATTTCACCAATTATAGAACCTTTTCCAAGCTGGGCTATAATGATTTTTTCGCCCGTAACCTCTTCTTTCAAAACCTCAACAATTCCGTCAAGAATAATCAAAACACTATCAGAAACATCGCCCTCATTTACAACAACAGCATCTCTTTCATAATTTGTTCTTCTGCCATAAGTCAGGATAAACTCAATCAGCTCCTTGCTTTTTTCCGGAGCCATATCATTAACAAGATTGAAAATATTAAATGCACTCATAAAAAACCTCATGAAAATTGTTTCGAGAATTATATCAGAATAATAAAAAGAATGAAATTTATCTGAGGAAGATTTATTTTAGAAAAATTTTAGTCATGTCTCCTTGCATGGCAATGGTTTTCCTAACTTTTTTAAGTCAAAAATAATTCTCGACATTAAATGGCAAGGTTTTATTTCATTATTGCCGCAACAACTCATTATCTTTCTTAATATTTTTGACTTCCTTATATCTTTTGTTGTATATTAGTGCGCTAAACTTATAAAAACAGGAGCCAGTATGGAAGTGTTGTTAATTACCCCGTATAAAGGTGAGTTACCGTTTTATTTCCTTCAGCAGCAAGTTGAAATGATAAAAAGTCTTAAAGAAGAAGTTCCAATCAGAAACAAAAATATTGAGACAACTATCCTTCCTCTTCATCAGACAGATATTTCAGAGATGCCGCTTAAGGATGTGAAGAGTTTTCTTGAAAAAAACAGAGCTCTTATTGAACGGGCTGATTTGATTCACTCTTTTTCGGAGCTGCCTCTTATTTTCAGAAGTTATTTTCCCAACACCCTTCTTGTTACCCTCAATTTTGAGAGAAAATCAGATGAACTCAAAAATCTTATTCCTGAAATGGAAGAACCGGGTCTTGAAGTAACCACAAACATTAAATTTTCGCACAGCATTCCTCACCAGGAGCTTCTTCCAGGCTTTGTTATTGAAATGCCGAAAGATGAGTTTTCATACTCAAGCAAAAATGTAATAATTTTTGCATCAACTCGAGAATTTATAGTTAATGCCAAAAAAGAAATCTCAAAAATAATTCCTGATGCTAATTATTTCATAAAACTGCGCGCTTCAGGAACGCTTGAAAAAGGAGAAGAGAGTTTCAACATCTCTTTTGCAGAGAGTCTGAATTTTGTTTTGGGAGTAACCGAAACTGATCCGGAAAAAGAGATAGACCTTCTTCCCCTTAAAATTATGTCAAAAGGTATTCCGGTTTTTATAATAAACTCACCTTTTGAAAAGAAATTTTACCCGGACTTTCTTCATGTGAATTCTTTCGATCAGCTTCCTGAACTTTTCAAAAGTATGAAAGAGAAAATTACAACTGAAAAGAAAATGAGGGATGAACTCCACAGTTTTGCATGTCGCTACTTTTTCTTTTCCAAGATGGCTGACGACACAATCCGTCTTTATCAGTCAATAGTAAACAACAAGAAAAAAATGGACAAAAGACCTTGGGGATATTGGGAAACATTAAAAATTTCAGACAGTTACAAGGTGAAACACTTCTATGTCGCATCAAAAGAAAAGCTCAGCCTTCAGACACATAAACACAGAGAAGAGGTGTGGGCTATTGTTGATGGTGATGGCAAAATCACTGTCGGAGATGAAACTTTTGATGCAGCAAAAGGCGATATGTTTGTAATCAAAAAGGAGCAGAAACACCGCGCAGAAGGCGGTAAAAAAGGTCTGCATATTGTTGAAATCCAGCAGGGCGATTATCTCGGAGAAGATGATATTGTCCGCTATGATGATGAGTATGGGAGAAGATAATGTTTATTGCAGTTATTATGGCTGGCGGAAGCGGTAAAAGATTCTGGCCTTTATCAAGAGAAAACAGGGCGAAACAGTCAATTGCACTTTTTTCAGAAAAAACACTGCTTCAGGAAACTATTGAGCGGGTTTTACCTCTCACAAATAAAATCATTGTTGTTTCTTCGATAAAACAGAAAAAACATATTGAGCTTGATGCAGCAAAATATTCAGGCGTGAAGGTTCTTTTTGAGCCTGCGGGCAGAAACACAGCTCCGTGTATTGCTCTTGCTTTGAAATTTATAGAAAAAGAATATGGCCAAGGAAACAAAATTGTTGTTCTGCCGGCCGACCATTACATTGAAAATACTGATGAATTCAGAAATATTTTAAAAAAGGGACTTCTTTTTGTTGATAAAAATCCTGATACAATCGGAACTGTAGGCATTACTCCGACAAGGGCTGAAACAGGCTATGGATATATCAAAAAATCGGAAGAAGTATCTGATTTTATTTACGATGTTGAAAAGTTTGAGGCAAAGCCTGATTCTACCCGTGCAGAATCATTCCTTAAAAGCGGAGGTTACCTCTGGAATGGTGGAATTTTTCTTTTTAATCAGGCACTTATGGCTTCAGAAATGGAATCAATCAACCCTGACATCTGGAGTGTAGTTGCCAAAATCAAGAACTTTTCTTCAATAGATTTCGATACTTATAATTCAATTAGATCAATCTCAATAGATTACGCAATAATGGAAAAAACCAAAAAGAAAATCTTCACAATTGAAGGAGATTTTGGCTGGAATGATATTGGAAGCTGGCTTTCCTACTATGAATTACTCGGGAAAGACAGTAACGGCAATGCTGCAAAAGGAAACGCTGAATTTGTGGAATCTTCCGGAAATCTTGTTATTAATCTAAGCAGCAAGCCATTTTTTGTTTTCCGGAAAACCGGAGAATTCATTATTGTAGCTGAAGATTGTATGCTTTCCGCTAACCTCGCCGACCATCAGGAAATCAGAAAAATCACCGAATATCTTGAGAAAAAAGGCGATTTAACGCTTCTTTAATCCTTTGTAATTATTGGTTTTTATTTTCAGGAGGAAATATGTTTAAGTTTTTACTCTGTTTTTTATGTTTTATTTCGTTCTCCTTCTCAACACTTTTTGCAAAAGATTTTTTTTACCTTGACCGGTTAAAAAAACCTGTTTTATTTAGTGAGGTAAAAAACATCAAATCCGAATGGCCTGTTGTTAAATACAAAAACGGCTACCCGCTTTATTTAACTGGGAAAATCGGCATAAAGTGCATTAATTCAACTGCGATAAATAAGTGTGAATCCGAGGCAATTTCCGCAGGACTGACAATTACAAAAAGATATGGCAACTACCCGTTTTTTATAGCAAAAATTCCATCCGGCAAGAATCCTTTTAAAATTGCAGAGAGACTCTCAAAAAGCTTGGTTATTTCATGGTCTGAACCAATAATGAGTCAGCCGATTGCTTTAAATGAAGTTGCGCCAAATGACACAGTCTACACGAATCAGGTTCAGGTTCATCTTTTTGAAGAGATGCACGCTGTGCCGACTGCATGGAATATTGAGACAGGCGACACTCATGTCAAGGTTGCTGTAATTGATACAGGAATTGATCTTAACCATCCGGATTTAAAAGCGAATCTTGACAAAGGGATTGATATTTTAAATTCTACCGGCGATGGAAGTCCGACAGTAACAGATATTAACGATTTTGCAGATTGTTACCACGGCACCTCTGTTGCCGGAATTATCGCGGCTGTAACAAACAACAACATGGGAATTGCCGGAATGAGCTGGAATTGCAGAATAATTCCAATCAGACTGATAGA
>CAZISX010000001.1:50584-51060 GCA_964542005.1 uncultured Spirochaetales bacterium
GTACAATCTATGAAGATACCGAGAAAATTTTTGATTCATTTGCTGCTGCTGTTGATAATGGTGCCTCTGTAATAAATAATAGCTGGGGACCTTGGGGCGTAGATGATAAAAACAACTGCATCGAAACTCCATTCAGCGAAGTTGTAAATGAGGCTGTAAATTACGCAAAAACAAAAGGGAGAAACGGGCTTGGCTCAATTGTTGTCTGGTCTGCCGGTAACAACGCATGTCCAACCTCGCTTCAGGGACATCTTAAAAATCCCGACACTCTGGTCGTTTCCGCAATTGATGGCGGGAAAGCATTCCAGAGTTCTTACTCAAATTATGGCGACAGTATTGATATAGCTGCTATGGAGGGTAATTTTTCGACAGACATTTCCGGTAAATTTGGCGCAAGCGATGGAACAGATCAATATATGGCAAAAATTCCAGGACTGGAAGTTGCTGATTATATTCGGAATTTCAGAGGAACCTCT
>CAZISX010000001.1:51070-87729 GCA_964542005.1 uncultured Spirochaetales bacterium
CCCAACATTTCGTTTGCAGATGTATTAAAGTGTGTTAAAACATCGGGAGAAATAACTGAAAATGATTGTTTAAGAGGTGATTGGTCAAACAAAACAGATAGTTATCTCGATGAACCGCGTACCCATTCGCCATGCTTTGGTTATGGAATTCTTAATGCTGGCAAACTTGTTCAAAGTGCGGTTGATGGAACTTGCGGCGGTTTGTGCAAAAAAAATGAAGATTGCGTCAAAGGAACAATTTGCAACACAGAAAAAGGGCTTTGCGAATTTTCTGATGAACCTGCTTTAAACGATGATGATAATGTTGTCTCCTCCGATTCTGACGCTGAAATTGTTACTGATTTAGACAATACAGCTAATGATAGCGATACAGAGGTCACACTTGAAGATAAAGACAGCGGCGTACATTCAGACAATGAAGCTACAAACGATGTCGAAGCAGAGGCTGAAACAGAGCTTGATAGCGATTTGATAAAAAATAATTCATCCGATGAGTCAGGATGCTCCTGCTCAGTCATATAGAGACTCTTTCAAATAATTCAGGGAGTTATCTTTGCAATTTCAGGAAATAAGTGAGATTTTTGACAGGCACAAATCTGATAGAGAAATTTTTCACGATCTTATGCAGGAAAAGGTTCAGGAAATACTTCTTGCTGCAACGCTGTATGATTCTTTTATTCTCGAGCAGGATGGTCAGCTTTCCGAGCAAATTTATGAGGAATATTACCATCTTAATCTATCTTCAGCACCAAGATTTACAAGAGCTTCAACCCCTGAAACAGCTCTTTTAAAACTGTCGTCAAAACATTTTGATATGGTTATTATAATGGCCGGAATTGATGCTGAAGCACCACTTAATCTGGCCGAGAAGATAAAAAAAGATTTCCCCGACATGCCAATAATCCTTCTTTTAAACAGCAACGCAACTATTGGAAACTTCACACTATTTAACAACAATCAAAAGGATATTGACCGCGTTTTTGTCTGGAACGGTTACTCCTCAACGCTTCTGGCCATTATAAAGTATATTGAAGACAAAAAAAATGTGGCAAAAGATACTCATATCGGGATGGTTCGCGTTATTTTGCTGATTGAAGACAGCATTAGATATTATTCGCGCTATCTGCCTGTTTTATATATGGAAATTATGAAACAGACACAGGCTCTGATTGCTGAGGAAACGACAGATGAGATGCTGAAAATTCTCAGAATGAGGGCAAGACCAAAGATTCTTCTTGCATCTGATTTTGATTCTGCAAAAAAGATTTTTGAGGAGTATGAGAATTTTATTATTGGCGTGATTTCTGATGTGAAATATTGTAGAAACGGCGTGATTGACCCGAAAGCAGGTATTGATTTTATAAAATTTGTCAAATCAGTAAACAGCGATATTCCTGCGCTGCTGCAAAGTTCAGACTTTGAAAATCTGGTAGAAGCCGAAAAAATCGGGATAAACTGCATTAATAAGAATTCCGACAGTCTAGCTCTTGAACTCAGGGCTTTTATTGGCGAAAATCTAGGATTTGGCAGATTTGTTTTCCGGGATATTAACGCAAATCCTGTTGCAAGTGCCGGAAATATGGAGGAATTTGAGCTTTTACTTAAAAATATACCAATAGAAACAATAGTTTATCACGCATCAAGAAATCATTTTTCTGCATGGCTTATGGCTAGAGGAGAGATTCAATTTGCAAAAATTTTAAGGCCATCCAGGGTTGAGGATTTCAAAACGCATGAAGAGCTGCGGAGCTTTATTATTTCAATTTTTGAAAATCTGAAACACTCAAAACTCCGCGGAAAAATTGTTAATTTTGATGAATCTCTGATTGGTCGGCAAGGCGTTATCCTTCGAGTCGCAAAAGGTTCTTTTGGCGGCAAAGGACGCGGCCTTACTTTTATAAACTCCCTTCTTGAACAGACAAATTTAGCCAACGAAATGGATGGAATAAAAGTTAGAATCCCTCAAACAGCAATAATTGGAATTGATGAATTCAATCATTTTATCGAAACACATAATTTTCAGGATATTATTTATTACGAAGAGGATTTTTCACAGATAGAGAAGCTTTTCATGAATTGTGAGTTATCAGATAACATCATGAAAAAGCTTGAGATTTACCTCAGTTGCGTAAAAGTTCCTGTTGCTGTCCGTTCATCAGGGCTTTTTGAAGATATGCTGACGCAGCCATTTGCTGGAATTTATTCAACCTACCTTTTACCAAACAACAATCAAGATATAAAAATCAGATTAAAAGAGCTGTGCGATGCTATAAAACTGGTTTTTGCATCTATTTTTTCAGAAAAATCAAAAGCTTACTTTAATGCGGTTAATTACAAAATTGAAGAAGAGCGCATGGCAGTTATTCTTCAGGAAGTTGTCGGCAGAATATCCAGCGATGTTTTTTATCCAGATATCTCAGGAATTGCACAGAGTTACAACTACTATCCGGTTTCGTATATAAATCCAACAGATGGCATGTGTGTTATGGCGTTGGGGCTCGGAAGTTTTGTCGCAGAGGGAGAGCAGGCATTCAGATTTTCGCCAACTTATCCGAAACTTGATATTGTTTCACCGGAACATCAGATAGAATCTTCGCAGCGTTATTTTTACGCGATTGATTTATCACTAAATGGAATAAATCTTGAAAAAGGAGAAGATGCCTGTTACAGAAAGCTTGATATTTCTGATGCGGAAAAACATGGCAGACTCGCTGATTTAGCTTCTGTTTTTGATTATCAGGATAGCAGGCTTAAGGCTGGACTTGGCGCAAAAGGAACACGAATTATTAATTTTGCAAATATCCTGAAGTATGAAAAATATCCTCTTGCAAAAGCAATTCAATCAATACTTTCAATCTGTGAACACGCAATGGGAACGCCTGTTGAAATAGAGTTTGCAGTAAATCTTGAGGAAGATAAATCAGGAAGAATTTCTCTCTATCTTCTTCAGCTCAAGCCTCTTATCCAAAACAGAGATTTATGCACAATTAAAAGAGAAAATATTGTCAAAGATGAGCTTCTCCTTTTTACAGAAAAAGGGATGGGAAACGGTTTTATTGAAGATATTTACGATGTTATCTTCACAGACAATGCTATTTTTGACAAATCGGCGACGCTTGAAATGAGAGATGAAATTGCATATCTGAACAATCTGGCATCAAAAAACGGGAAAAAATATATACTTATCGGCCCCGGCAGATGGGGAACAAGAGACAGATGGCTCGGAATTCCCGTGAGTTTTGACCAGATTTCAAACGCAAAAGTTATTGTTGAAACTGCTCTTCCCGATTTCCAGATTGACGCATCATTAGGCTCCCATTTTTTTCACAACATAACTTCGATGAATATTGGCTATTTTACGATTCCTTTTAATTCGAGGGAGAGTTTTATAGACTGGAATTTCCTCAACAGTCTCAAGGTAAATAAAAAAACCAAATATTTTATTCATGCCTCATCTGAAAAACCGCTGCATGTTGTTATGGATGGACAGAAAGGAATAGCTTTAATAAGAAAATAACTCAAAAATTATTTTTGCAAAAATCCTTATGTGTTGTATATTTATGAGACTAATATTTATTGAGGTATTTTCATGAAAAACACGATTGTTTTTATTGAGGACAATTCTGAAATCCTGGCTGAAATAAGGCATATTTTTCATAATATGGAGTCAGTCTGGAATCTCCATTATTTTGATCACACAGTTGAGGCATCATCATTTCTTCATCAACATCATGCAGACATACTCTGCATCTCGTACGATTTGACCTCTTCAAACAGTGAGAACTTTATTGGCTCAATACAATCTGAATATCCAAATACTGCAAGAATTATCTACTACAATGAATCGTCTGATGTTCCCGAAAAAGATCTAAGAAAATATGCCCATGAAATTATAAAAAGGCCATTTGGATCAAGAGAATTTCTTTTTGTAATTCAGAAAACACTCAATCTTCACAAGATATTATCAGATGACAACCTAATTCAGACCCTTTCAAAAATAACAGAGCTTCCCACTATGCCGGATATATATCTGAAGTTAAAAAATGAACTCGAAAAAGAAGATTGCTACATAAGAAATATTGCTGAAATAATTTCAGAAGATGTTGCAATGACTGCTGAACTTCTTAAATTTGTCAACTCAGCCTATTTCAGCCTTCCCACAAAAATCATGGATCCGACAAGAGCAATCTCATATATTGGAATCGAGGCACTCAAAGCTATTGTGATTCAGGAAAAACTTTTCTCGTATTATGGCGACATACCTAACATGCCGTTTTCTTTCAGCGATTTCAACACGCACTCTCAGCTTACCGGACATCTGGCAAAACAGCTCACCTCTTACGAGCGAAAAATGCCAAAAATGATTGAAGAATCCTTTACCGCAGGAATGCTTCACGATATAGGAAAGCTTGTTCTTCTTAAATTCCCTGATTTTAACAAACAAAAACTTGAATATATAAAAGAACATAAGTGCTCCGGCGTTGAAGCTGAATACAAAATACTCGGAACTTCCCATGCTGAGATTGGCGCATATCTTCTTGGTCTCTGGAATTTTCCTGATTCCATACTTGAAGCAGTTGCGTTTCACCATTATCCCGAGAAGACACCGCTCTCCAGCTTCAGCACCCTTACCTCTGTCTATATTGCAAATGGCATGACCTCAAATGCCAAAAACATCAATGATTACGACACATCAACCGTTGACACTGACTATGTAGGACTTCTTAAAATGAGCTCTCACCAAAGAATTTGGAAAGATATGATGGAAAAACTGCTTCCTCACAAAAAAGATCTGGAAAAATTCTGATTGCGACCCAGCCTGAACAAACCTAAAAATTAGAACAACTCTCCATTTGAAAGTAGAAAATTGATTCTGACAAGTTCGTCATAAGAGGGGGTTTTTACTGAAAACGGGATTTTTCTTATCCGCGAATCATCTCTTGAAAATGGGAGCTCTGAATCTTCGCTAAAAAGATACTGTTTAAGGGCGACAGGTGTATAAACAAAGATTTTGTCAGCGAAATCAGAGACTTGCCATTCATTTATCTTGTCGGCAATTTCATCAAAAAAGTTAAAACTGCTTCTTAATCTTACTCTTGAGCCTGCTCTTGATTTTCCCTTTGTTTTAAGGTAGGTAAGCTGCGATTTGCCCTGTTTTTTCCGTGTCATGTAGGCTGAAAGAACTTTGTGGTGAGTCATTTCGCATTTTTCAAAATAGCCGATTGAGCACGAATCTGCACGGAGCAGTATGATGAGATAGTTCGGTTTTATGGAAAGTTTTTCAAGTTCCTCAAAACTGGAGAAATTTCTATCAAAGTCTGGAAAAACCAGCGGAGGACGGAAAAGAATTTCTTCCTCACTTTTTTTTTCAGGGATTAGCCTGAAAATGTTTTTTTCAGAATTGTAGTCTAAAATTCTGTTATTTATAAATGCACTTTTCAGCAGGATGGCACTGTCGCTATAATTAAGATAACTCACTGAATTAATTCAAAAACTTATAAGTTCAGAGTAAGAGTCAAGCGCGTATTGATCTGTCATTCCCGAGATAAAATCAATTACAGCTCTTACAAAATCATTTCTGCAATCTTTTCTGTAAAGTGGCGTTTCTCCGTTTTTAGATTCAGAATACTCTTTAAACCAGTCGTAAAAATGTTTAGCCAGTTTCGGGTAATGTCTGCCCTGGTTTTTCATCAATGATTTCAAATCGTTGATATCGCTATAAAAGGAATAGAGAGTATCAAAGAGAGAGTTGATAACAAGTGCGATGTATTTTTTGTAGTTTTCAATTCTTTTGTGGAAGTATATGTTTTCATAGTTGAATTTTTTGATTTCATCTATAAGTTCGCGGTATTTCTGACTAAGCATTATTCCGATTTCAGGAGAGCTGGTTCTACATAAATCCATAACAAAATGGTTAATCAGGAATGAATTTGAAACCCCTTTTTTTGAGATTTTATATTTTTTCAGGATTGAATTCAGCTTTTCAAGCTCATGCACCGAAAGTATGCCAAGCTTTATCGCATCTTCGATATCTCTACCTAAGTATGCGATTTTATCGGCAATTTTCACGACGCATCCTTCCCAGGTGTAAGGCAAAACCTGATTTGGCCGGTCAATAGAATGCAAATCAATAAACTCATCTCTTGGCATTGCCCCTTTTTCATCAACCTCGCCACAGTGACAGATTATTCCATCTCTGACTGCGTATGTAAGGTTCAGATTTCTTTCATTATTTTCAGGATCAGCCAAAGTTTCAATAAAATCGGCAAATCTAAGGCTGTTGTTTTCATGCCAGAACATCCCGCCAGTCTCGTTTTTCAAAATTTTTGAAAGCTCCATCTCTCCGGCATGACCAAAAGGTGCGTGTCCCAAATCGTGTCCTGTCGCAATCGCCATAACAAGCTCGGTGTTGAGTCCGAAATACTGGGCAATTGAGTAACTTATTGATGAAACATGGGTTACATGCTCGATTCTGGTGCAGATGTGGTCGTTTCTGGTCGCAAAAAAAACCTGGGTCTTGTGCTTTAATCTGCGATAGGCATTGGAATGAAGTATCCTGTTGTAATCTCTGGAGAATTCTGTTCTCACATCATCCGGCTTCATAAAAAGCGGCTTTATTCTTGAGATAGAATTTTCCCACTTCGGATTTTTCGGATAACACTGTTCATTTAAAAAAGCAAATCGTTCTGACATCAGAAAAGTCCTTTAATTTCGCCATGTTCTGAAATATCCATCAAATAAGCTGCAGGCTCTGGCGGAAGCCCTGGCATTGTCATAATATCGCTTGTAAAAACAACAACAAAACCAGCACCTGCGTTTACCTTCACATCTCTAATTTCAACTGTAAAACCCTCAGGCCGGCCAATAAGATCTGGGTTATCTGAGAGTGAGGACTGTGTTTTTGCCATACAAATCGGGAGCTTACCATAACCCCACGATGAAATCAGCTCTATTTTCCGCTCAACAGCTCTAGGTATTACCACCTTTGCGCCGCCATATATTTTTGTCACAACTTTCTCAATTTTTTCAGGAATTGAATCTTCGCAGTTGTAGGTAAAATTAACTTCACCTGAATCTTTCTGCACAGCTTCAAAGACTGCTCCAGCAAGCGAAATCGCGCCATTTCCTCCATCACTCCAAACAGTTACAGGAAAAACTTCTGTGCCGGAAATCGCGCCAAGCTCTACAACTTTTTTGATTTCTTCATCTGTGTCTGTTGCAAAAGTATTTAACGCAACAAACACCGGACGGCCAAAAGATTTCATGTTTTCAATATGTTTCGCAAGATTTGGGAATCCAATTCCAACAGCTTCGACATTACTGCTGGCAAGATTTTTTTTCAAAACACCGCCATGATATTTTAAAGCTCTGACTGTCGCGACTATAACAACAGCGTCTGGCGGAGTCATTCCCTGCTGACGGGAAACAAGGTTAAAAAATTTCTCGCCCCCCAAATCACTTGCAAAACCAGACTCAATCACAACAATATCAGCCAGTTTTCTGGCTATTTCTGTGGCTGCGATTGAATTTGTGCCATGCGCAATATTTGCAAACGGGCCGGCATGAATTATTGCCGGATTTCCCTCAATTGTCTGAACAAGATTAGGCTTTATCGCATCTTTTAAAAGTATTGCGAGCGCGCCTTCTGCCTTGAAATCACTTGCATAAATCGGCTTTCCATCTGAGGATTCTGCAACAATAATCCTGCCGAGTCGTTTTTTCAGATCTTCAAGCGAACGGCTAAGAGCCAGGATTGCCATAATTTCGGATGAGGCTGTTATTTCAAATCTACTTTCTCTAATCATTCCGGCCTGTTTGCCAAGACCAATCACAATATTTCTGAGTGCTCTGTCATTCATATCAATAACACGATTCCACAAAACATTCCGCGGCAAAAGACAAGCCCTGTGCTCGCGGCTATACTCGTTATCAACAAGAGCGGAAAGAAGATTGTGGGCTGCTGTTACTGCATGAATATCGCCTGTGAAGTGAAGATTTATTTCAGCCATTGGCAAAACCTGTGAGTAGCCGCCACCTGTTGCTCCGCCCTTAACTCCAAAAACAGGGCCAAGACTCGGCTCACGGAGTGTGACAATTGATTTTTTGCCGATTTTGTTGAGGGCTTCACTAAGTCCGATTGAAACTGTTGTCTTTCCCTCGCCAGCGGGAGTCGGCGTCATTGCAGTGATTAAAACCATCTTTGATTTCAATGGCTTATCTTTAAGCGCATGAGGCTCTATTTTCGCAATATATCTGCCGTACGGCGAAATTTCATCTTTCGAAAGTCCCGCTTTTTCGGCAATTTCTTCAATCGGCTTTAATTTTGCTTTTGAAGCTATTTCGATATCGTTCATTTTGTCACCCCGATTAAATATGATTCAACTCAAAGCTCTTTTATCATGCTGTTAAAACAAAGTTGTGTCAATTTTTTTGGATTTTGTTGGCAGTATTCCTGGCAATTGAGAAATGTGAACTGCTTAACCTAAAACGCTCTCAATAAACCTGCCGTTTTCGTAGAAAAGAATTCCGTCAGCAAAGATTTTTCCGCCGTTTCTCATGTCGCAAAGCATATCCCAGTGGATTGATGAACGGTTCAGGCCGCCAGCATCAGGCATTGAGTTGCCGATTGCCATGTGAACTGTGCCGCCGATTTTTTCGTCAAAAAGCATGTTTCTGGTGAATCGTTCGATTCCGTAGTTTGTGCCGATTGCGACTTCGCCGAAATAGCTTGCCCCTTCATCTGTTGAAAGGAGTGCTCTGAGTAAATCCTCCCCTTTTTTTGCGGTTGCTTCAACAACTTTGCCCTCTTTTATAACAAGCTTTATTCCTTCAATTTCCTTTCCTGCGTAAATGCCTGGAAAGCTGAATGATATTATGCCGTTAATCTTTGTTTCTTCCGGCGATGTGAAGACTTCGCCGTCAGGAAAATTGACTCTGCCGTCACAGTTTATCCATTTTCTGCCATTGATTCCGACTTTAATGTCTGTCTCTTCTGAAATAATGTGAAGCTCTTTTTTGGTATCAAGCCATTTTGCCCATTTTTCCTGTTCTGCGCTGACTCTTTTCCATTCTTCTGCCGGATTTTCCTTGTCAAGAAGTCCTGCACCGTAAACAAAATCCTCATAATCAGAAAGGCTCATTGATGCTTCCTGAGCGTCAGAATAGGTCGGAAACTGGGTTCCGCACCATCTGAGCGAGCCATTTCCGCATCTTTCTGAATAAATTTTGCGCCATGCACTCTGGCCGATTGCGTTAAGCTTGATTTTCTCTGAATCAATCGCGGAATTTACCTTTGTATTTCTGTTTGCCCACGCTGTCAGCCATACATCAGCTTTTACAAGCATTGTTTCAAGAATTGTGTTACCTTTCTGGAGCTGTTCTGTTGTGCAGTATTTGAGTTTTGCTTCGGCAACTTCCTGGGAAGTGAGCATTGTTTCAACATGCGCGCCAGCTTTTACCGCAGCTTTTGCAACTTCAACAGCCCAAGGTTCTGCAACTGCATCACACATAATAAAAACTGTTTCGCCAGGCTGAACCTTTGTTGAATAATTTACAAGAAGATTTGCCAGTTTTTCGAGTCTTTGATCTTTCATTTTGTTCTCCTAAAGAATTAATTTGCGATTGAATCATAATAAATAGAATTATCAAGGTCAATTTTTTGTAGAAGTTTAAGGGAGTTTGATGTTTTGTATATTTTTCTTGCCTGCAGACGATTAATTGTTAACATCAGCGGAGTCTTTATTTTTAGGATTTAAAATGGTTGAAAAATTAAAAAGCATAATAATCTGGCTTACAATTGAACAATGGGAACAAATAGACCGCGACTATAAAAAGGAAAATTCCTTCAACATGAAGGTTTTTATTGTTTTTATTATTGCCGCAATAAACCTGATTGTTGCAAATTACTACGGAAAAGTAGATTTTATCTGTTCGTTTGATAGCGTAAACAAATTTTTCAGCTCTTTACCGTATCCGAATCTTTGGGGATATTTTTACTGGGCGATTTTTAATGTTATTAATTTTTTTCTTTTCCCATATCTGGTTATCAAGTTTATTTACAAGGAAAATGTCAGAGATTATGGTTTTCACATGCCCGAAAGCCACAAAATTCATCTTCTTTATGTTGTGATGTTTTTTGTTGTTCTGCCTCTGGTTTACCTTGTTTCGTTTTCTAAACCATTTCTTGATATGTATCCGTTTTATAAAGAGATTTCTTCAATCCGCGAGATTTTAATCTGGGAAGGTGCTTATGGACTTCAGTTTTTAATGCTTGAGTTTTTTTTCAGAGGTTTTCTTCTTTTTGCACTTGCCAGATATATGGGTTCTTATGCAATATTTTTCATGACAATTCCCTATGTTATGATTCATTTCAACAAACCGGCAATCGAAACTTTTGGCGCAATTATTACAGGTGCAGCATTAGGCACCCTTGCTCTACGGACAAAATCAATATATGGCGGTGTAATTATTCATGTTTCTATTGCCTGGAGCATGGATTTTTTTGCACTTATGCAGAAAGGACAACTCATGAAAATATTCAAAAACTGGTAAAAATCAGAATATTAACGATACTCTAGCACCTCTTGATTCCTGCTTATTCTCTATTTTTATTGTTCCGCCGTGAGCATCCATAATAAGTCTGGCTCCTGCAAGTGAAAGCCCAAGCCCTTCGTGATGATGAGCAATATCTTGAGATGAAAAAAGCTCAAATATTGAGTGGAGAAGATTTTGCGAAAAGCCCTCGCCATTATCTTCGATTGTAATTATGTAATTTCTCTCATCTTTTTTCCCTTTTATTGAGATTTCAGCTCCTTTCGGGCTGTGCTTTATCGCATTATCAATTATATCTTCGACAACTTTTTCAATAAGCGGAGCATCAATTTTAAGAAGAGATTCCTCAACCTCTCTTAAAACTGTAATTGATTTTGCTGTTATTTTATCTATCACTTTATCAACGCTTTCTTTAATTATATCGTGAATCGGATTTGGGAGGAACTCCATATCAAAAGCATTGGTTTTCATCTGGGTTATAAGAAGCGCTGTCTCTGAAAAATGGCGGAGTTTTTCAGCAGAAGTCTTAATAATATCAATACTTTCTCTGTATTCGTCAGAAGCAGATTCATCTTCTATCATAGAAGTCATTCCAATTATTCCATTAAGCGGCGTTCGCAGTTCGTGAGAAATAAGATGAAGAAAATCTGTTTTAGTTTTGTCTATTTTTGCAAGTCGTTCATTTGTATGGATAAGATTTGCGGAAAGTTCTTCTATTCTTGCGTAAGCTTTTGAAATCTTTATAGAAATAACTGCAGCTTGAGTTGCGACAAAGACAACAAGTCCGTAGGAAGCAATCTGCCCGCTCCGTATAAAACCGTGAGAATTAAGTATGTCATTGATAACACAAAGAAAAAATATCACAATTCCTGCCAGAGAAAGGATTGCAGCATCCCTTCTTTTCCTGATTGCAAAAACATATTCAGAACAAAAATAGATTATAGATAAAAAAGCAAAAACATGATAATAACCAAGAAGTTTAAACGCAATATCGCCAGGAAGAAAGATTGCGGAAATTATATAAGCAAAAGAAACGCCGTAACATATATTATTGATTTTATTGTTTGTTTCATGGGGAAACAAACTCGCAACATAGGCCGCTGTTGTTATTGTTGCCAACGCTACAATAGAAAGAGAGATAGGCATAATTGTGGAATAAGAGATATTAAAAAATTTGAAAATTAAAGCTTCTCCAAAAAAAAGAGTTCTAACAGAAAAGATAAAACAAAAAACACTAAAAATAAAAGAGGTTTTGTCTTTTTTTCTGAAAACAAAAAGAATTATCTGATAAATAGCGATTATAAGAAGCGAGCCAGCAACAAAAATATCAAAAACAACTCCTTTTTCCCGCAATTTTGAAATTTTATCAGTTGAACCAATCACAATATCCTGACTGTTGATTCCCCATTCACTTTCAAGCGCACCTTCGTGAATAACAATATAAAACGCCTCTATTTCCGGGGTAAAAAAAACTGTGTTTCTGTTGGTTTTTGTTGATAAATCTTTCCCAACTTCACCAAAAGATGCAATCTCTTTTGTGTTGATAAATAATCTGTAGCCACCAAAAAACGGAGGAAGTTTAAGCCCTACTCCATTTTCTTTGCCTGAAATATTCACCTTCAGCGCAAGAGTTCCAATTGAATCTATCATGTCAAACTGAGAATCAAGAAAACTCTTAAATTCTATTCGCCCCCTGTTGCCTGATTCTATATCTGAAATTATTTTATCAGGAGAAACAAAATCGCCTTTGACAAAAGCCCATTTTGTCTTGATATCAAAAAGAGAGTTTTTTGATAAATCTACATTTATTTCAGGGATATCCTGTGCGAAAGAAAGCAGAGAAAAGAAAAAAAGCAGAAACAAAACTGCATATTTCATAAACACTTCCTCCCAACAATTTCGTATATTTATATATCGAAATCTAGTGTAAGTTGCGGTTGCTGCCTTTCTTGACAGTTCACATCATTTATTCCAGCACAAACACTGTTGGTTGAATTTATAACCTATTTCCGTGTCAAAGTGAAGTTTCTCTAAAGAAAGGTACAGATATTATCCTTTTACGCTGAACGGCTTATAAGGCTTGTCTTTGTCGTTGGAAACATTTTTGAAAAGAGGTCGAACATTATTCTGAGGTGCTTTAGCTTCTTCTTTTGCTTCCGGCTGAGGAGGTGTTTTTTCCGGTTTTTCAGGAACAGCAACAGACTCTCCCGATTTTTGTTTGTGGGAAATTTCGTGCCATGCTTCTTTTAAACTCATAAAGATTTCAAGTGCTTCTTTAACCATTTTCGTGTCTTTTCTGATATTTGCATTTATAAGCCTATCCTGAATAAAACCGTAAAGATTAAAAAGATTTCTTGAAATTTCACCGCCATTTTCCATATCAAGCATGTGTCCAAGCTCTGTAACAATTGCCTGAGCTTTTGTTATGTTGTAGTGAGTTTTTTCGTGGTTTTTCTCTTCAATGCAGAGTATAGCCCGATTCATAAATTTTATTCCGGCATCATACATCATAACAACAATTTCAATATTTGACTTTCCTTCTATCTCTCTTTTAAGATATTCGGTTTCAAAATCTCTTCCTTGAGCCATCTTAGCCTCCAATTACTATTCGGTGGAAATTCCTAATTTCTGGGCAACCTGATTGCTTTGCTCCTGAAGTCTAGCAAGATTCTGCTCCATTGCATTGTACTTGTTTCGGAGGGTTTCCTCCCTTTTTGTCATTCGCTCTTCATATTGCTGATATTGTTCATACATTGTTCTTAGTCGTTTGTCAATATAGCCATTGACTTTTGTCTGCTCTTTCAAAAAACCACCAGTTAGAATATAATCATTTACCTTGCCTTCAATTCTTCTTGCAAGTCCCTGTTCGCCTGCTACCTCAGAGCTTTTGCCAAAAAAAGTAAATATTTTGTCCTCATCTTTTTTAAGCACATCCATAAATTTGTAGTTTCGTTTTAGTTCTTCAACAATCTCTGCCTTGTACTCTTCTTCTGTCTGCTTTTCCGGATCGAACTGCTTAATAAGATAACCTTTTTTAGAATCCTCAAAACCGCCAACAGAACCTGCCGTTATATTCAAATTAACAAGAATATCGTAGTCAGGATCTGCATTAAGCTGAGGCTTATTAGGCTCGCTTCTTAAAAAATCATACATATTTCTAATAGAGCTTTCTTCTCTTAATATCTTATAACTACTAAACTTTTTAAACTTAGACTGATAATCCTCAACCTCGGTTGCTGTTTTCATAGAATCAAGTTTTTCCTGAGTAAGCGGCGTCAGATATTTTCTATCCTCCGTTGAAATTGTTGGCGGATTCAATATATCCAGCAGTTTGTTGTATTCAAGAATAAAATCAGCAATTGCATTTACAGCATCATCAGTTTTGTTATCAATCGTGATTGTAACCGCGGTACTTGAAGTTGACATCAGATTGAGCTCAACGCCGCCAATTACATCATCAACCTTGTTACTTGTTCTTGTGTAAAAGACACCATCAACAGTAAATTCCGCATCATTTCCAAGATTTCCTGTACCTTTCTTAAGGCTTGATTTTACTGCAAGTTCTCCAAAATAATCTCTGATTGTATTTGATGCCTGAGAAGCCTCATCAGTCATTATAAAAAGAGACTGAGTTCCTTCTGTTGTTGAATTAACTGTGATTCCACCTTGACCGTCTGTTGTGACAAGCGCATTAGCCTTAACAGTTGTATTATTCATCATATATAAAGCAAAATTGAGAGCATTATATTCTGCGGTTGCGGTTGCGCCTGCCCCATTTGTGACCTGCGTTCCTGAAACAAAACCTAATTCAGCTGCATCCCCAGGCGTTACTTCAGTTATTGTAAAATCGCTATTAGCTCCTTGAGTACGATTAACAAAACGGATCTGATTTGTCCCTTCTTTAATTGCTGCAACCTGAATAGTACCGCTTGACCAGTTTGCATTTGTGTTCCATGCAGAAATAAAAGAATCAATATTTGTAATTGCGCTTCCTGAATTATTCGTCCAGGTATAACTATTTGTAATTCCATCAGTATTTACTGTAAATTGTGCTCCGGCAGCAATGCCGTCATTCCAGCTTAGTGCTAAAGGAGTTGAATTGTAGGCACCGCTTCCGATTGTTGCTGGAATTGTGATAGTTGCCTCCGAACCAGTTCCCTTACTGAAGACAACAGTGTCTGAGCTGCGGTTTCCCGAAAGTGCCTGTCCCGTAATTGAACTTTCATTGTATGCGAGATTTAAGACCTGAAGCAGATTACTCGAATCATAAGTTCCGCCAAGCTCAATTTTTTCAAGATTTGTATCAACAGAATTTGGGTCAGCCTTCAAAACAAACTTATCGGAATTTGTATCATAATTGGCAATAACACCTGCGTTACTTGTATTAATTCTCTTTATCAGGTCATTGAGCGTATCTTTTGTAACATCAACATAAAGAGAAACCCCGTTTATTGAAAAAGTTCCGCTTGTCGGCGACTCGGAAAATCCGCCATCTTTTATAAAACTGTCAGGATCAATAGTTGCAGCGGCAGTTCCTGGATTCAAAGTTCCGCCATTAGCAATAGAAATCTTTGATAATGCTAGAAAATTAGTTGTATCGCCAGCATCTCCAAGCGTTATTGTTGTGTTGTAATAATTTTCATTCGCAGCAAGAATAAATCGGTCATTTGTTGAGTCATAACTTGCCGTAACCCCGGCACCAGAAGTATTTATGATTGACAAAACATCATTGACAGTTGCAGTTGTCATGTCTCCAATCTTTACTTTGACTCCGTTAATTGTAAAAAAACCGCTCTTATCAGAAGCATATTCAAGTGAGCCGTTATTAAAACCAACACTCTCAAGTGTCTGATTTAAATCAATATTTGTATCAGCAACATCGCTGCCGCCCGTTATGGATGGATATATTCTGTCAAGTGTTCTAAGCTGCGAATTAACGCGCAAAGTTGAAGTTCCCACAGTCATCTGCTCGCCAGTTTTTGCGACCATAGAAACGCCTGGAAGCACGCCAGTTGTTGAATCATTCATTTTTGTTCTAAGAGTTGTAAGACTTGCGTCAATCCACTTATCACTCATCTGGGTAACAGAGGTGAAATTTGGTGAATTTAAGCCAAGAAGTGCTTTTGCATTTCCGCTATTAAAAGTTATTCCTGTGGAAGAGTTGTCGTTGAGGTTATAAAAAGCAATTTTTTCGTTGCCTGTTCCATTAATTGCTTCGGCCTTAATCATTACGAAAGCAACATCAGTTGTCCCTTCCTGCGTATTTAGATAATCATTTATTTTCTTTTCCATATCTGCAGCAACCGACTTTAAAGAGGTCTGATTTGCAGCAGCATACTCAAGATTTATTGAAAAAGTACGGCCATTTACCGTCATATTCAAATCAGAATTTGCACTTGTTATGGTTGAACCGATTGTTCCGTCAACTGTCGCAGATTCAATAACAGAGGTCTCGAATTTTCCCATCTGGCCGCCGCCATCTTTTTTATAAATCGCACTTGCTATATAATTTGCGCCCGCAGTTGTAACAGCAAGATCAACCTTTCCTTCAAAATTAGTGCTAGGTCTTCCCGCAATACTCTGTAAATTCATTGTGTTAGGAGGGCTGTTCAAAATTGTTGCTCTGGCATAGGTACTTTGAACTCTTGCAGGAACCGCCAAATTATTGACCTTGAGGGAATAGCTCCCTTTAACCGCAGTCATAGTTGCAGAACCAGTAGCAATACTTTCATCAGAAGAATTTAGTGTTTTATTTTTAAATGTTGACTCAAGTTTCAACTTTAAGGTCTTGTCCTTGAGCTTTTGCAGGTTTTTAATCTGCTCGTCAAGCACCTCTTTTTTCATATTTTGAAAATTCATCTGATCATTCAGCTTTGTCATAGGCTGTCGCTGAACCTCAAGAGACGCATTAATCAGGCCATCAATATCCATTCCTGAGATAACACCAGAAATTCTGTTTGGCATAATATCCTCCTAAAAAAGAGTTTATACAATTTTTCGGATTCAATTATGCAATTGTCGTGCCTGATTTATGCCGGAAATTTGACGGTTAGTTTGCTTTTGAATCTGGCTGCTGGGAAGAGTTCCAGATAATATACTCTCTAAATTCTTTATCAATAAGGTCGGAATTACCATTGTTGTAGATAACAATGTTGCGGAGGAGAATGAAAGTATCAAGTTCAATACCTTTAAACTGAACAGCAACACCTTCCGGTTCAATTCGCACAACATCTCCGGCAAGATTAAGAGACATTTCTGAATTAACAGTGCTTAGATGGATAGTTGATTTGATTTCATCACCAATCTTAAAACCATCGGAAATATTGACAAACATGCCGTTAAGGCTGAGGTTACAAACCTCACCATGAAGATCTTTGTTTGCAGTCTTTATTTCAGCCTCGATTTTATAGCTAATTCTTGACATTCTTCTTTGCACAATACCACCTCACAATAAAATTCTTGGTGAATTATATAGCACCTGCTAGGTTTGTCAATCTATTTTTAGAATTTCTGAAAAGTTGTTTGATTTCAAAAGGAAACGATTGATACCAAATTAGAACTCAGGCAAAACAATAAAAAAAATCGTTTTGCAATTGCACTAAAAGAAAAGTTTTTGTAATTTTGGAAGCCAGATTCTTCTTCTTGTAGCAACAATTGCAATCAAAAGGTAAACAACAAAAAGAATAGCAATATGAACTAGATACGGCATAACAAGAGATATGTCTCCACTTTTTACAGAGAAAATCCTTAATGCCTGGAGCGCTGGTGTTGACGGAAAACAGGCAGCAATTATCTGAAGATAGCGAGGCATCTGCTCAAGCGGCCAGGTAAATCCAGAAATCATATAAAGAGGTGTTGAAACAAACATTAAAATCTGAAAAGCCTCAACTCTGTCTCTCATAAAGCTGGCAACTGCAATAGCAAGCGGTGCGAGTGAAAGAGAAAAAACAATAAAAAGAAAAAACATTGCGGCCGGAAATGCTGCATGCCAGCCAAAAAGGGGAAAAACAAAGAAAACAATAAATGCAATACCTGCAATATAAAAGCCGATATGGGCAAAAATCTTTGCTTCGATTGCTGTAAAAGGAAATTTATGGTGGAGCGTGTTGTAGCCTTTTTCGCGCCGAAGTCCAATTGAAAACGCAAGAGAAATAAGGATAACCTGCTGTATAACTATTAAAAAAATACCCGTTACCAGAAAATTTCCGTAGGCAAGTGTCGGATGATAAAGGAGTTTTTCATCAACAAATATTGGAGAAATCCGGTTTTCAGCAGATTTTGAAGGAACTCCTTTATCAAGAAAAAACTCGATTGTCAGCTCTTTTCCGAGTGCATTCAAAGCATTATAAAGTGCTGGATAGGAAGTTCCATAAGTCAGCATATTGGCACTCTGAATCCATAACTTTATGCTCGACTGCTCCCCTTTTTTAACGAGCGAATCAAAATTTTCAGGAATAAATATAAGGAGTTCCGCCTCACCGTTTTGGACTGACTCAAACCCTTTTTCAAGAACAGCCTCCCGTTTTATAACACGGATTTCTCTGGTTGCATCAATCATAAAAGAGAGTTTTCTCGAAATAGAAGAATTTGATGAATCAACGATTATCGCTGGTCTTTCTTCAGGGTTTTCCTTCTCATACAAAAACGAGATTATAAATGAATAGAGAAACGGAACAGCAACAAGGATTAAAAGCACCGATTTTTCGGAAAAAATCCACCTGAATTCATCAACTATTCCGGCAAAAAGAACGGCAAATCTGCTTTTCATGGATTTGCCCTCCTTCGTTTACCCGAGATTATGAATCCAATTGCACACAACTCTATTACAGAAATATAGATTGAAAGCTGCTTCATCATTGGAATTAAAACAACTGAAAGCATCGAAAAATCTGCCGGATAGTGGAGGAATATCCTCATCCCTTTTGCAAAAAATGTGAAAGGAATAAGAAATGAAATCTGACGAAAAAATGACGGGAACATATCTGTCGGCCAGGTTATGCCTGAAAACATTAGAGAAAGCATCCCAAAAAGAATTGAAAGCTGAATACCTGACATCCAGTTTAAAAAAGAGAGCACTCCAATCATAAAAGCAAAAAGGATGTCAAGCACTATAAATATTGAAAGCATCGAAACTGTAATCAAAAAAGATGAAGCAGAAAAAATCGAGGCATAAGGTAAAAAAAGATAGAAAAAAATCATGCCAGCTACAAAAGAATGGAGAAAAATAGCAGAAGATGCACCAATCCACGCCAAAAAAGAGGCTGGTTTTTCATAAGGAACAAATAATGATGCAGCCATAATCAGAATAAAAACATGAAGAAAAAAGAATGCAAGACCAGGAGCCATATAAACCGAATAGTTTGCAGCCGGATTAAATGGAACTGAATCCGAGATTGTAAGAGGCTGAACAATTGCAAGAGCCGATTCTTTTCTGCCGCCCATTTTCTTAACAATATTAAGGGTTATCCCCGCAGAAATTGTTCCCGCAACCTTCTGGACAGCCCGGAGAACAGTTTTGCCTGTTAAAATATTGCTCCCATCAATCGCAATTAAAGGAGAAGAGACCTTCCCTTTTTTAATATTGGAAGAGAAAGAGTCAGGAATAATCAAAACTGCGGTAACACTTCCTTTTAACAGCATATTTTCAGCATCCTGCTGCAAAGAAATCCCTTTTTGAGTAATCTTTATCTCTCTTGTTGCATCGAGAAATTTTATCAAAGTCCGGCTTAAAGAGGAGTTGTCATTATCAATAACCGCAACAGGAAGCTCCATCACAACATTGCCGCTATAAATATCCATACAAATCCACACAGCAAGATAAAGCATTGAAATTATTATAATATATCGTCTGACTTTAAAAACTTTAAGAAAATGGCTCTGGAAAGAGCTGAAAAACGGATTAAAAAAATTCATAACTACTTAATTCCCCATCGTGCAGTCATGCCTGGTCTTATCCCTTCGACCGGAGCAAGAGTTCTTGCCTTAACCTCAAAACTTTTCAAATCAAAACTCTTCTTTTCGGTTGTTGCCTTCCATGTCGCAAAATCACCCATTGCACTTATCGCATAAATTTCCATATCAATATTTTTGTCAAGAGCTGGCAGAAAAACAGAAATTTTCATCCCCTTTTTCACATTTTTAAGCATATCCTCACGAAGAGAAAAAGAGACCCATAAATCGCTCAAATCAACAATAGTTATAATAGGATAACCTGTCGCTGCAAGCTCGCCTTTATGAAGAATTATCTTTGAAATCTCGCCAGAGACAGGAGCAATCTGGCTCATCTCCTTATGATAACTCTGAACCTCCGAAAGGGTTCCTTCGCCCTGCTTAACAAGTGCACGGAGTCCATCAATCTCCTCGCTTCTGGCACCTTTTAAAATAATAGAATATCTCGCCTCAGAAATCGCCACCTGATCGGTAGCAGCATTTACCGCATATTCTGCCTCATCGAATTTTGCCTGAGGAAGAGCATTTTTATCACGCAGCTCCTTCATTCTGTCGAAATTTTTCTTAGCAATTTCAAGCTGATGGTTAGAAGCATCGAGTGCTTTTTTTGCAGCCTCTTTCTCCTCTGCCCGCGCTCCTCTTTCCGCCATTTTCAGCTTAGCTTTTGAAGCATCAATTGCAGCAGTAACCTGATCTATCTTTGCCATAATCTCTTCGCTTTCTATAGTAATCAACTTGTCACCAAGCTTAACCGTGTCGCCCTCTCTGACAAAAAGCTCTTTTACACGACCTGGAACTTTTGAAGCAACATCAATCTCAACCGCATCAACAAGACCTGTCACAACAACCGCGTCAGATGTTTTAGACTCGGAACATCCGGCAAAAAAAGCCATAGTCAATATCAAAACTGCAATCTTTTTCATCTCAATATCTCCTGAAATCAGAACAATAATTCATATCAAAAAAACATTAACATTATTTAGCAAAAACAAAGCAATAGTCAAGTATTATCGAGATAAATCAGTAAGTAACAGCTCTAACAAACATTTCAATTTTCATATTATTTTCAGATGAGCGAGACTGCATACTCAACTATTTCCAGCATATAGAGGTTAAATTTTTTAGTCACTAGCAACACTTTTTCTGAGGAACAAAAAAAAGCAAACAGAATATATCAGAACAGCTTTCATCCAATAAGACATTGATTAATCCATTTCAATACAATAATTGCAACAACAAACCAAAAAGCATAATCCGCTTAGAATTTAACTTATTATTCAAAGCAAATCAATAATTAGATATTGTTATATAATTTAAAGCAGTTACAAGACACACTTTTATGTAAATAATATTTGGAAAGAGCTGCCGACTAGTTTTTCTTTTTTGAAACCTCAAGAAGAACGAGCCTGTTTTCTGCTCTTTTCATCGAATAATAAGCTCTTTTGTATTCATGGGAGGTTGGCTTGTCTTTAAACTGGTCAACTCTCTTCTCTGCTCTTTCCCTGGCTGCAATTGATCTGTCTGCATCTATTTCAGCAGGGGATTCGGACGCATCTGAAAAAATTGTTACATCGTTATTAACAAGACTTAGGATTCCTCTTGAAATCGTAAAATAATAGGCTTCGCCATCTGCTTTAATTCTGATTATTCCTGTTTCAAGTGTAGAAATAATAGGCATGTGTCCGGCAAGAATTTCCATCTGACCGGCAGCCCCTGGAACTAAGACAGAGGTAATTTCACCATCAAATATGGTAGACATTCTGGTAAGAATTTTAAGATTAAGCATAACTACTCCTTGAGAAGTCTTTCGCCTTTTTCAATGGCTTCCTCAATTGTTCCAACCATAAGAAATGCCTGCTCAGGATATTTGTCAAGCTCTCCATCAACCAGCATTTTAAAGCCTTTGATTGTATCTTCAAGCTTAACATATTTGCCCTTCATTCCTGTAAAAGCCTCTGCAACACTAAATGGCTGAGACAAAAATCTCTGGATTTTTCTGGCACGGTAAACAATAACTTTATCTTCTTCAGAAAGCTCATCCATACCAAGAATCGCAATAATATCTTTTAAATCTTTGTATCTTTGAAGAACAACTTGAACCTGTCTTGCAACTGCGTAATGAGCCTCTCCAACAACATTAGGATCAAGAACTCTCGATGTTGAATCAAGAGGATCAACCGCGGGGTATATACCCATTTCAGAAATCTGACGGGAAAGAACTGTTGTCGCATCAAGGTGGGCAAAAGCTGTCGCTGGTGCCGGATCGGTCAGATCGTCTGCAGGAACATAGATTGCCTGAACAGATGTAATCGAGCCTTTTACTGTTGATGTGATTCTTTCCTGAAGCATACCCATTTCTGTTGCAAGTGTCGGCTGATAACCAACAGCAGAAGGGATTCGTCCAAGAAGGGCGGAAACTTCAGCGCCAGCCTGTGTAAAACGGAATATGTTATCAATAAAGAAAAGAACATCCTGATTCATCTCATCTCTGAAATATTCTGCTGCTGTGAGTGCTGAAAGTGCAACTCTGGCTCTTGCACCAGGTGGCTCATTCATCTGCCCGTAAACTAAGGCAGTTTTATCAATAACGCCCGACTCTTTCATTTCAAGCCAGAGGTCGTTTCCTTCTCTTGTTCTCTCTCCTACACCGGCAAATACAGAATATCCGCCGTGATGTGTGGCGACATTGTTGATAAGCTCCATGATAAGAACTGTTTTGCCAACACCTGCACCACCAAAAAGACCAATTTTTCCACCCTTTAAGTAAGGAGCGAGAAGATCTATTACCTTTATTCCTGTTTCAAATGTCTCTGTTTTAACATTCAGCTCTTTAAAAAGCGGGGGTTTGCGGTGAATTGGAAGCGAAACCTCTGCATTAACAGGGCCTGCTTCATCAACCGGCAAGCCAACAACATTAACAATTCTACCAAGTACCGATTTTCCTACCGGCATAAGAATTGGCGCACCTGTATCCAGCACTTCTGTACTTCTGACAAGTCCGTCTGTTGAGTCCATTGCAATGCAACGAACTGCATTTTCTCCAAGATGCTGGGAAACTTCTAAAACAAGATTCCACTCATTGTCATCAATTGACTTGTTGGTTACTTTAAGTGCGGTGTAAATAGGTGGAAGTTCTCCGCTTTTCACATCAAAATAGACATCAACAACCGGTCCCATAACCTGAATAATTTTACCTTTCTGCACCATTTTTATGACTCCATCAAACTATCATTTCAGTGCTTCTGCGCCGCCTATGATTTCCATAAGCTCTTTTGTTATAGCATCCTGTCTGACTCTGTTGTAGAGTAAAACAAGATGAGATATCATCTCTTCTGCGTTTTTGGTCGCAGAATCCATCGCATTCATTCTGGCTGAAAATTCGCTTGCAACAGATTCCATTAAATCGTGGTAAAGCTCTGTTGCTGCAAATCTTTTTACTATAAAATCAAAAAGCTCTTCTGGTGAAGGCTCTATGATAAGGTCTCTGTTTTCTTTATCTTTTACCTCTTCTTCGTGAGCAAAAGTATCTTCTACAAGAGGAAATATCTGATCTTTTGTAACTTCCTGAGAAACAGCTGATTTAAATCTGTTATAGACAACTGTAACTAAATCAAATTTTCCGGAAATATAGTTGTCAGCAATAAGATCAACCAAATCAAACATGTAATTAAATTGCAAGTCCTGAAAAAGATTGATAAAATCATAGTTCTTTTCAGCATCAACCATCCGAAGACTCTCTCCGGCCTTCTTTCCTATAAAAAATATGGTTGAATTTACTCCTTCTTTTTTGCGGTCAGCAATGTATTTTTTTGTGTAGCGGACAATACTTGCATTGAAAGAGCCGCAAAGTCCTCTATCTCCACTCACTACAATTACAGCCTCATTTTTTATTTCAGCTCGAGCAATCATTAATGGATGAATTTTTTCAACCTTATGAATCAGAAAATGAGCCATTTTTCTCATTTCAACTGAAAACTTACGAGTAGATAACATAGTTGACTGAGCTTTTCTAAGCTTTGTTGCAGCTATCATTTTCATTGCCCGCGTAATTTTCTGAGTATTTTTTACACTCTGAATTCTTTTCCTAATCTCTTTTAAGCCAGCCATTAGAGCTTTGACTCCTTTTGGTTATTCATCGTGAGCATTAATCTGAAGCACTTCCTTTTTGAAATATACGCCGTAATCATTAAGTATTGTGTTCAATTCTGTTTCGATCTCTTCTGAAATCATTTTTTTCTCTTTAACTATCTTGAGAAAAGAATCATGTCTCATATCAAGAAAATTGAGCAATTCTTCTTCATAGCGAGCAATATGCTCAAGCTTTACACCTTTGAGGAAGCCATTTAATGCCGCATAGATTACAACAATCTGCTTTTCAACAGAAAGAGGTTTGTACTGTCCCTGTTTTAAAACTTCGGTAAGCATTGTTCCCTGCTCAAGCTGATCTCTTGTCGCTTTGTCAAGATCACTGCCAAACTGAGCAAATGCCTTAAGCTCACGATATTGTGCAAGGGTAAGCTTAAGCTTTCCTGCAACCTGCTTCATGCCTTTAATCTGCGCACTGCCTCCAACTCTGGAAACTGAAAGACCTACATTTACAGCAGGTCTTATGCCTGAGTAAAAAAGATCTGATTCAAGGAAAATCTGTCCATCTGTAATAGAAATTACATTTGTCGGAATATATGCTGAAATATCTCCAGCCTGAGTTTCAATAATTGGAAGTGCTGTAAGCGAGCCGCCGCCCTCTTCTTTTGACATTTTTGCAGCTCTTTCAAGAAGTCTTGAGTGAAGATAAAAAACATCGCCAGGATAAGCTTCTCTGCCTGGAGGTCTTCTAAGAAGTAATGAAAGCTGTCTGTATGCAACCGCGTGTTTTGATAAATCATCATATATAATTAAGGCATGCTGCCCTCTATCTCTGAAATACTCACCCATTGTAACGCCGGAATATGGAACAATAAATTGAAGTGGAGCAGATTCTGATGCTGTAGCCGCAACAACAATTGTATAATCCGTCGCGCCAACTTTCTTAAGTTTATCAACAACTTGAGCAACTGTTGACTGTTTCTGGCCAATTGCAACATAGATACAAACAACATCGCCGCCCTTCTGATTGATAATTGTATCAATCGCAATAGCAGTTTTGCCGGTCTGTCTATCTCCGATTATAAGTTCTCGCTGACCTCTTCCTATTGGAATCATAGCATCTATTGCCTTAATTCCTGTTTGCAGAGGTTCTTTAACAGGCTGTCTTTTTACAATGCCGGGAGCTTTTATTTCTACAGGGCTGTAGGATTCAAAGTTAATAGGCCCCATTCCATCAATAGGCTCTCCTATTGCGTTAACTACGCGGCCAATAAGATTTTTGCCGACAGGAACAGACATAATTCGTCCGGTTCGCCGCACCTCGTCACCCTCTTTGACTTTCTCATAATCACCCATAATAGCAATACCAACAGAACCCTGTTCGAGGTTTAATACCATCCCGGTAACACCATTGCCAAAGTCAACAAGCTCTCCAGCCATTGCATTGTCAAGTCCGTAAACCACAGCGATTCCATCACCGGCAGAAAGAACATAGCCAATCTCTGTCGTATTCATCCGTTTTTCAAAATGTTCAATTTTTTCGCGGATAATTTTGCTTATTTCATCTGATCTTAGCGCCATTTCGTGCATCAGATATTCTCCATTAAGGTTTCTCGTAAATCTGTTATCATACCTTTTAGTGAGCCATCATATATTTTGTTGCCAATTTTCAAAAGAGCTCCTCCGAGAAGTGAATCATCTATTCTGGAATTTATCCTGATTCTTTTCTCTGGAAAAATTTTTGACATTTTTTCTTTCACAAGCGTTATTTCTTCTTCAGAAAATTTAGATGCCGAAATCAGCTCTGCATCAATAAAGCCAAGAGAGGCATCATAAAGTTTTCTGGTAAAAACAATAATTTCTTTTAAAGCAGGTGTTTTTCTGCGTTCAATTAGCAAATAGTATAGATTTGTTGCATATTCTGAGATATTGAGTTGTGCCACCAGTTCTTTGAAAACATTTTTTTTCTCATCTTCATAAAAAGCGGGAGAATATAGAAGCTCCCGAAGGTCATCTGACGATTCAACAAGTTTTTCAAGCATCTCTAAATCTGCAAAAACCTTTAAAGCGTTGTTTTCATCAATTGTTTTCAAGGAGTTGAAGAGTGATTTGCTGTAAAGTGCTATAATTTCGTAGCTCATTTTACATTACCTAAAAGTTCTATGAATTCCCGTTTTAAATCGTTTTTAGCAGTCTCATCAAGCTGTTTTGCTCTTTTTTCAACTTCAGTAATAAAGCTGTCAATAAACTCCAAAACAATAGACTCACGAAGAGAAACAATTTCTTCATTAAGCCTTTTTTCTGCATCTATTCTTATTGCGATAGCCTCATTCTTGGCTTTTTGAACTATATCTTTATAAAGAACTTCCCCTTTTTCTTCATAACTTTCCTCAATAGATTTCTTTTCCTCTTCAAGTTTGGAAATTTTCTCCTTGAGACTTCTTATTTCTGATTCTGCAAACTCATAATTTGATTTGTAGCGATTAAATTCTTCACGAATAGTCCGCTCTCTTTCTTCAAAAAAGGCCTTAATCTTCTTGCCAGCAAAATAAACAAGTATCCATGCAAAAAGTACAAAGTTAATAACTGCATACAAAAATGAAAGCCATGGATTTCCTCCGTGTTCGCCGCCAGAAGCAAAGATAAGCACAGGGCAACATATTATAAATATTAAGAATTTCACTTTACTCTCCAGAGCTTTTTGGTAATAAGAGAAACAAACTCATCACGCATCGTAATCATCTCTTTTTTTAACGATTCTGACGATTTTATTATCTCTCCCCTTTTCCTTTCCGCAAAAAGAATAGTTTTTTCCCGCTCTTCTGTCATAAAAAGACTCATTTCAGCAAGTGCCTCTGCCTTGCGGGAAGTTATGATTTTGATTCCTGATTTATGAGACAATTCTATCTGCTGTCTGTATTGTTCTTTTAATTCTCGGGATGTTGATTGAGAAGAGATTGCGTGTTTGTTTTCTTTGTTAAGTATTTCTTTCCGTTTCTCTAGCATTTTTTGAACAGGTTTGATAATAAAACGGCTGCAGAAAATTAAAAAAAGGATAAACAATCCTGTTTGAATTACAAAAACAGTCAAATCAAAAGAAAGCATAAATTGCCCCGCTCAGTTATCTTTTATAAAATGATTTCTCAAAAAATATCTTGTCTGTATCTTCATCGGTAAGATGCCATAACTCTTTGATTTTTCTATTCATCTCCTCGGTGTAGCCTCTGGAGATATAGTATTGAATTCTGTCAAAAAAGGTCATCATTCTGCCGGTAAGCTCGCTAAGCTGCTGCATTTCGTAGCCTGTTTCGCTCATAACTTCGCTTGTAGCATATTTTAGCACGGTAGCTCTTAGAAGAACTAGAGCTCGAAGAACTTCACAAAGAGGAATCTGCATTTTGAAAAACTTCATTCCCTCTTTTGCATAAATTCTCCCGATTTCCTCGGGATCAGCACCATAATTTATCCATTTTTCAAGCTCACCAAGAACAAGACGCGCTTTTTTCTCAATTTCTATAAGATTTTCTCTTGTAAAAGTTGAAGTTGTTTTGTCCGCAAGAACATTTCTTGTCCATTTCTGAAGAATCTGGCCAGCATTTTCTTCTATTAATTTGGCAAGTTTATTTGATAGTAAGCTTACTGTCATATTAGTTCCTTTTAAATTTTGCCGAAAAGCATGAACGCAATCAAAAGTGCATAAATAACCAGAGACTCAATAAAAGCAATTGCTAATATGAAAAGAAGCATTAATCTTTTTGATGTTTCCGGATTTCTTGCACTTCCTTCAATTGTTGCTGATGCAGCATGTCCCATACCAATTCCGCCACCAAGAGCAGCAACTCCTATTGCAAAGCCAGCTCCTAAAGCAAGAAGACCTTTTTCAATAGAACCAGACGAGCCTGCTACAGCTTCCTGTGCAAAAAGCGGAGCCATCATAAGAAATGCTGAAATAAATCCAATAAACTTTTTCATAAAATCTCTCCTTTATTTAATGGTCAATATCTATAGAAAGAAGCACATAAATTGCTGATAATGTTGTGAAAACAAGTGATTGCACAACTGCTGTCAAAAAACCCATAAAAAGAAATGCAACAGGAACAATAAGAGGAACCAATCCTGAAATAATTCCCATAACAAGATGCTCTCCACTTATATTTCCTGTTAATCGAAGTGTAAGTGAAAGAGGTCTTGCAAGATGAGTCATTATTTCAACAGGAATCATTAGAAAAGCAAGCCAAACCATTGGTCCCATAAAAGTTTTCAAATAATGAAATCCATGTTTTTTCAATCCAATAAAATTGTAAAAAACAAAGACCATTATTGCCATAACCGCATTTATTGTCATGTTGTTGGTTGGCCCTACAACGCCTGGAATCAATCCAATTAAGTTTGAAATAAGAATGTAGATAAAATAAGATAAAAGAAGCGACAAAAATTCAGGGGTATGTTTTCCAAGAATTGACTCATAAAAATTGCCCATCCCTTCAATAATAACCTCAAAAATATTTGTAACGCTTAGTTTTGAAGAAGGAAGATAGCTATTTTCGTTCCGATAAGTTTTTCGAATAATAATCGCAATAATAATTGCAAGAATAAAAACCAGAGCAGATGCAGCAATTGGAACAAATTGTTCTGGAATATGTAAAAGCCCAAAAACAGTAATACCGTGCATGGCACTACCCCGCCAAATTTTCAGTAAGTAAAAAAAACTTTCAAAGGTCTCTAAGCCATATAACTAAACTGATTTTTTGTCAAGAGAATTTTTTCACTAAAATTACATTTTTTTGGATAGGAAAAACTTGCCTAACAAAATCGCTAATGATATAAATTGATAACCTCAAAATAACAGTGTGGAGAAATCTGATGCAAAGTTGTTCCTCTTTGTCGGTTCAAAGTTTTTTAAAATGGCGAGAGCTTGAAAACAAACATAAAGAGGCACTGTTCCCTCTTGTTGAAAAAACATTTCAAACTTTTTTCAGAATTTACAAAACAATAAAAATTTACAGAATAGATAATCCTATTTTTAAAAATCAGCTCTCTGAGTTTATTGATCTTTTAAATCATATTGAATTTGTTGATGGATTTTCTGTTGCTGTCAGGAAAACAGGTTTTTATTTTTTGAACAAAGAACTTGAGCTGGATGATGAGGAGTTTAAGCCATTTCTTAGAATGATGGTTACAAACGGAATTAAGGAGATGTTTTTTGCAAAAGGGATTGATGCACCTGAAATTACAAGATTTTTTCTTATAGCTCAGAGATTTATTGCCCACAACGATTCTGACTCCGATATTTTGAGCACTTCGTGGGATGCAGGGATTGAACACCTTATTTTTATTACAGATATGGAGTCAGGAGATTCTGAAAATTTTCAGGAATTTGATTTTGAAAACAAGTCTGAAATCAATAATCTGGAAGAAATTTTGCCAATACTCTCAAATGAACTAATTAATATTGCCTCCAGCTTAAAATCCTCTGACAACAAATCACTTGAAGCTCTCCGGCAGGATTTTGAAAATTATTCTGAGGAGTCTGTTATTTGTGCCTATTTTGAGAGGCTTAAAATCCAGATTCTTGATGATAAAAACAAAGATTCTATTGGCGAAGTCATTGAAATTATTAGTTTCTTTCCTGACAGGCTTCTTAACTCCTCCTCTATTCAATATGGTGCGGCTTTTTTCAAATCGCTTCTAGCCCTGGAAAGTACACTTAAAAAAACAAAAAGCCAGTATGCTGGCGAAATCACTGCTATTATTACTAAAATTACGAGCAATGATTTTATTGACAACATATTTGTCCAGGCAAAGCATATAAAACCCGAAAAATACAACTCTTTTGCGGAAATGATAGGAATTATGTCATCCTACAATTTTGCTAGAATATTTATAAATTCGACAAATCTTGACAGCAAGGATTTACGACTGGTTTTTCTTTCAGCGATTGCTGGAAATATGAAGGAAATCAGCGTAGTTAAGGAGCTTATTGAGAGTGATGACTGGAAGCTTGTAAGAAATGTGTTATATCTGCTTGAGCTATCAAAAAATGCTGATTTTCTGCCACTAATCAGAAAAATTATAAATCATCCAATAGAACAGGTTCGGGTTGAAGCAATCTCTGTTTTATCAAAATATTCTGTGGAAGAAGCTCTTCCTATGCTTGAAAAAGCTATTTCAAGCGAAAACAAAGAGGTTCGGGCTCTGGCGGTAAAAAAGCTATCTTCTTTGGGCTCTTTTAGAGCAAAAGCAATTCTTGATAGAGTTTTCAGGCCTGCAAATCTCAACAATTTCACAGCTGACGAGATTGAAGATTTTATAAAAATTGTTGCTGGCTCGGCAAACAGAGAGCTTTTTGACCTTGTCGGAAATCTTCTTTTTTATCAGAACAAAGAAATTAGAATTCGCTCAATGAAATACATCAAAAGACTTGGCAGTTCTGAAACGCTTTCAAGAATTGTTCTGAAAAAGATTTCTGATGAAGATTTTTTTAAAACAGAAAAAGATGAACTAACTGAATTTGTTAAGTTATTTGTTCCTGAAATTTTTGAAGACATACTTCCTGCTCTTGAAAAAATATGGACTCTTAAAGGTGGACTTTTTAACAGACATCAATTCATCGAAACAAAAAAAATAGTTATCTCTCAACTGATGATGTTCAAAACAAATATCAATATTGTCCGCTGGGTTTCCAAAGCTTTGAAATCTGGAGATGAGGAAACAATCTCCATTATAAACAGTTTCAAGGAGAATAACTAAGATGACAAAAAATAAAAGAGAACAAAAAATCAGAGATATTTCACCAACCAGGCTTAGAGAAATTGAGCGAAAAAAGAAAAAATATGAGTTTGCCAAATCATTTTTTATTCTCTGGAAAGCAGCCAGAATGCACAATCTTGAAAACACTTCTTTCAAAGAGCTGCTTGAGGTTTTTATAGAAAATGCAGAATATCTTTTTGACTGGGCTGGCGGCATTACACTCAGCTTTGACGGAAATTCTATTAAAATCAATGACTTGGTTCTACGAGGGCTTAGAAAAGAGGATGAATATCTTGATCATCTTGCAGAAATGATGCTTTCAATCGCTGTTGCTGAAATAATATTTCCAAAAGGAATAGAAGAAAAAAACATTGTAGAATTTCTTACAATTATTAAGGATTACTCGATTGAAGAGAAGCCTGACATTAAGATTTTTAATGAGATACAGCAAGTGCTTGCAAACCGTGAATCAAGAATCAGAATAATTTCTTATATTCCAGAAGAGCTGGCATTGCCAAGACTTTTTTCAAAAGCAGAATCCGCAAGAGAACTTTACAAAAAAATGATTGAGGATTATAGCTCTGTCCAAATAAGTGTCGAAGAAAATGAGCCTGTTCCGCTGAAAGACGCGGTAAGAAATATTCAGAAACTTATTGATTTTATTAAAGATAGCTCTAAAGACAGTCAGTTTTACCATTTTCTTTTTTTAGCTACTCTCTCTGATTACAGGGCAGGCCGCATTGCATCTCATTCCACAAATACAGCTATTCTTTCCTGCATGATTGGGGTTAAGGCTGGCCTTGACAGACGAACTCTGAAATTACTTGTTTTATCCGCATATCTGCACGATGCCGGAATTGGTGAGATATTGGAACATGATATGGCAATTGACCATCTCGGTCATACAGAAAAAGGATTTAAGAGCTTAAGTAGAATGAATATTTTTAGAATAGAACATGTTTACGCTTCAATTTGTGCAGCCTCGCATCATGATTATTACGATTTTGATGCAAGTATTTTAGAGACAACCAGTTGTTTATATTCGGGAATATTTGAGCAAATTGTTAGAATTGCCGATTTTTACGATTTAGCAACCCGTTACTGGCCTGAAATCAATAGTTCCAAAATGAGCCGAATTGCAGCATTATGCAAGATATTTGAAAACACAAAAACCAATATTTTTAGAAAAGAGACGGCAGATGCAATGCTTTCTGTTTTGGGAATTTTTCCTCCCGGCTCGATTTTAAAAATCCAAAACGAAAACTTATTTGCAGTTCCATATAAAGAAGTCTTTTCAACAACAGAAAAGGTTCCGTGTTTTGTTTTGGACAACAAACTTTCTTTTATCAGAAAAGATGAAATTGATGCAACCTTACTGTTCGATTTTGAACAAAGCTCAAAACTTCACCTTCCATCCGCAACAACCTCTCTTTTACTAAATATGATTTATGAACAATATAACAAATAGAAATGACTGAAGAAACCGTACAAAAAATACTATCTGTCAGAGATATTGACGCAGGCAATACTCACACCTGGGATGAAGTTCTGGCTATCGCAATAAAAATTGCAGAAACACTAAATGCAATATATGGCAGAGAAAAAAGAGCAATAATAAATATCAGACCAGAATCTGTTTTTATCGAAAATGAGCGGATAAAAATTGACTATTTTGAACATGAAACAAGCTGTGAAATATCGCATCATCAAACAGTAAAGGACGCTTACGAAGATTCTGCTTTTCTGGCACCGGAAGTTTCTGATGGAGAAATCGGTTTTTACTCTGATATTTATTCTCTAGGAGGCGTTTTTTATATACTTTTTGGTGGTGATGAAGCTGATATTATTGAGGATAATGAGAATCTTGAATTCCCAGGGAAAATGCACAATCAGCTTCAGAGACTAATCCTCCAAATGCTTTCTCCTGATAAAGAAAAACGGCCAGATATTATCAAAGTTATTAAAAAACTCAGGGAAATCAAATATCACAGAGAGCATGTTTCTGTTGTTGGAAAGAGTTTTGTTTTGTTCTTTTTGATTGTCCTTCTTTTTGCATCAGGATTGAAGCTTTTTATTCAATATGATGTTCCAAATGTCAAAAGTGATGTAAACAGACTTGAGTTTCTGGTTGATGTTTTTACAACTTTGGATTCTGATCCCAAAAAAATTCCACAGGTTTTTGAGAAGAACTTCTTAAACGAACCGCTAAAAATCAAAGTAAAAGCTCTTGATGAAAAAAATTATGAGGCACAGACACCTGTGAAAATTGAGAACTCTACAATCAGCAACTTGAATATTTCAATTATTCAAAATGGAATATGGGCTTCTCCGGATTTATGTTCAGGAGCAGGAAAAACATATAAATGCTCAGGTATTATGAAAAAAAATTCCGATGAAATGCTGATTTATTCAATATATCCGGCTAAATAAACAAATTCACATTCGCAGCCTCAGCATTTTCCAGATAACTCGCAACGCCGCCGATTGTAACTCCTTCCATCAACTCCTCTTTTTGGACACCCATTACATCCATTGACATCTGACATGCAACAAGTTCAATGCCACTTTTTAATGCTGCGGCAATAAGTGACTCGAGCGAATCAACCTTCTTATCCGCCATCCGCTTTCTCATCATTATTGTGCCAAGCCCGAACATATTCATTTTGGAGAGTTTGAGATTTAGTGATGAGGAAGCCATCATCATGCCAAACATTTTGGACATAAAATCTTTTTTGAGTGCCGGTTTTTCCACTTTTTTGATAACATTCAGTCCCCAGAATGTGAAAAACATTGTAACTTTTTTGCCCATACTTGCTGCGCCATTTGCAATGACAAAACCCGCGAGAGCTTTATCCAGATCGTCAGAAAAAATAACCAGAGTCTTGCCATCAGCTCTTTCAACAAGCTGATTTTTCTCATTTTTTGCAGATTTTTCAATCAGAGCTGTAATTTTTCCCTTCTCATTTTTGATTGATAACAGCTTGTTGCCTGTAACCCTGCACCACGATTCAGAATCTTTTTTAAACCCCTGATCTGTCGCTGTTATCTCGATTAAAGTTCCGACAGAAGCTTTTTCCATCTCTTTTTTAAGCTGCATAATCGGGCCTGGACACTGCAAACCGCACGCATTTACCTCAATCTTACTTGCCACAACCTGTTCGGATTTCGCACTGTTTTCCCTAGGTTCTGACTGATAAATCATATCATCTTTCCCAATAAAATCATTTTTGAAAATATCCTCATTTGACTGTTTCTGGGTTGCATGCTCCCATGTTTTGTAGCGGCCGGAAAGATTGAAAACATTAGCACATCCGAGCTGTAGCAAAATTCTCGAAGCAACATAACCTCGCAAACCAACGCCGCAGAAAAGGAGTATCTCCTTATCTTTCGGGATTTCATTAATCCTGCTTCTTATTTCATCAAGAGGAATATTTTTCGCACCTTCAATTGTGCCGAGTGCGAACTCATCCGTGGTTCTCACATCAATCAGGCAGTGGCTCTCTTTTGTCGTGTTTTTAATATCGTACCACTGAACAACTTTTGTCCGTCCTTTTAAAATATTTTCAGCCGCAAAACCTGTTATATTTGTTATATCTTTTGCCGAAGCATAAGGCGGCGCGTAGGCGTGCTCAATATCCTGAAGATCATAAACCGTGCCGTTGTTTTTTATCACGGTCGCAAAAAGATCAATCCTCTTGTCAACACCGTCAAAACCCACAATCTGAGCACCAAGCAACCTCCCATTTTCAGGAGAAAAAACAATTTTCACACTCATCGCAAGAGCATCGGGATAGTATCCAGCATGGGATGATGGATGGATAATTAGCGTTTTGTATGGAATACTCAGTGTTTTCAATAGCTTTTCCGAAACTCCGGCTGAAGCTACGGTTAAATCAAACACTTTTGCAATTGCAGTATTTATCGAGCCTATATATTTTGTGGTGTTGCCGAAAACAATGTTGTCAGCAACAATTCTTCCCTGTTTGTTTGCCGGCCCTGCCAGATAAGTTATTGTTTTCTTTTGAGTTATAGGGTTTGTAAATTCAATAGCATCGCCAAGCGCGTAAATATCAGGATCGCTTGTCTGGAGAAATGAACAGAAATACCGCCAGTTTCACCAATCTCAAGCCCACCATTTTTAGCAAGCGAGCTTTCGGGTCTGACTCCGATTGAAAGAATCACGATATCTGCCGGAATTGTCTTTGAATTTGAAAGAGTTACCATAATTCTGCCAGATTCTTTTGCAAACGAGGAAACACCGCTGCCGAGATAAAATTCGACATCCTTGCTTTTGAGATGCTGGTGAACCTCTGCTGCCATTTCGTAATCAAGCGGAGTCATAACCTGATCTGCAGCCTCGACAATTGTTGTTAAAATTCCGGCATTGTGAAGGTTTTCAGCCATTTCAAGCCCAATAAAACCAGCACCAACAATCACAGCTTTTTTCGGTTTTTTCTCATCAATATACTTTTTGATTCTGTCAGTGTCGGGAACATTTCTTAAAGTAAAAATCCCCTCCTCATTAATTCCTGGAATCCTCGGGCGGAGCGGTTCCGCGCCTGGCGACAAAATCAGTTTGTCGTAAGTTTCCCAATAAATTTCACCGGTTTCAAGATTTTTAACCTCAACTTTTTTAGCAGCTTTATCAATCGAAACAACCTCACTTAAAGCCCTGACAACAACATTAAATCTGGCGTTGAAACTCTCGGGTGTTTGAACAAAAAGATTGGCTCTTTCCTTAATAGTTCCGCCAACATAGTAGGGAAGTCCACAGTTTGCGTAGCTGATATATTCCCCTCTTTCAAACATAATAATTTCAGCAGATTCATCAAGCCTTCTAAGCCTGGCAGCAGTTGTCGCGCCACCCGCAACACCGCCGACAATCAAATATTTCGCCATTCAACCCTCCATCTATTTGCAATTTGTAAAAAGTGCTACCAGCAAGTAAAATAATAGTTTTTAAAACAGGATAGTCAAGAAGAAGGATATAAATTGTTAACAAAAAATAGTCAAAAATCTGTTTTGCGGAAAATTAGGGAGTTTTGAAATTACAATCAAATATTTTATTTCAACTCGCCTGATAAAACTAATTTTAAAAGCAGGATACAACAAAAGAGATTTTTCGTCAAATTTATGTCCCGAAAATTGTTGAGAGATTCGGCTTTTTTTTCAATAGAGTCTCAAAAAGCTTTTGTTGTTTTTGCAGTTTTTCTGTATCAGCTCTGCTAAGACCGGTTGCTGCAATAATTGCTTCTGCAAGAATATTTTGCAATTTTTATACTTGATTTGCTCTGGTTTTTGAAGTTTTTTTATTGAATTGAAGAATGTCAATTTCTTATTAAAACCCTTCAACCTCAACGGCCTGAAATCTTTTTGTGTCTGCATCAAACGAAATGCCAAGCATGAATTTTTCTCTTGAATCAGTTTTGTAAGGTTCGGCATAACCCTTTTCTTTGATTTGAGCAATCGCATCACCAGCAGTTTTCGGCATCATTTTAAATTCAAGAACATACAAATAACTATCTGTTTTTATTACAGCATCAACCCGACCTTCGCTGGTTGAAACTTCGCATTCAATATAAATTCCAATCATCTTAAGAATCAGAAAAATCAAAGAATGATAGTAAGCCTCTGTATTTTTTATGAAAATCTGGTGCGGAATTGAGGAGAAAAGAGCGTTTATGTTTTTCTGGAAATCGTTGATATTATTCTGCTCCAAAGCTCTTAAAAGATTTTTTGTTATCTGGCCGGTTGAGCTGATTTCTTTGCCCGATAAACCGCAGAGCAGATGACCGGAAAACGAATCTCTAACCTCTTTATTCGGATAATCCAAGATAAAGAAGCCGTATTTATCCTTCTCTTTTATTGTAAGATAACCTGTTTGAAACATTAGAGCTTTTATATCCATCTCTCGCAAATCAAACTTGTCAAAAAAGATTGAGTCAACCTCTGTTTTTTCCAGTTCCTCCGGCGTTACTCCATTATCTCTTATAAAATTAACTAGAAAAGTCGGCGTGCCTGTTGCAAACCAGTAGTTGCTGAATTTATATGAACTGAAAAAACTGAGTAAAGAGAAAGGGTTATAAACCCGATCCTCTTCATTCCACGAATAGCCGTTGTACCAAATTTTAAGCTCTGAAAAAAGCTCCTCTTCTGTTACTTTAAGTTTTTCTAAAGCTATTTTTATATAGTCTGTAAATTCTTTTTTTATCTCTTCCTCAGTAATTCCAACAATTTGGCTATAATCTGGATGTGTTGTTATATCAAGAAGATTATTCAGCTCAGAAAAAATACTCACTTTGGAAAACTTTGTAACCCCTGTC
>CAZISX010000002.1:0-9229 GCA_964542005.1 uncultured Spirochaetales bacterium
ATTTGGATAACAAATCATTAACAATTTTTTTTTAAATTTTCCGCTTTACTTGTGTCGCTCAATTTTATAGAATAGCGCGATTTTTAATTTAGGAGGAATTTATGGCTTTTGCGCATCTCCATTTACATACAATTTACAGTTTTCTTGATGGTATTATACGCCCCAACGATTTGATGACCAGACTCAAAGATATGGGAATGAATGCGGCAGCAATCACAGATCATGGAAATATGCACGGCGTTGTTGATTTTTATCTTGCGGCAGAGGCTGCAGGAATTAAGCCGATAATTGGCATGGAATCTTATATCTCTGCTGCCTCCAGGCTGGATCAAACAAAAAAAGATGCGTTTCACCTCCTTCTTCTTGCGGAAAATGAGACTGGCTACAAAAATCTCTGCTACATGAATTCTCAGGCTTTTATTGATGGTTTTTATTACAAACCAAGAATTGACCGTGAACTTTTAAAGGAACATTCTTCAGGAATTATTGCCTGTTCAGCATGTCTTGGCGGTGAAATTGCCAAGTCTCTGATGGAAGGTGATAAACCGAAAGCTCTTAGAATTGCAAGGGAATATCAGGAAATTTTCGGAAAAGATAATTTTTTTATAGAAATTCAGGTCAACGGAATAGAGGAACAGAATAAAGTTAATCCGCTTCTTATTGAACTCGCAAGAGAAATCGGCGCACCACTTGTCGGAACAAACGATGTTCACTATCTCAGGCCTGAACATTCAAAAGCTCAGGATATTTTATTCTGCATAAATGCTAAAACAACTGTTGATGACAAGGAAAACAGACTTCATCACGAGACTGACCACTTTTATCTGAAAACAGAGGCCGAGATGCGCGAAGCATTTGACCATCTTGGCGAAGCAGGAAAAGAAGCAATTGATAACACTACGAAAATTGTCGAAAGATGCACTGTAAAACTTGATATTGGAAACAACTATCTGCCAAATTTTGATACAGGCGGAGTTTCGCTTGACGAATACCTGAGAAAAACAGCGACAGACGGGCTTGAAGAGAGATTCATTGAGCTTGGAATTCCTGATTCGGATAAGCCTTCATATTATGAAAGGCTCAATTTTGAGCTTGGCGTAATTATTAACATGAAGTTTCCAGGCTACTTTCTTATTGTTGCCGACTTTATTCAGTGGGCAAAGAAAAATGATATTCCTGTTGGTCCAGGCCGCGGTTCCGGTGCTGGCTCGCTTGTTGCCTATTCCCTTAAAATTACTGATTTAAATCCAATAAGATACGGGCTTTTCTTTGAAAGATTCCTCAATCCTGAACGCGTTTCAATGCCTGATTTTGATGTTGATTTCTGCCAGGACAACAGAGACAAGGTTATTGAGTATGTTTCAAAAAAATACGGCTCTGAAAATGTTGCACAGATTGCGACTTTCGGCCAGTTGAAAGCTAAATCAGCTGTCCGCGATGTCGCAAGAGCTCTTTCTATTGATTTGCAGACAGCAGACAAGCTGGCAAAGATTGTTCCTGAAAATTTTGATGATCTTTTAAAGCCGCAATCAGGCAAAAAAACTAAAGATATTGTCGCAAAACTTATTGAAAAATATGAGATAAAAAAGGAAGATACAAAAGATCCTGACAAGCTAAAGCAGATAATTCAAAAACTCAAAATTTCTGAAGAAGAAAAGGAAGATGTGAAAACACTTCTGACCGCAATTGATGAGTTTGAAAAAGAGAGGCAGATGATAAAAGATTCGCCTGATTTTACCAGAATTATCGAGGTTGCGAGCCAGATTGAAGGGCTTTACAGACAGCCTGGAAAACATGCGTGCGGACTTGTTATTGCGGATAAACCTATCTGGGAATATTCACCGATTTTTGTTGATAAAGACAACCTTCGCATTACTCAATATGACAAAACAATGGTTGAAAATGTAGGACTTGTTAAGTTTGACTTTTTGGGACTTAAAACGCTCACAATGATTAAGCATGCGGAAACACTGGTAAAAAAGAAAAATCCGACATTTGACATCTCAAAGATTCCGATTGATGATGCTGAAAGCTATAAAATGCTTTGCGTAAAATCAACAAAAGGCGTTTTCCAGATGGAATCTGCAGGATTTGAAAAAATGATTCATCAGATGAAGCCCGACAGAATTGAAGACCTGATTGCAGGTGTTGCTCTTTACCGACCCGGGCCAATGGACATTATCCCCAATTATATCAGAAGAAAACATGGAAAAGAGGCGATTGAATACGACCATCCGTGGATTGAAGAGATTCTGAAAGAGACAATGGGACTTATTGTTTATCAGGAACAGGTTATGCAAATTTCACAGGTTATGGCTGGATTTTCACTTGGAAAAGCAGATATTCTCCGCCGTGCGATGGGCAAGAAAAAACCGAAAGAAATGGAGAAGATGAAATACGAATTCCGTGAAGGAGCAAAAGAAAAAGGGGTTGATCCCGAAATTGCTTCAAAAGTTTTTGACCACATGGAAAAATTCGCAAGCTACGGTTTCAACAAATCGCACGCAGCATGTTACGGATATATCAGCTATCAGACAGCCTATCTCAAACAGCACTACCCTGTTGAGTTTTTTACAGCACTAATCTCCTCTGAATCAAGCGATGCAAACAAGGTTTTATCCTATATTTCAGACGCAAGAAATATGGGAATCAGCGTTTTCCCGCCAGATACTAACAAATCTGATTTTTCATTTACAATTGAAGAAAACGCAATCAGATTCGGGCTTGGAGCTATCAAAAATGTTGGAGAAAACGCGATTGAAGAAATAATTTCAGAAAGGAAAAAGAGCGGATTTTACAAATCACTCACAGATTTTGCAGCAAGAATCAGCCAGTCAAAAGTCAACAGCCGCGCAATTGAGTATCTGATTAAAGGCGGAGCTTTTGATTTTACCGGAATAAATAGAGGTCAGCTTGTTGAAATATTACCTGCAGTTTTAAAAGAAGGTGAAAAAAAATATAACGATGCAATTTCAGGCCAGATGTCACTTTTTGGCATGTTTGAAACTGCAGCTCCGGTAACTGGCGGAGTTCAGAGTGATGATTATTTTGTTGAATCGCTAAGACCTAAAAAAATTGATTCATTTGAAGCGCTGACCACAGAAAAAGAGGTTTTGGGAGTATTTCTTTCAGATCATCCGGCAAACTATTTCAGGAAAGATATCGAGAACTTACAGCTTGAAAAGATTGAAGATATAATAATCGCGGCAGAAGAAAGCAAAGGTTTTGACAGGAAGAAAAAACTTATAGCTGGCGTTGTTACAACTGAAATAAAAGCAGTAAAAGGCCGCGATGGCGATTACTACATCAAAGGAACAATTGAAGACAGCAATTCTGCTATTGATTTCATAATTAACAATATTGATAATCCTCAGACAAATCCGATACTTGAAAAAATGAAAATGAGGATTCCTTTAATATTCAGTGTTTCAATCAGAGTTATGAAAAATCAAGATGATGGCACTTTTGAAGGGGTCAGAGCTGCAATAACTGATGAAAAAGATGTAAAAACTTTTACAGAATACCTTTCACTTGTTGATAGCGAAAAAAAGATTCGGGCTGTCATCGAAACAGACGAGGCTAAACTTTTGAAAAGTATGGATAAAATAGACTTTGCACTAAATCAGTATTTTGACAAAGAGTATCAAATTCCTTTAATCTTGAAACTTAATTTTCCTGACAAAAAAGCAAGCGCGTATCTTGAGCATTCGATGTATATTTCTGACAACAAAATCAAAGACTTGAAGGAATATTTCGGATTTGACAATTTCTTTCTTTATCTTAACCCAACCTCGAAAAAAACCATCACTTCTTTCAGCTGACATCAAACATTTATACTGTTGATTACTTTCGCCATTCATCAAGAGAGGAGTTATTTCTGGCGCAGCCTATTGTGCAAAAATTTGTACACGGATGCGGTGTGTTGAAATTGTTAATAAGGTCATTTAATGTAAATAATTCAAGTGGTTTGCCATAATCTTTCATTGTTTGGCTGCAATAGTGAACTACTCCAAACTCATCAACATAAAGGTATCTGGAACCGCCTCTGCATTTAAAAGGAGCTTCTTCTCCGGCAAGGAGTTTGTCTGTATAATTTTTCTTTATTTTTGAATTGTTGATTTTTTTGCGAAGCAGCTGATAAAGTGCCATATCTTTTTCGCTCAACTTCATCTGTCCTTTTTCGTTATGAACAACCAAAACTCTAGGAGTAAATCCTATATCTTCAGCAAAATTAAATACTTCCTCGGCCTCTTCTGCCGGAGCAGCACCGATTACGCTATTTATTGTTACATTGAATTCTCTTAATTTAGCAAGATTTTCAAGTTTCTGCCGGAGCGGCTTTAATACTTTTATTGTTGTTTCATTCGGGTTTACTCCGTCAATACTTATTTGCATGTGAGTAAGACCGGCATCGTTTAATTTTTTAATTTTATCACTATCAAGAAGATAGGCATTTGTTATCATCATTCTTGTGAGAAAATTTTTTTTTGTTGCAAGGCTAACTGCGTCAAAAATTGAAGGATTTAAAAGAGGTTCGCCACCCGAAAATTCAAGAGAAACAGTTCCAAGCTGTCTTAACTTTTCAATTCTTTGAAAAAGTATATTGGCTGGAACAGGCTCGCTAGTTGTATCAAATTCATTGCAGTAACCGCAAACAATATTACATCTTCTGATAACAATCAGCTGGGCAAGTATTGGTGAGAATTTGAGTTGCTGGTAAATCGGAATTTCCAGAGAAAACCTGTCAACAAGGTTTCTCAATCGTAACATTTGCTCAGAGAAAAATCTATTTTTTGTCATTTCACACCCTCTAAAGCTCTCTTAATAAATGAGATTATTTGTTCAGCTCTTTTTTGATAAGTAAGATTTTCTGCATCTTTTTGAGCTGTTTCGCCAAGATTTTTGACCATTTTTTCGTTTTTGAGAAGTTCGTTCAAGCTTGAAACTGCAACCCCCAGATTGTCGGGTTTAACAAGAAGTGCATTTTTGCCACTATCGAGAATTTCTGCTAAATCAGGGCTTTGCGGTGCAAAAATTGTTCTGCCGCTTGCCATGTAAAGGAATGTTTTTATTGGTAAAACAGTGTTCCCAACTTTTTCAAGAGGACTTAATGTGGGAGGAATAATAAGAATGTCTGAAGCATAAAGATAGGGAACTGTTTCCCGAAAAGGCTGCCAGCTCACTATTTTTACATTTTTAATATTTGCAGCTCTTTTTTCTATTTCGCCATCACCTTTCGAGCCGACAATTACAAACAGGGAATCTTGAATTTTCTCAGCCATATCAAGGAGAAAACCTATTCCTTTCTGTATTGAAACATTGCCGGTATAGGTAATAATTTTCTGGTTTAGAGGCAGCTGCAAAAGAGTTCTGGCCTCATTTTTTGTTAAAACAGGCTTTATTCTTTCGGGATCATAACCATTGTGAATCGGGAAAAGTTTATGCTCAGGAAAGCCGATTTTACGGTAGCTTTCTGCTGCAAAATTCGAGTGAAGAACCGCACCAAGAAATTTTTTCCTGTTTCCGAGCCATTTAAACAACAAAGGCATATAGAAAAGCTGATCAGGCCAGTTTCTAAATGTTTCATAAACAACAGGTTTCTTTGTAAAAATGAGCATCATGACAATGGTTGGAAGATTTCTTGAATAAATCACATCTGCCTCTTTTACTTTTTTTGAAAAAAGAGATCTAATTGCGTGTCCATATTTTTCAAAAAACCGCAGAGAAGGAAAAAAACTGCTAACAGTTTCAACCGTGAATCTTCCGTTAATCTGATAATATTTTTCAAGCTCACTTACCAAGACTCCTTTTTTCCTCCAACTTCTTGGAATAAGAAAAGTTAGAATAGCTCCATTTAAACTAAGTGTTGAAACTGTTTGCATAATTTGCTCGCCGTCAGTTTCTGTATTTGGAAAAATCTGGTCGTTTATGTAGAGAATTTTCATATTTATTCCTTAAAAATTCAGATGTTGTAAATATCCGATTTGTACCTTCTGAGATTTTCCTCAATCTGGAACCACTCAATAGTTTTTTCAAGACCTTCATCAATTGTTGTTGATGGTTTCCAGTTTGTGAGATTTTTCAGCTGTTCGGCAGAACCGAAAAGTCTTTCAACCTCGCTTTTTTCCGGCCTTAGTCTTGAATTATCTCCAATTATTTTCGCATCAGGAGCAATTTTTTGAATTATTTTTTCTGCAAGCTCTTTGATAGAAATCTCTGATTCTGTAGCAATATTAATATCTTTTCCTGTTGAATTATCACATTCGGCTATTTTGAAAAAACCTTCAGCCGTATCTTTTACGAAAACAAGATCTCTCGTCGGATGAAGAGCTCCCAGTTTTATCTCTTTTTTCCCTGAGAGAAGTTGCGTTATTATTGTAGGAATTACAGCTCTTGCAGATTGTCTGGGGCCATAAGTGTTGAAAGGCCTTACAATTGTAACAGGCAAAGAAAAGCTCCTGAAAAATGACTCTGCAATACTGTCTGCCCCAATTTTTGTTGCAGAATAAGGGCTTTGCGGCTGTCTTGGATGTGATTCATCAATAGGGACATATTTAGCTGTTCCATAAACTTCCGAGGTTGAGGTTACAAGCACTTTTTCAATCCCAAAATCACGCACTGCCTGCAAAACATTGAGTGTTCCGGTAATATTGGTGTCAATGTATGTCTCTGGTGAATGGTAACTGTAGGGAATTCCGATTAAAGCGGCAAGATGAAAAACCAGATCAGCACCTTTAAAAGCAGTCCTCACACCAGAACCATCCCTTATGTCGCCGGAAAAAACCTCAACAGCATCCCTTTTTTCTTTTGGAAAAGAGTCAAGCCAACCCCATGAATTAAATGAATTATACATAACAAAAGCTTTGACAGTTGCACCTGAATCTATAAGTTTTTCAACAAGATGGCTTCCAATAAAACCATCAGCACCGGTAACAACTACTTTTTTACCCTGAATTCTCATGTTTTCCCCATGTTCTCGTTTTCATGGTAATTTATAACAAATTATCTATTTTTATCAAGAACATTGAACTAATAAACTATTTTTGTAACCTAACAAGATTTTTGGATGTCAAATATTTGTGAGATTTTGTGGAAAAAATCTAATGCCCGAGACCGTTAACCATCATTATAGAATGCTCTAAAACTTTAACAATCTCAGAAACATATTCGGTAACACCACGGACAGAACCGGGAAGAACAAAGACCAGTGTCTCGCCCATTATCGCAGCAACGCTTCTTGAAATCAGGGCGGAGGGTTTTTCCGCACCATATTTTATTCGGATAAAATCCATTATGCCTGGAATTATTTTGTCAGCACATTCTACTACAACATCAGGGGTAATATCTCTTGGCCCTATTCCTGTTCCGCCAGTTGTAAAAACAACATCTGTCATGCTCTTTTTTTCTTTTAAAAGCAATGACTTAAGCTCTTCTGATTCATCAGGGATAACACTTCTTTGAATGTTGAGATGCCATCTTTTATCCGAGAAATATTCCTCCAGCATTTTTTTAATCATCGGGCCGCTTTTATCCTCATAAATTCCGGCACTTGCTCTATCCGAAAGCGTTATAATATGAATGTCGAGAGATCTTTTAATGTATTCGGCAGTCTCTCCAATTTTAATTTTTCCAGTCTCAAGGACTCTGACAAAAAATCCCTCTTTCGGCATAACACACTCACCTACCCGCTGAGCAATAATGCAGCCTGCGCCGTGACATTCCTTGCCGATTTGGGTAACTTCAAGAAGAACTGAACCGATTCTGATTCTATCGAGAATTGAAACTTCTTTAAAATTAATGCCTGAAAGTATAATGTTTTCAGCAAAAGCACCAGGCGCTATATCAAAGCCAGCTTTTTCAACAAACCGCTCAATGCTCTCTTTGCCGAGAATACTAATCTGTCTGTGCCATGCTCCTGCGTGGGCATCGCCGACAATACCAAATTCGTTTATTTCCGCTGATTCTATTGGAGTTTTTTGAGTTCCCTTCTCTTTTGAAATATTTATTCCCTCAATTCTCATCACAAATCCTCCTTTATTTTTTCAATTAAATGAATGTTTTCGATAATCATGTTTTTATCCACAGCTTTGCACATATCATAAATTGTGATAAGAGCAATGCTGACTGCAGTGATTGCCTCCATCTCAATTCCGGTACGCCCGATACATTTTACAAATGAGTTAATTCTGACACCATTCTCTTCAAGTTTTGTTTTAACCTCAATTTTTGTAATATCGAGCGGATGGCAAAGAGGAATGAGTTCGGAAGTTTTCTTGGCCCCCATAATTCCTGCGATTTCGGCAACTGTTAAAACATCACCTTTTTTCATTCCGTTTTCGCGAATCAACAAAACTGTATTTTGATTAACTCTAATAAATCCTTCAGCTCTGGCTGTTCTTATCTGCGGCTCTTTGCCTGCAACATCAACCATATTCGACTTTCCGGCACTATCAACATGAGTAAGTTTTTCGGACATTGTTTTCTCCTTTCAAAAAAATCAACATCAGCTTATCAGATTTTTTTCTACAGTCTAATTTTTGTTTTGCGAAATAGGTTTTATTGGATATTATGAAGGCTGATGTGTAACTTTTTTAAAGGAGTATCTTTTATGCGAAAAATTTTACCTGTTTTTTTACTTTTTGCCGCGATGTTTCTGCAAGGTTGTTTCTACTCGACAAACATTAAACTTTTCGACAACTCTTCAGACAAATTACAGCCATCAACAATTGAAGGTTCCGGCGAAAATCGGGTTGCAATTATTCCTGTGACTGGCGAAATTTTTGATCGACCTGAGCAGGAAGGGATGTTTAAATCAAGCCCTGGACTTATCCACGAAATCAGCGCACAGTTCCGGTTGGCGGAAAATGATCAAAATGTAAAAGCTGTGGTTTTAAAGGTAAACTCCCCTGGCGGAAGCATTACGGCAAGCGATATTATTTACCGCGAGATTGAAAATTTCAAAAAACGAACTGGTAAGAAAGTTATTGTAATTATGATGGATATTGCTGCTTCTGGCGGTTATTACATCTCTATTCCGGCAGATAAAATATTTGCCCACCCAACAACAGTAACAGGCTCTATCGGCGCAATTTATATGAGACCTAAGATTTACAAACTTATGGAAAAAATTGGTGTTGAAGTTATTGTAAATAAATCTGGTGAAAAAAAAGATATTGGCTCTCCGTTTAATCCTGCAACAGAGGAGGAATCTCTCTTTTTTCAGCAGATG
>CAZISX010000002.1:9239-10788 GCA_964542005.1 uncultured Spirochaetales bacterium
GCAGATGATTAACGATATGGGACTGAGGTTTATCTCTTTAATTGAAAAACACCGCAAAATTTCCGCAGAACAGAGGCGTGAGATTGTTACTGCTTCGATTTTTACGGCAGATAAGGCTAAAGCTCTTGGACTTATTGATGAAATTGGTTATTTAAGTGATGCATTATCTGAAGCTAAAAAACTTGCAGGTATTCCAGAAAATTCGTCTGTTATAATGTATCGCCGTGAACAGTATGCCGATGACACGATGTACAACAATATCGCTTCGCCATACCAAGGTTCTGTGTTTGCGCCATTTTCCGTGAAAATTCCATATCTTAGAGAAAGAAACGCAGGATATTACTATCTTGCGCCTCAGTTTATTTCTGAATAATTAAATTACTGAACAGCCACAGCCGCTGGCTTCATCAACTATTGGGATAACATTGTCAGAATCTGCAGTTGGAGTTGTTGAATCATTTGTTGTTGCTGGCGAATCGCTGTCTTTTATTTGAGCGGAAGAATCGTTATATTGTGTAGCTTCATCATTTTTAGAGCTTCCATCATTCACTAAATCATCATCGTTTACAGGAATTTGCGAATCATTATCTGGAGTTATAGCATCAGCATCATTATCTTCAATATCAACTGTTCCACCAGCTTTTATGATTGCGGCAGCTACTGCTTTTTCAGCATTTATTCTGCCATAACCGTAATTTATGCTAAACCCTTCAGCGTTATATTCTGATGCAGGGCCGGTTTTGTCTGCGGTTGTGATAAGAATTTCACGAACTTCTGTGAAAGTCAATGCTGGATTTGCTGCTAGAATAATTCCAACAATTCCGGCAATCAGCGGGGTTGCTGAAGAGGTTCCGCCAAATGAGTTTGTATAGTTTCCGGTAGCATCGCCTAATTCATTATTTCCTGGTGCATAACCTGGAGCACCTGTAAGATCTGTTGTCCAGATTCCGTCAATCATAGTTCTTCCAGCCCAACCATCACCATTTTCAGTTGCCTCAAAATCATTTGATGGGCCTACAACATCAAGCCCTGCTCCAAAATTCGAGTAAATCGCTTTGATGCCCTGAGCATTTGTTGCACCAATTCCCAGTGTGTATTCTGAAACAGCAAACGGATTTGTTTTAATATCAAGAGCCTGCCCTGTGTTTGGGTCACCATTGCCACCAGCAAAAAGAATAATCATCCCTTTTCCTCCTCTTTCTGCAACTGCCATTCTCTTTAATAATTCTGATAAGGCAACAGGCATTGGCCAGTTTACAGCAGGATTTGGACCCCAACTGCAACTTACAATGTCAGCTTTTTTCTCAATTGCATAATTAAAAGAGTTCATAGCAGTTAAATCAAGCTGTTTTGTAGCAAAATCCATTCGAATAAGAAGAAGACCGCACTCAGGACACGCACCCGCAACACCGCCGTTGTTGAATTTTGCAGCAGCAACACCAGCACATCCTGTTCCATGACAATCAGCACCAGTAGGCGAATCGCACTGCCCTGCTGAATTAAAAATATCTGAAGTGTCAAATTCTAAATCTGATGTTTCATCCAATTC
>CAZISX010000002.1:10798-15875 GCA_964542005.1 uncultured Spirochaetales bacterium
ATATCTGAAGTAACCTGTTGTCCCAAATTTTTAAAATCAACAACATTCAAATCAGGGTGATTAATTTGAAAACCATTATCAATAATTGAAAGAACAACTTTTTTACCGAAATCATTATTGAATTTCTGCAAAAGAGTCCAGGCTTCCGCAACATGGGCAGAATCTGTTCCCGTTGCGCCCTGAGTTCCATCGTTGTAAAGATGCCACTGTTTCGGGAAAAGCTCATCACTCGGTTTCATAGGCGCAGCCATCAACTGGAAATCAATAAAAAAACTTGGCTCAGCCTCTAAAACAGCTTTCGATTCAACAAGTTTTCTTGAGGCATCAATAGCATTTTCTGAAGTTGAAACAATAAACCAGTCATCAATATAAGCCATTTTTTTTACAAGAGTCAGGTTGTTCTTTTTCAGCCATAAATCTATGTTTTTGGCATCTTTTTTTGAAAGTTTCGCATAAAGATAAGAACTTACAAAAACATCTTCTGCAGCTCCAGAGAAACGGTAGCTTGGTGCAACAACGCCTTTTGTTGAAAGATTAGCAACATCCTCGGAAGTAAGGTTGTCAAATTCATACAAGGAAAGAGAAAGAGAATTGGATCTCACAAATGATTTAGAAACAATAGATTCAAAATGGCGAGGAAGAGATTGTTTGTTATTTTCAAAGACAAATCCAGCTTTCTCATAATTTTCTGTTAAAACAACTTTTTTTCCGCTGTGATAATAAAAATTATCAGCAGCAGAGATAAAAATAGGAGCTGCAATAAGAGCAGCCGCAATCACTTTCTTAAACATCTGACACCTCTCTTTGTATAAATAAAAAAACCGAGTTGGAAGTTATTATAAGGAATCCAGAAGATTATTCAACCTAATTCTTTTCATTTTTTATACATCAAAAAGCTTTCCAGGGTTCATCAGATTTTCCGGATCAAATACACTTTTAATAGAACGCATAATTTCAAGTTCTTTTTTGCCAATAAATTGAGAAAGAAACTCTTTTCTTGAGCTTCCTACCCCGTGTTCGCCAGAAAGCATACCGCCAAGAGATGCGCAGTGTGAAATAATAATTTTTTGAGCGTCCAGAGCCTCTTTTTTATTGTTTTCGTTGTGCATAATATTAACATGAAGATTGCCGTCACCAATATGACCAAAGGCAAAAATTACAAGAGATAACTCTTTATATTTATTTGATATTATCTCAAGCCACCGAGCAAATTCTCCAATTTTTGAAAGAGGAAGAACAATATCCTGCGATATTTTAAATGGAGCAATTTTATAAGAAAGAGGCGACAACTCCTCCCTCGCACTCCAGATAACAGATTTATCGTTTCCTTCACGGAATTGGTAATTTTTTGACTTTAAAAAGATTGATAACCGATCCTTTTTATATTCAAGCATTGTCGCATCATCAGCATCTATTTTAATAAGAAGAAAACTGATTTTTTCACCCCGGACAAGCTCACCGGAACATCTGTCAAGATATTCAAGATTGGCGGGTCTCAAAAGTCGAAGTTCATGAAAATCGTGATAATTCGGGTTTTCAACCTCATAAAACCATTCAAAAGAGGGGTTGGGAATAAGTTTCAACCATGCTTTTAAGAGGATGCCAAGCGTTCCTTCGCTTCCGCAAAAAAAGGATGGAAGAAAATATGCAGTAGAATATTTGTGTAATGGTGCACCAAATTCAAGGATTTCTCCATTTCCGTCTATCATCCTGATTTTTTTGACAAAATCCCTTGTTGAACCATAAAGAACACTTGTCGGGCCGCCTGCATTTGCCGCAATATTTCCGCCAATTGTTGAAAAATTATAGCTTGCAGGATCGGGCGGATAAAAAAGCGAGTGTTTTTCTGATTCTTTTTTTATATCACCAGTAACTGCACCAGGCTCAACTTCAGCAATAAAATCAAGCGGATGGATAATAATTTTGCACAGTTTTGTCAGCACGAGAAGAGCACTCCCTTCCGCCGTGCCACCACCTGAAGTTCCTGTTCCGCTACCTCTTGCTGTTACCGGAACTTTATAAAAAAGAAGTGTCCTTACCGCCTCGATAAGTTCTCGTTCTGACTCAGGAATTACAACAAAAAGAGGAATTTTATTATCAGAAAAAGCATCACTGCAATAGGCCGCAAAAACAGGTTCTTTATTGGTTATAAAATAGATGTTTTTTTGACAAAGTTCTTTTTGCGCAGATAAGATATCCATCGAAATTAATTATCTCGTTCACCAATATTTGAGATATTGATTCTTCTCTTTTTCAAGTCACTGCTCTCACGGTAAAAAATTGCGATATTACCAATAATTCCACAGAGTCCTGCTGCCAGCTTATTCTCTATTTCAGCCGAAATTTCATGTTTTTCATCCTTGCAGTCAAGAAACTTTATCTTTATAAGTTCATGTGTTTCAAGTGCCTCATTAATTGCATCAAAAAGTCCATCAGTTAAACCTTTCTGGCCAATTTGGATGAGCGGTCTAAGATCATGTGCAAGACCTCTTAATTGCTTTCTCTGTTTACTTGTTAATGTCATATAATCCTCCCTGTAATAAATTGTTTAATTCCATATAATTGTTAAGTTTTTCCAGCATCTGCTGTGTTTTCATATTCCATCTCGGTGCAACCAGATAATCGCCTGGCGTTGTTGTGAAAAGCCTGAAAATTACAGTTTTAGGGTCAATATACTGTAAAAGCTCTGCAACAATTTCAATATAGCTGTCCGCAGAAAGCAAATCAAACCGGGTTTTGCTATATTTCTCAAATAATTCCGTATCTTTATGAATCTGTAAATGATGAAATTTCACCCCTCTTACAATAGAAGAGGAAAGTGCTTTTCGGAGAGTTTCCTTATACATTTCAAGGTTTTCTCCTGGAATGCCAAGGATAACATGAGGCGCAACCTTAATCTTTCCATCGCCAAATTCTTCAATAATTTTTACAGCTTGAAAGTATTGTGAAGAATCATGCCCCCGCTTTAAAAATTCAAGAGAAGAATCATGAACAGATTGTAACCCGAGCTCTATCCAGCAATCTTCAACCTTTTCTGCTGCATTTTTAATCTCTTCAACAATTTTTCTTGTTATATAATCCGGCCGGGTTGAAATTATAAGTCCCCGAATATCATCGAGTTCAACTGCTTTTTTATAGATTCTGCCAAGCTCTGCAGGCTCGCCAAAGGTTGATGTGTTATTCTGAAAATAAGCGATAAAAGTTTCGGTAACATACCGTTTTTTCATGTAATTTTTAATTTTTTCAAACTCCGCCTCCCAGCCCGGCAAAGTAATATGAACACAATCAAACGGGACAAAACTTGAATGATTGCAGAAAACACATTTAGCCCAGGGACAGGGAATATTAAGATCAAAAGAGATTCTCGCAACCCTTTTCCCATAAATCTCTTTCAAGTATTTGTTGAATGTATAAATTCTATCTTCAAGCATTATTTTTTAATTTTTTCCTTGGATGTATGCGGTTAAATTCGGTTTGAATTGCCTTCTGCTCAACATGGGTATAAATTTCAGTTGTATTGATTGAGGAATGGCCAAGCATCATCTGAAGCGAACGCAAATCTGCACCGCCTTCAAGAAGATGTGTCGCAAAAGTATGTCTAAGCTTATGCGGTGAAATATTCTTTGTAATTCCTGCTAACTTAGTGTATTCCTTTATTTTTTTCCAAATTCCCTGCCTTGTAAAATGTTCCCCTTTATTGTTTAAAAAAAGGTAGTCATTGTAGTGTCCGGGTTTCATAAGGCGATGTCTGGTATAGGTTAGATAATTTGAGATAAATGAAGCAGCTTCATCAGAAAAAGGGACAATCCGCTCTTTGCTTCCTTTTCCAAAAATTCTGATAATTCTGTCACTGAAAAAAACATCTCCAAGCTTCATTTCAACAAGCTCGGTAACTCTAAGACCTGATGCGTAAAAAACTTCAAGCATTGCTCTATCACGAATGCCGGAATCTGTTGTTGTATCTGGAATAGAAAGAAGGCTTGAAATCTCATTTTCTGTAAGAAATTCAGGAAGTTTCTTTGCTAATTTTACAGGCTCCAGAAAAGAAATAAGCTCCTCAATCCTTTCATCATACTCACTTATATATTTGAAAAAACTTCGTAAAGAAGATACTTTTCTGGCAAGACTTTTTTCCGTCAGATTCTCATCCTTTGAAAGATGGATTACAAATTCTCCAACTATCTCTCTGGAAAGGGTTGATATTGTTGCATTATTTTCAGAAAGAAAAGTAAAAAACTGTACCAGATCCTGTTCATAAGCAGAAACGCTGTTTATCGAAAGTCTTTTTTCAAGTTTGATAAAACTGATATATTTTTTAAAGAATTTCTGATCTTCCCGATTCATATTCTGCAACAGTTCCGTCCGCCATTTTTTGCTTCATAAAGCTTTTTATCAGCAACAGCCACAAGCTCTTCCGCAGTTTTGCAGTCACCAAGAAGCGCACCGCCAATACTAACAGAAACTGAAATCAGAGTAGAGTTCCATTCTATTGGTGAATTAGCGATAAGAAGTCTTATTCTCTCAGCAATTATAACAACTTGCTCGTAATTGCAACCTCGAACAATAAGAGCAAATTCCTCGCCCCCATAACGGCAAAAAATATCTTCATTTCTGAGTTTGTGATTAATTTTTCTTGAAATCTCTTTTAAAACAGCATCTCCGGCAAGATGCCCATAAGTGTCATTAACCTTCTTGAAAAAATCAATATCAATCATTAAAAGAGCAATATTTGAACCGTGACGAATCGAAAAACTCAACTCCCGCTGAAGTCTGTCCTGAAAATATCTCTTGTTAAACGAATTTGTAAGAGGATCTTTTACCGAAGATTCATAAAGATTCATCTGAAACTCTGTCTCAAGCGAATCCTGATTAGCAAATTTCATTACCGTTGATGTCCCAAACTGGATTTTATCAGAATCATTCAGCGCAATTTCGTCAACCTTATAACCATTCACAAAAGTTCCATTTGTTGAACCTTTGTCATAAAGAATTGTTGTCCCAGCCTCTATCTGCTCAATAACAGCATGATGCCTTGAAATACTTGATTCAAGAATCTGAATATCACATTCATCAGCCC
>CAZISX010000002.1:15885-23852 GCA_964542005.1 uncultured Spirochaetales bacterium
CCTACCTATAAGTATTTTTTTCTTTTGCAGTTCGTAAGTTTTACCAATATTTTCGCCGCTGATTGTTATAAGATATGATTTTACGCCACCCGATTTTTTATGATATTGCTCAAGAATTTCATCAAGTTTGGTTATTTTGGTTTGTTCCTCACCCATCTAAGCCCCCTGATTCATTGTAAAAAGAACATTGCCAGTCTGAATTACCGAGCCTTCTTTCACCTTAAATTCATCAACCATTTTTTCAGGGATTACAAGAACAATTGTTGAACCCATCTCAAATCGTCCAACTTCATCCATCTGAGAAAGCGGTTTATCAACCTTTGTCCAGCTGTTCTCCGGCATAACCGACGCAAAATCCATCTTTATGCTGCCAACAAAAGTAGCGCCTACAGCAACATAATAAAACTGATAACTATTTGATTTCATTTTAACAATTACGCGTTCATTTTTAATAAAAAGATTGTCAATAGCATTGACTGAAAGATTATTTACAGGATAAAGCCTTGCACCTGTGTGATAAAAAGAGTCTACCGAAACATCTGCCGGAGCATGATAGCGGTGATAATCTCTTGGAGAAAGATAAATTGTCATAACATACCAATTTTTTGAAAAATCAAGAGAATCACTAAGCATTTCAGATACTTTATAGCTTTTACCTTTAACAAGAAATGTATTATCTGTATTAATCTTTTCAATTGCTGTAATTTTGCCATCTGATGGTGACAAAAAAGAACCGGCAACCTTGTTAAGAGGTCTTTTCAAAGGATTTAAAGGCCTGATAAAAAAAGCAGACAAGCTTTTGTAATCGTTAAGGTTTCCTTTATAGCACTGCATATCAATATCATAGTGGCTTGCATATATGGAAATCACTTTTTTAATAAGAAACTGAGGATGCTCGATTTTGGTCAAATACCCGAAAACCCTGCTTAAAAACGGAAAAGAAATAAGAAAAAGAAATAGACAGAGAATAGATTTCATATCACCACCTCAAAAAAAATAACAAAACATAGTAATCAGATAAAGGGAAAAAGTCAATTAGAAAGGGGTGCGGTGGTTTATAATTTCTTTATCATAAATCACTGTATTATAAAGTTCAATAAGATTTTTGTTTTTACGCCCAGTGTCTTTTGTTGAAATTTTGTACTTATCTTCTTGGGTAAAAATAGTAATATCCCTAGATTCAGAGCCTATGGCCAGAGGAATTTTCTTTTTGGAAAACAAGCTTTCCCCCCAATAACCTTGAGGAATAGGTAAATTTAACAGATGAAGAATAGTAGGAGCTAAATCAAGCTGAGAGGAAAGAATATCTCGATTAATTTCAGGAAGTTTTTGAGCTGTTTTAAAAACAAGCGGTATTCTTCCTGAATTTGTTTTTGGATGCCCCTTAATATTCTGAACGACACTGTTGTAGGGACATGCATGGTCTGCTGTGAAAATAAAAAGAGTTGACTCATCTATCTGATTAGTCAATTTCATTTTATTATAAAATGCACCAAGATCATAGTCGTGATTTCGAACAGAAATCATCCATTTTCTCGCAGAACCAAAGTTGTTGAATTCTTTTGGAATGAAAGGATAATACAAATGTCTGTATCCATACTCAATTCTCCCCTCTGGAGGATGAGTATCAATGCCCAGAACAACAATAAATATTTTTTCATTCCTATAGTCATTCAGAATATCTTCAAGTTTATTGTATAAAATTCGATCACTTACACCCCAATCATATATATATTTTCCATACTTCTCAGGGTAGTGCTGGAAATATTCTCTTGCAACAATCTCATCAAACTTAAAATGTTGAAACACAATATTTTCATCAGCAAAATATTTAGAAGCACTTCTTAAGAAAATGGTTTTATAACCTACTTTTTTCAAAATTCCGGGAAGAGAATTATCATAATAACCAGAAAGAATTAGATCTGTATTTGGATGACTGTTAAATGTAGCGGTAAGCCCCTGTAAAGTAGGTGTTCCACTTGTAAAGTAATTAAGCATCGTGACATTAGAAATTTCATCTGTGTTGTAGAAATAAGGCGCATTATTAAAAGGAATATCTTTATTGTATGCAGAAAAAAAATCAAGAGAAACAGATTCGCTTGCAAACCATACGATACGATTAAAAGGCTTTACATCAAGCCTTTCATAAGCCCTTCGTCCAAGTGGTAATTTGTATTTTTGAATAGACTCTTCAAACGCCTTTGTGTCAAAAGCAATTTTATAATCTTTAGCACCTTTCTTGAAAAAAACCTCCTCTACAAAATTAACAAGAGGGTTTTGTGAAATATAAATTATCTGTGCATTTTTACAACGAAGAATAAAATGAACATTTCTATCTTCATTCCCTTTAAATCGCTCTGGGTGATATTCGCTTTTGTCAATAAAAAATTTTGGAAAATTAAAATAGCTTATGCAAAAAAGAATTATAAAATATCGAAAAGTATCCCGCCAAAATATTGAATCAGAAGTCTTTCTTAATAAAAACCATGACAAAATACTAAAAGAAGAAAAAATAAATAGAAGAAGCAATGTTGCAGGACCTACAAAACCCTTTATACTATACCATGTAATAAGAGAAAGATGATGTTTTTCAAAAATAGTATTACCAAAGTAATATATAGAAGAATCTACAGCCAATAAAAATAAATAGAAAGACATAAAAACAACAGGAAACACCTTATTACAAAATGTTATACGAAAGAAAAACATTAAAAAAGAAAGAAATAAAAGAGAATCAAATATAATTTTATTAAGAACAGAAACAACAAGAATTCTGTCATTTAGAGAAAATCCATGTTTATTTTGAACAATCAGCATATAAGCTAATTCCATAAAAACAACAGGAAAAAGCATAAGAAGCGGTTTGAGGCTAAACGGGGTAATTAATTCTTTAAAAAATCTAAATAGTATGCTTGTCTTTCTCATAAAAAACCACTAAATCAGTAAGAAACAGGAGAATCTAGCAAAGTGTGTTTCTCCTGTCAAGTTTAGATTGCTAATTTCTGCTCATTCCAATAAAAATTAATTTTTTTGACTCTTTGAATAAAAAAATGTAATAACAGCAACAAGATATCATTTTTTTATAAAATGATGCATTTTTAAAAATATTTAGACATGAAAGGTTATAAAAAATGACACAGCTATACTTCTTTTTTACCGGAATATTGCAATTATTATTTATTATTGCCAATGCAAATGCTGTACTGCTAAATATATCTGAAAATTACACCATATCTTTGTTTTTAGCATATATAAGTTATTTCATAATATTTTTGACAATCTTAAACGGTTCTTTTTATCTTATAATTCATTCACTGGGCTTGTTTTTTAAAAAATTTTCAAAGAAAAAAAGAACTCAACCCCCGGGGCTTCTACACAGAGCAACCCTTATATTTTGGTCAATAATTTCAACAACTTTACTTGTAATTGATACTAAACTTTACATTGTACTTTCAGTACACATCCTAAGCTCTTTTATCAAAGATTCAATTGCAAACCCTAACATGGCAGAAGAAATAAATATGCCTGCATTAGCTTATATTTCGATTGTTTTAGGAATATTTATATTAATTATTATATACTACACTCTCCAAAAAGCTATTGAATTGTATTTAAAAAATATTCAAAAAAAAACATCTACGATTATTGCATGTTCTTTTCTGCTACTTTTTATATTTTCATTAGCTTTTTCATTTTTTTCCATTGCAAACAATAATTTCACAGCAATATCAGACGCGTTCCCTGTATATAATTTAAAGTTTAATTTTTCGCAGAAAGAACTTTCTTTTAAATACCCTAAAATTCCGGAAAATATTAATCTGAAAAATAAAAAAAACATCCTTTTTCTTTTAGTCGAATCATATAGATCAGACATTATTAATGACGAAATTTCTCCGGATATAAAGAAGTTTATGGCAACACATGATTGTATAAATTCAGCTCATCATTACTCTTCTTCCCACACAACAACTTATGGAGTTTTTTCATTTATTTACGGCATTCATTCATACCATCTTGAACCCCTTAACAAAATTAACCTTGAACCACCAATTATCACCATTCTAAAATCAAACCAGTATGATATATATGGAACATCTGCATCAGACCTCTCACCATCGAAAGCGACAGATAAAATACCAAAATATTTTAAACAATTTCAAACAATAAAAGGTAGTGGCAAAGAAAAAGACATGAAGCTTGTTGCGTGGATTAGAGAAGCATACAAGAACAGAAATCAGCAAAAAAACTATTTCTTTTTTGGCTTCCTGAATTCTACACATCACAATTATTTTTATCCGCCAGAATTTGAAAAACATACCCCCGTTCTTCCTGAAAACTATAATCACTTTGCTGATGCAAACCAGCTTAGAAAACAAAAAAACGAAATTTTTAATAGATATAAAAACTCTGCAGGATATATAAACTATATATTTTCTCAAATAATTGATATATTTAAAGAAGACATACAAAATAATAACCTCATAGTTGTTCTTTCTGGAGATCATGGTGAAGAGTTTTGGGATGATGGTTCCCTAGGTCATGGTAAAACTAAATTTATAAATGCTCGTGTTGAAGTTCCGCTTTTGCTATGCATGCCTAACATAAAAAAACAAAATATTCCTTTTTCTCAACATGTAGACATTGTTCCTACAATTATTGATTATCTTGAACCTAGTGGTGAGTTTGAATTTGACAAATATTTTAATGGAAAATCACTTGTCAGAAAAAATTTTGATGACAGATATATTGTTGTTTCCAGTCATGCATTTCCTTATGGAAACGACAAGGTAATGTTAGGAGCAAAAGATGGAAAAATTATCTTAAAAAAGAAAAACAATGTTATTGATAATGTTAATGATTTTATTTTTTCTGAAAAAAAATCTTTTAATGATCAGAAAAGTGATAAAACCAAAAATGACGAAAACATTATAGGAAAATTCAAGAAAGACATCAAAAAATTTTTCAAATAGAGCTTAGATAACTGAACAACCGCACCCTGTTTCATCTGTCACAATATTTACAACATCTGAATCGGCAGAGTTACTTGGGTTTGAAGAATCGTTTTCTGTTTTAGAATCAGAATCAACAAGAGTTGTGTCACTATCAGAAGTCGGATTTACCGTATCATTATCAACAACCGGATCAGGCTCATTGCCGCATCCGCCACAAGACTCACTGCATCTATCCGGCGTGCATGATGAATCACAGGAAGAATCAAGTCTTAACCTCAGAGCAACGCCGTTATTTGTCCGATAGCTTGCGACATCTGTTCCTTCCAGAACACCTTCGTTTTTAATAACTGCAGATTTATCAAGTCCGGCTACAGGCTGAACCTGAAATCTTATAAAAGCAGTATCGCAAGGCTCTTTTATACATGGCTTCATCTCAGATTCAACACTTCCACCAGCAGTAAAAGGAAATTCACCATTTTTATCTGCAACTTTTTCCCAAACCATTTTTGTATCTGTACTTTTTTTCCTTCCGATTTCTGTTGTTCCCGCGATATATTTAACTTCAGGCGGCAACACATCCTTAAAAGTTACATTTTTTGCAATATCTTTTCCCCAGTTTTGAACTCGGATAAAGTAATAAAAAGGCTGCTCTTTGCAGAAATAGTCTTTGTTTTTTGAACAAGAACAAAAATCTTTCTCTCTTTTACCTGGAATATCAAATGAAGGTGTTTTCGTATCAACGGAAACTATCAGATAATTTGTTACAATCCGATCATAATTTGCACTTACCTTCAAAGTAAGGCTTGTATCTTCAAAATTAAGCTGCCCTTTATACTTTTCATTTGAAGGATTAATAACAAAAGTATCAACATCTATGCCATATTCCATTGTAGAAAGATCAAAAGCTCCAGGGGTTCCGCCCAAACAAACAGGAGTATCACTATTCCATGGAATAATATTTGATATTGAACTGTAAATTTCTGTATATTCAAGAATTTTACCCCATTCATCCTTCTTCATTCTTGGATTGCAATCATCATAAACAGGAACAAAATCATTAGCCTGCTCTCCTTTAATAAAAAGACCTTCAGGTTTTTGAGACATATTCACTAGATCTGGATCGCCTTCTCCAGTCATAAGGGTCATTCTTATAAGCGGATCAATAGGAAGATAAAAATCTGTTATAGGAATCTCGGTTTCTGAATCCAGATAATCTGAAAAGCCATTATAAAGATAGATTCTTTTAGGTGTTACTTTTTCAGATTTATAAATAAGAATAATTGACCATCCTCCAGACATTGCCACTGTTTTATATTCTACATAAGCAGAGCATGGAATTCCTGAAACAGTATAGTTGCCAATCAATGCTTCTGCATCTTTTTGCAATTCGGCTGAGTCGCCTTTTTTATGAATTTCCTTAAAAAAATCAGTAACATCAACACGATAGGTATAATATCCTGTTGCAACACCGCAATTTACTCCCTCAAATGTAAAATCATGAGGACCATCGCCGCTGGTGCCATCCCTCGAAGCAACTATATTTGCAGATTGAACTATTGTTGAATCGTTATTTTTAAATTCAAGACCGACGCTGTTTGGAACAGGAACATGAAGTCCACCGTCTGGTTCTGTTGTATTCATCCACACAAGATAAGCCGCCTCAACATAGGCATCTTCAGGAATATATTCAGGTTTCATCTCAAAAGTGCTAGAACTCAAACATGTGTTTGCCTGCGGATTTTTTTTATCAAGACTCGTTCCTTCATAAGTAATCGAAGATTTAAACATGACAAAATAATCGTGCGAACCGTTCTCCCACTTCAGCTCCTTACCGTCAAGCACAGAAACGCCTGGCCCAATGGGTCTGCCTTCAGCAAACACAGATGCTGCAAAAAGAACAAACACCAAAAACAAACAAAATTTCATAATAACCTCCAAAAAACATTAAATTTAAACCAAGGGCTGATAGAATCATATAAAACACGAAAGGAAAGTTCAATATTTTTCTCAAGATAAACAAAATATTTGCGGCAATCAACTCATTGATATAAAATCAAAAAATTAATTTTGTTGAGGAGTTTATTATGGAACGGTTCATTAGTGTTTTAGGGATTTTCTTTTTTATTTTTATTGCGTGGCTTTTATCAGAAAACAGAAAAGCTATAAAATGGAAACCTGTTATTTATGGCATAATTATGCAGTTTGTCTTTGCACTCTTTATTTTAAAGACCAAACCAGGCCTTATTATTTTTGAGTTTTTAAACAAAGTTGTCGGAAAACTTATTGATTTTACTAACGAAGGTGCTAATTTTGTCTTTGGCTCACTGATGAAAACAGGATGGGCTTTTGCACTTTCTATTTTACCAACAATTATCTTCTTTTCCGCTCTTTTCGCAGTTTTATACTATTTCAGGATTCTTCAGTTTGTTGTCAAAATCTTTGCATGGACACTCAAAAAAATCCTCGGAACAAGTGGTGCCGAGTCATTATCCGCAGCCGCAAATATTTTTATGGGGCAGACAGAAGCACCTCTTATGGTTAAGCCTTATATCGAAAAAATGACGAGAAGTGAACTTTTGTGCCTGATGACAGGCGGAATGGCAACTGTTGCTGGCGGCGTACTTGCGGCTTATGTCAACATGGGAATATCTGCCGGACACCTTATCGCAGCATCCGTTATGTCTGCTCCAGCCGCAATTATTGCAGCAAAAATTATGATTCCTGAAACAGCGATTCCTGTAACCAGTGAAATGAAAAATATTGAGGTTGAAATTACAGATAAAAACGCGATTGATGCAGTTTCAAGAGGCGCGCTTGAAGGAGTTTTTCTTGCGATAAATGTTGCGGCAATGCTTATTGCGTTTATTGCATTTGTTGCCATGTTTAACTACTTTTTCGGATTTTTTGGAACATCTTTACAGGAAGTCCTTGGATTTATTATGAAACCTGTCGCTTTTATGATGGGAGTTCCATGGTCGGAAGCAGGCTCTGTTGGAGCGCTTCTCGGCGAAAAAA
>CAZISX010000002.1:23862-33569 GCA_964542005.1 uncultured Spirochaetales bacterium
ATCACCAAGGTATTTTTCTTCTATAATATTGTAAAAATCCGGCAAATGTTCTTTCTGAAAGATCTGTAATTATAACAACTTATGCACTCTGCGGATTTGCGAATCTAGGCTCAATCGGCATTCAGATTGGCGGAATCGGCGGAATAGCTCCAAGCAGAAAATCTGAAATTGCAGCTTTAGGCGTAAAAGCAATGATTGCGGGAACAATTGCCTGCTTTCTTACAGCAACAATTGCAGGTGCAATTATTTAAGATTAAACAAGCTCCAGCCATCTCTCATAAATTTTTATACCTTCAGGCCCACTTTTTTCGGGATGAAACTGAAAAGCAACAACCTTATCTTTTCCAACTGATGAGGTATAATTTATTTTCTCATACTCTGTTTCTGTCAAAATCCATGTTTTATCAGCAGGATAACCGCAGTAAGAATGGACAAAATACATAAATTCATTTTCCTGAGTTTTATCAAGAGGTGTATTTTTCCAGGATTTATTTTCAGGTTTTTGTATTGTATTCCAGCCAATCTGCGGAACACGGATTAGAGTGTCAAATTTATTTTTGTCAGGAAACTTTTGAACTTTTCCTTCAATAATTCCAAGTCCTTGATGAAGACCAAACTCCGAACTTTCAGAAAAAAGAAGTTGCATTCCAAGACAAACGCCCATAAAAGGTTTGCCGCTTGAAATAAAATCCTGAATCGGTAGTATTAAATCCAGTTTCTCCATATTTTGCATTGCATCGCCAAAAGCTCCGACACCAGGCAATAAAGCGGCATCTGCCTTAATTATGTAATCAATATCAGTAGTTATAACAGGTTTTGCCCCAAGCGACTCAAAAGCATGTAAAACACTGAAAAGATTTCCCATTCCGTAATCAATTATTGCAATTTTAAGATTTTCAATTTTTTTCATTTAGCTCCTCCGATTTTATGCCTGCAAGGAATATTGTTTTCAAAAAGATATTTTTTTATCTCTTCCATACTCCGAGGTTCAATATGAGAGAAGGTTTTACCGCTTTTCAAAAACTCAAAATTACCTTCTTCTCCGGAAAATACGCTGATATCATTAGTTTTTTTTATCAAATCATAATGAAGCATCGAGGCAACAGCAACAGCACTGGCGTTGCCTTCTGCTATCACTTCTTTTATATGAGAAAGCTTGCCAGCCCCGCCGTGAGCAATTACAGGAATTGAAACAAGACCAGCTATTTTCTTTGTTAATTCAACATCAAATCCAATTCCTGTTCCTTCACGATCAACAGAAGTTACAACAATTTCGCCCGCCCCAAGCTCTTCCACTTTTTTCGCCCACAAAAATGCGTCAATTCCCGTAAATTCGCGGCCATTATCTGTGTAGCAGAGATACCTGCCGTCTAATTCTTTTATCGCCTCAATTGTGACAGCAATAGTTGAACTTCCAAAAATTTTGGAAGCTTCACGGATTATTTCAGGATTTTTTATTGCGGCAGTATTTAGAGAAACTTTGTCAGCACCAGCGCGGAGAACCGATTTTATATCATCAATTGTTCTGAGTCCGCCGCCAACAGTCAGAGGAATAAACGACATTTTTGCAGTTTTTGAAATAATTTCGTGGAGCGAATTTCTCTCATAAAGACTTGCGACAACATCGGTATACATCAATTCGTCTGCGCCATTTTCATAATAATATCTGGCAAATAGCTCAGGCTTACCAAGAACCCTGAGTCCTTCAAGATGAATTCCCTTAACCAGATTTGGCCCTTTTATATCCATTCTTGCAATTATTCTTATATTCATGGCTTACCTCATATCGTAAAAAACTTTTGTTTTAATCTTTGATAAATCAATATTTTCAAGCACTTCTATAATTTTAAGAGACGCGAAACCATCTCCGAAAGGATAAACTATTTTATCAAGTTTTGCCTTGAATTCTGGGGTTTCCGCTATTTTTATACTATTTTGAACAGATTCCACTGAAGCATCACAATCAATAACAGCCTCAGATTTTACCCTGCCATTTTGCCTTGTTCCAACATTTATAACAGAAACTTTAAAAAATGGAGCCTCAATAATTCCGCTTGAAGAGTTGCCAATCACAACTGATGCAAATTTCAGAGAGGAGAGATAACGCAGCGAACCAAGATTCATAAAAAACCGTCGTTTGGCACTCTTTTTTTTCACAAAATCTTCTATTTTTTTGTTTATAATAATTCCGCCAGCGTCAGCGTTTGAGCCTGTAAAAACAATATATTTATCAACATTTTCAAGAGCTTGTAAAATTTCATCAGCAATTAGAGTTTCAACACCTGCTGTTTCAGGATGGATTGTAACAAGATAAAATTCACCGCTTTCATCAACATCAAGCTCTCTTAAAAGTTCGGTTTGTGCCATGAGTTCTGTTTTTCTGATTAAATCAATACCTAACGCTCCGGTATTATAAACATTTTCAGCCATTTCTCCCATCTGGACAACACGATTACGATAGATTTCGCAAGCAGTAAAGTGGAGAGTTGAAAGCTTTGTTATTGCGTGACGAAGCCCATCATCAAGAGCTCCAGTTGTAACTTCGCCTCCATGAATGTGTGCAATTGGAATTCTCATCAAATGAGCTGCTGCTGCTGCTGCAAAAATCTCATATCTGTCGCCGAGAAGAACAACAACATCCGGACTAAATATTGAATATGCCTCGGCAAATCCCTCTAAAGCACGACCTGTTGATTTTGTGACACCAGCAGGAGAATTGTCAGAATTTAGATGAGCTACCTTGAAATCTATTGGGAAGCCGTCATCTTCAATTTCTTTAAAAGTGTTTCCAAAATCGGGAGAAAGATGGGCTCCGCAAACAACAATATGAAGTGTAAAACTTTTGTTTTTACTAATTAATTCAAGCAAAGGCTTTAAAAGTCCATATTCAGCTCTTGTGCCCGTGACCACGCATATTTTTTTTGTCATGACTGTCCCTGTCAAAATTTTCGGTGATTAAATGCAAAAAGAGTGCCTTGCTCTTATTTTAATACCTGCTTCTCAAGTCGAGATTATAAATTGCTTTGCAACTGTAGCCCATCAAAAAATAGAAATAGCTAATTATTGACAATTACTTTAGAAACTGGTAAAAAATTATACCTAAATTGTTCGATTCTTGATTAAGAGGTTGAAAAAAGATTTTTGATTTAGAGGACTTAGAAAAATTTGAGTAATACCTGTTTGGTATTGCGATGGTTTTTGTAAGTTCTTATAAACAAAAAGAATTTTCAAGAATTAATTTGGGAATCGAACGATTTAGGTTATAGAAACATTTTCTGCGGGGATTTTTATGAGACAGAATTTTATATTTTTAGTGTTGTTTATTTTTGTGGTTTTAGTCCTCTTTTCATGTGAAAAAGAAAAGCCTGTAAAAATCGCAATTATGACAAAGATTGAGTCTGGTTCAATTGTCGGTTCCAGCGAAGTTAATGCTGCAAGATTTTTTATTGAAGAAAAAAACATCAAAAACATTGAAATTATTCCTTTTGATGATGGCTGGGACAGTGAAAAAAGCAAAATAGCTTATGAAAATGTAAAAAAACAGGGAATCAAAATTCTTATTACTTCTCATGTCTCAACCTCAGCTCTGGCAATTGCTGATTCAATTAATAAAGACAAAATTCTTACATTTGTAACTGGCGCAACAACTAATATCTTATCTAAAAAAGATGACTACATTATCAGAAATATCCTTGATGTTGAGTTGGAGCAAAAACAAATTGCAGAATTCATCAATAATACACCTGAAAAAAAACTTCTTATTGTCCGGGATTCCGATAATTTTGCTTATACAGAACCTGCGCTTAAATATTTTACAGATTTTTACAAAAAAGAGTTGTTTCGCAAGATAGATATTTCAATTTCAAAACTTGACATCGCCATGCTGGAAGAAGAGATGAAAAAAGATTCTTTTGATGTTGTCTACATTCTTATTGGCGGCTACAAGAGTGTCTCTGGAAGTATCGGACAACTTGCAAAAAAGCTAAATCAGAATGTGAAAATAATTTATACTCCGTGGATGAAAACGCCTGCGCTTCTTGAAACTGCGGGTGATTCAATAGAAAACTCAATCATTCCGGCACACTATCCTCCAAAAGCAGAAAACCCAAAAATCCTTAACTATATTGACAGATTTAAGAAAAAATACAGTCATGCACCAACATTTATAAGCCTTAATGTCTATTCCGCACTCGAAATCATATATGAAGCTATTCAGGCTGGGAACAAAACACCTGAAGAAATAAAAAGTTATATTATTTCAAAGAAAAAATTTACAACTGAGTTTGGCTCAATAACTTTTGATGAGTATGGCGATACTGAAATGCCTCTTTTTTTCATTAAAAATATTAAAGAAGAGTTCTAAGGATGAAATCTGTCAGAACACTATTCACAACTATTGAAATTTTCACACTTGTGACAGCGTTACTCTTTGTTTTTGTTATATTTTATCTTTTTCAGGTGCATATAAAAAGCGACTACATAAATAATCAGTCTTCAAATATAGGGGCTGTTGATATTATGATTGAAGATATTGTCAGAACCAGCATGGCAGATTTTGACAGTCATATCAAGCTTAAAAACAGAGATGAAGCTCTGGCTCTTTTAACAGATTTTTCAGATATTTACTATGTAACAGATAATTTAAAAATCTCAGGTATTGTAAAAAAAGAACATGCAAGCCAGATTTTTATAGGCTACAGTGTCGGCGTTGGTCATCTTGGTGAATTTCTCAGATCTTTTAAAAATATTGGCACTAAATTCTCACCAATAACCCGCTCTGCAGAAAATGAAAAGCTAAGTTTTTATGTTGCATCAAAAATTGAGAATGGATTTGTTATTGGCAGAATCGGTCTTGAAAGAGTTATGATAAATCTTTCACAAAACGCAGAGTACACAAAAAGTATAATCATTATTTCTGCAAAAGATGGCTATGTGCTTGCAAGCACGAAGGAATCTATTCAACTGACAATACTTCCACCAAAACATATTGAAACGCTGAATCTTGATGGCACCGAGTATCTTATTACAAGAATTGAGAGCAAAAACTTTGAAAATGAGATTGCTATTTTGACACCGCTTTCAATTGTCTATAAAATTTTAAAATCATTCAGAATATACTTTGCCATTTTTATTTTTATTATTCTATTTCTCTTTATTTTGAAGATTTTCTACCAGACTTTCCGCTTTTTAAAACCTCTTAAAATGTTCAGTTCTTTAATAAAAAACTGGGATATAGAAAAAAATCAGGAAAAAGGCTCAGATTCTTTCTTGAAATATGAAGAAATTGCATCTCTTTATAATAGTTTTGATGAAAAGTCATCTCAAATTAAAGAGCTTGTTGGCGAGCTGAAAGCAAACGAAGCAGAAATGAACAAAATAAGACTATACCTTAAAAATATAATAGATTCAATGCCTTCGATTCTTGTTTCTATTGACACTGATGGTGTGATAAAAGAGTGGAATTATGCTGCTTATAAATTCACTGGAATTCCGGCAACTCAAGCTATTGGCCAACAACTCTGGAGTGTAGTTCCAATACTTAAAAAATATGAGAATGACTGCAAAGATGCAATAAACTCGCGGCAGCAGAAAAATCTCGGAAAAGAATTGATGAAAACCGATTCAGATATTTATATGAATATTTTTCTATTTCCTTTAATACAAAATGGAGTTAAAGAGGTTGCCATAAGGCTTGATGATGTTACGGAGCTTGAAAAAACAGAACAACAGCTTCAACAAGCCCAGAAAATGGAGACAATCGGAACTCTTGTTGGCGGACTTGCTCATGATTTTAATAATATTCTGGCAGGAATTGTCGGAACTCTTTCCCTTATGAAATTTTATATTGAAAAGAAAGGCGCCCTTCCTTCTGAAAAATTACAAGACTACATAAAAACAATGGAAACATCCGCAGAGCGGGCAACAGACATGGTAAAACAAATGCTTATGCTTTCAAACAGACAAAAGCTTGCATTTGCACCTGTCAGCCTTATTGCGATAATAAAGCATGTTGTGAAAATTTGTGCGAATACTTTTGATAAAAGGATTGAGATTATTCCGTCCTATCCTGATGAAGATGCTGTTGTTTTAGCTGATGAGGTACAGATTGAGCAGGTTTTACTTAACCTTGCAATAAATTCAATGCATGCAATGACAATTATGAGAAAATCCGAGGAGCTGCATGGAGGCAAACTCTTGATTTCAATAAATAAAATTCATTCTGATGACTATTTTTGTTCGAGACATCTTGAGGCTTCCTCAAATATTGATTATTGGATCATAACAGTTCAGGATAATGGAATTGGCATGGATGTAAAAACTGTTGCAAAGATTTTTGATCCATTTTTCTCAACAAAAGCAAAGGGTAAAGGTACCGGACTCGGTCTTACAATGGTCTACAACATTGTTCATCAGCATAAAGGCTTTATTGATGTTTACACTGAACCGGAAATGGGTTCTACATTTAATATTTTTCTTCCGGTTTTAGAAAATGCTCTGCTCAAAATCCGTGAAAAAGACAATTCTGTATCAAATGGAGTTGGAACTATTCTTGTCGTAGACGATGAGGAACATGTACGAATTATTGCCGCAAATATGCTTGAAAGTTGCGGCTACTCTGTTATTTTTGCAGAGGACGGAATTCAGGGAATTGAAAAATATAAGGAGAACAAGGATATAATTTCACTGGTAATTCTTGATATAAATATGCCGAGAATGTCTGGGAATGAAACATTTATGCACTTATTGAAAATAAATCCTGAAATAAAAGTTATTGTTGCATCGGGATTTATAAGGGATGAAAAATCTGAATCTCTTATTGCAATGGGCGCAAAAACATTCCTTCAGAAACCTTACACGCTTACAGCCTTATCTAAAACTGTATCTCAGGTTTTAAATGGAAAAGAAAAAAGCAATCTTGACAGATAGCCTGATTAACTTACAATAGCTTGTCTTTTGAACTTTAACTGGAGATTTGAATGAAAGAGCTTCATCCGCTTCAAAGAGTGCTTAACCTTATTGAAAATCACTCTGCTCCGATGGTTGTTTTTGATATAGATTCAACAATTATGAATACTAGCACCCGAAATTTTAAAATCCTTCAGGAAGCTGCTAAAATCTATAGAGAAATAGCTCCATTTCTTACCAAACTTGACCCGATAAAAATGGGCTGGAATGTTATGGATGATCTTAGAATTGCTGGCTACAAAAACGAATCCATTCTTGCTAAAATTGCAGATTTCTGGAAAGAACGATTTTTTACAGATGACTTTGTTCTTTATGATATTCCTTATCCAAATGTTGCTAATTTTATTACAAAACTTTATGACAGTGGTGCTGTTTTGTACTATCTTACAGGAAGAGATCTGCCAAATATGTCTAAAGGAACAATCGAAAGTTTCACAATTCACGGACTGCCGGTAGGTGACAGAACAATTTTTCATTTTAAACCGAACTTTGAAATGCCGGATTTTGATTTTAAAAAAGAGGCTTTCTCTGATATAAAAAATCATAAGTTAGATGTTTTGGCAATATTTGAGAACGATCCTGCAAATGCAAACATATTTAAAGAACATTTTCCTGATGCGGAGGTGTTTCTGATAGATACAGTAACGCCGCCAAATCCGCCACTTCCAAGAAAAGATCTTATACTTTTTGATTCATGGGATTATTGATTTTCTATTTTTTTTCAGAAAAATTTCAGAGTATTGAATTAGATTGCAAGGATGGAGCAACCGCTATCTTTTTTGGATGATTTATCAACATCGGCTGCCGAGTCTTTATCTGTTACAACAAGCTCGCTATCAGTTTCGGAAGAATCATTGTCCGTTACAACAATCTCTTTATCTGTTTCGCCAGAATCATTAACAACAACATCGTTATCCTCTACAATAATATCTGAATCCTGGTTTGGAATCTCTCCGTCTAAAGCAGTCGTTGTTTTGAACATAGCGATAACACCCTGAACACCTGAATCAACAAAACTGAAATAATATCTTTGCCCTGACTCAAGATTGGAAAATGACCATGATTTTGAGCCATTAACATATTGATCATGCTTAACCATAACAGGAAAATCTGATTTATCATATTCCACTGGAGCACCTTTTCTCATAAAAACAGAGTAGCTTGGATTTCCTGAAAGCTGAGAATTACTTATAACATATTGTGCCGATATTGTTATCTTATTTTTATCTGCAGGCAAATCAAAATAGAGCTGAATGTATGCAGGAGCTAATTTGGTTACTACTTTATCTACCTCAATTTCATAATAACTTTTTGGGTAACCATAAGCCTCTGTTCCGCCGGAAAAAATTGCATTTGTGGTGTTTAAGTCTGCGGCTCTTATCTCATCAAAGAAATGTCTATCTGTAAGAATTTTTTCAATATCACTCTTCATTGGTGCAAAAAGAGTGTTTTTATCCACCTCGCTCATAAATGTTTTTGCATAATTAATATAGGTACTTTTGGTTGTAAGACTCATGACAACTTTTAAAAAAAGTTTTGCAAAATCATCTTTTGAAATATTATTCTTTATTGCCAGATTGTAAATTTCCCAATTTGCACCAGAAACAGGAAGTCCGTCGTGGTGTGATTCTCCAACAAAATTTTCGTTTACAAGATTGGGGTTATTTGAGGTGCGAAGACAAGTAAATTCACCATCTTTAGGAAGAGGCTCATAAGACATTCCGCCTGCAGCATCTCCAAAAAATTCAGCCAGACAAGAGTCGTTACTTACAATAAAAGAAAATGTATCAGCAATACCTTCATTCAAAGATTGAGGCATAATATGATAGCCATATTTGTCAGGTATTGGAAGCATTGTAAGCGCAGAAGTTGAATTAACCAGAGCATGGCCAAATTCATGGTAAACAACATCACCATCAACCGCAGTGTCTATTCTTGAGCCCTGCCCCATAGCAATAATATCACCCTGATACGGAAAATTTTTGAAAAACAAATCATTAAACCCAACTGTATTAGGTGTAAAAAAAGCGTTATCCATAGGTCTAAGCGTCATGCTGCCTTCAACCATCTGAAAATTTGCTGTAACAATTATCGGGCTTTGAAGTTCTTTGAATCCAACATTCAAATCTGCTAAATACTTATACATCTTAGATACATGGTAGTAAGCAGCAACTTCAGGAAACACATCTGTTGCATTAAATTTTGAAGCCAGAGCATCCTGATAATCCTCATAAATAAAACTGCCGTTTGTCTCTTTGTTTGCTATCTGGGTCGGGCTGCAAATTGGCACATCTCCATATTGTGGATATGAGATTTTTTCACCATTGTTAGGACAGTTGGCAGCAACAATCATCGGGCTTCCATTACTGTGCTTTATTGAAGTTAAAAATCCCTTTGCGGAATCATCAATCCATGGAAGCTCAACCTCTTTCAAATCCGGCGTTCTTGCGGGATTATCCTCAAAAACTTTTGCCATATTTGTTCCTGCATAAACAGTATTTGAGCCACCGGAAACAAACTCTCCTGTTCTGCCATCAATATAGTAGAAGCGCGAATCAGCAAGAGAAGTTGGCTGAAACCTGATTTTGTAAACTGATTTCCAGACATTTATATCTTTATACATCACTTTTTCAGAATAGTAACGGGGGATTTCGCCGATATTCTGAGCGTTAAAGTGTATTTTTGCAGCTTCAATTGCAGCATCATCTGGAGAAATTGAAAAAACAGGTTCAACATTTATC
>CAZISX010000002.1:33579-46714 GCA_964542005.1 uncultured Spirochaetales bacterium
ATCGGCTCAAGAGAAGAGGTTATGCGATAAATTGCGTTCCCTTTTACAGCAACACTTACTGCGCCATCTTCAACTCTAATACCTTTATAAGTTGCGGTATAACGGTAAATAGAACTCTCTTTATCACCAATTGTTCTGAAAAATTGAGGAGTAATCCCAATTAAGTTAAATGCTCGAAAATAATGATCTTTAAGGATTAAATTTATCCCCGATTTTGTGTTTTTAACCGGAATCTGCAACTGTGTAATAATTACAGGCGCCACAGATTGGTTATCCAATTTTTTGAAATAACTACTCTCTGCAAAAAGAGATGCAGAAAGCATCATTGCAGATAAAATAAGCAAACTTTTTTTCATGCAGGATCCTCCATTGAATTGTGCATCATAGAACTAAGGTGCTTATGATTATAAAAATAATACAAATTCAAGTCAAGGAGAATTCTTTGCCTGTAGCAAATAAAAACTGCAACATTAGATAATTGTTGCGATTTTCGAAATGTCTATTGAAAACAACATAAAGAATCAGACTTTTAAAAACTTAAACACCGCTCATAATTTCTTCACCATTTAAAATAACTTTGAAAGAAAATGCAGTTATTTTTTTCATCATAATAGATAATCCGCAATACTTTTCCTGCGAAAGTGTTACAGCCTTAATCAATTTATCTTTTTCAGTAGCTCCTTTTACATTATAAATTAAAGAAATAGAGACAAAAACTTTGGGATGTTCTTCAGGAACTTCGCCATCAACATCAACAACAAAACTTTCCGGCATTGAAGCTTTCATTTTTGAAAGAATTGAAATCACATCAATAGAACTGCATCCAGCGATTGACTGCAAAAAAAGTTCTTTAGGTGTTGGTCCTTTATTTTCTCCGCCAAAAACTGCATCAGGCGAATCCATCGGAATCACAATATTATTGTGTTCATTTCTTCCCTCAAACTGAACCTTCTCTTTCCATGCAACATTAACTTTCATACCAGACTCCTATAACAAATATTTCAATGATTTTAAGCCTTTGAGCATAAAAAACATCTCTCCGGCCTCCCTCATATCAGGCACCTCTGTTTTACATGAAAAATAAATATCAACCAGATCAAAAGTTTCAGCATTAAATGATGCCTTGATATCGTCTGAAGCATAGGTAACGATTTCTCCTTCATGGATAAGTGCTGATATTTTTTCATTATTTTTGTATTTGAGATATGTTTTTTCACCCTCGGAAATAAGGAGGTAGCCCGTATCTTCTTTTTTAAAACTGTTCTCGGAAAGAGATAGCTTATATTTCTCTTTGTATGGCTTGCCATCTGTCGGACAGAATGTTGCACAGTTACCACACTCATTGCAAAAATCTGAGATATTAATAACCTGAAATTTTTGTTTGACAGAAAACGGCTCAAAACGATCAATCTGATTTATGCTGCCTTTGCATGAAAGCATTGGAATCATTATTGTTTTAGGCTCAACAACAACACTGATATTAGCCCTATTAGGACAAACAGAAACACAAATATCGCATCTTTCGCTACAAATCAGACATCTCGAAGATTCTAAAACTGCATCCGATTCAGAAAAGCACTTAATCAGCTCCATTGCTCGGTTTTGATCTGAAAAAGGAATTATTTCCGGAGTTTTTCCAAAATCTTTGTAAGCCATTTTTTTCTGGTATAAATCTAGTTTTTCATTTTTCTCAAACTTTTCCTGAGGCTTTGATTCTAATTCTATACCAAATTTATTAGATATTTTTTCCGCAGAGCTCTTCCCGTCAGCAATTGCTTTTATAATAGTTGCAGCACCAGTTCGTGCATCTCCACCAACAAATATTTTAACATTATCTGAGGACTCCTTTAACAAACAATCAGAATGCTGACCAAGTGCCAAAATAATTATATCAAATGAAAAGAACTCCTCGCTTCCTTCAATTTTTTCCGGTCTTGCTCTGCCTGAGAAATCTTTTTCCCCGAGCTTCATTCTGCAAGTATTAAGTCTAAGTCCTTGTTTATCATAAGCAATTTCAAGAGGAACAATAAGTTCAGCAATTAAAGCGCCTTCTTTTTGTGCTTCAAAAAGCTCTTCTTTATCTGCCGGCATCTCATTAATTGTTCTTCTATACAAAATAGAAACATGGTTTTTGTGGCCTTCAATTCTTAATGCGCTTCTTGCCGCATCCATTGCCGAATTCCCGCCGCCAATTACCGCAATATGCAGCTCTTTCTTTTTAAGAGAGTCAATAAACACCTCAATTTCTTTGTTTTTTTCCTTATCTTTCATTGCTGAAAGAAAACTTAAAGCATCAAAAACGCCTGGCAAATTTTCACCATTAATTCCGATTTTTTTCCCTGCACCAGCACCATTGGCAACAAAAACAGCATCAAAATTATTAACTATTTCTTCAAAATTACTGTTATTTATTTCAGTACCAAACTTGAAATCCACACCAAGCGATTTAATCCGCAAAACATCTTTTAAAATATCATTTCCATTAATCCTGAAATCAGGAATAACTCTACCCGCAAGTCCGCCTGAAAAAAGCTCTTTCTCAAAAACTGTTACAGAAATACCTGCTTTTGCCAAAAAATATGAGCAAGATAAGCCGGCTGGGCCTGCTCCAATAACTGCGACCTTTTTATCTGTTTTAAGGCGCACTTTATTCAGTGAATAATGCTCTCTATTTTCTGCAACAAACCGCTTAATATCGCGTATTCTAAGCGGCACATCAATGTTTTGTCTGGTGCATTTTGTCATGCAAAGATGGTCGCAAACCTTTCCTGTGATTATTGGAAGCGGATTTTCTCCTAAAATAATATTTAGAGCCCCATCATAATCACAGTTTGATGCAGAAAACATATAACCTGGCACAGATTGATGAGCAGGGCAAGTCTCAACGCAAGGAGCTTTAATACAATCAAAACCATTTAATTTTCTTGAAGTTTTTATAGAGCGGGCTTCATAAAAACCTCTTTTATACTCTGGAGCATTTAAGACTTTTTCAAGATATTTCTCAAGGTTTTTTACAATAGAAAAACCAGAATCTATCCCGGTTTTATGCAAAAAATCATCAAGAGTAATAGCATTATACTTATTCATCTCATTTTTAAGATTTTCGAGATATTGCCCAAGTCTTAAATAGCCGCCAGGCCTGAGAATATCTGAGCAGACCGTAACTGTTTTCATGCCGCATTTTAAAAGCTCTGTAAAATTAAAAGAATCGGCTCCTCCCGAAAAACTTACTGGAAGTTCTCCGTTAAAATCTTTCTCTATCTTATATGCAAGAGCTGTTGTGATCGGATGAATCGCTCTGCCGCTCATATAATTCATCTGTTCACTAACCGGCAAAACACCTTTTTTATTTAAAGATTCCAGTGTGTTGGCAAGCTTAACACAAAATTCAACACTATTCTTCTCTGCATGGTTTTTCAAGTTTTTTATAATTTTCAAAGCATCGCTGTATTTTAAATCATGAGCAAAAGCCTCATCTGGAACCAAAGTTTTGAAACCAAGCTTAGTGTTAAGAATTTTCCTTAACTCATCTGCGCCAAGAAGCGTTGGATTAAGTTTTATAGTTGTGTGAAAACCTCTTTCAATAAGATAAAGTCCAATAGTTTCAATCTCTTGAGGCGGACAACCATGCATTGTTGAGAGCGTAACAGAATTAGTTATTCTGCCTGGAATAGATATTGATTCAATATCAGGAATTATACCAGATAAAAGCTTGATTTTACGAGCTTTCTGCTCGCTGCAATCTTCCATTTTGTCAATAAAATCCTGAACATTTTTCTCCAGAATTCCGCTCATATTATAGCCAAGACTCATATTAAAAATCGTGCCTGGATTTTTTCCAAAACCAAGATGATGATTTAAAACATGAATTAAAATCCAGGCATTTAAATACTCATCAAAACTCTCTTCCAGAGTTAGCTCCTGAGACCATTCACAGTTATAACCCTCATCTTCCATATCAATGCAAGGCTTTGATATTACTAATTTATCAAGAGTCTGAACTGTTTTCAGCTCAATAAAACGAGCTCCGCAAAGCCACGCAGAAATAATATTTTGTGCCATCTGAGTGTGAGGCCCGGCAGCAACCCCAAGAGGCGTTGCCAGTTCATGACCAAAAAGTTTTGTTGAAAAACATTTTTCAGGTTTAAAAAAAAGATTTTTTGATATTCCAAAAATTGTTCCTGTTTTCTCTTCCTCAAAAATCCACTTTGCCAGAAATTCAATAGAAACAGGTGAAAAAACATCAGCCATACAAATCTCCATCATTCCTTTAGTTTTTTATATCCTATTTCTTTGAAGAAATTTGGTCAAGTAAATTTTATTTAAAACTCTTCGAGCTCGAACTTGATTGTAAATGGGATTTCTGTATCGACTGGTTGCCCATTTGCAAGAATTGCCGGCTTGAACTTGCATGTTTTGACAAACTTAAGAGCTGCTTCGGAAAAAAGAGGGTGATCTGAAGAGATTATTTTTGCGCTTACAACATTTCCTGATTTATCAATTCCGATTTTTATTTTAACAGAGCCTTCAATTTCTTCACCTTTCAGTTTTTCAGGATAAGGTGGCTTAGAATTTGCTAAATATTCCGGCATCTTAGCAATATTCATTGAAGCAACAGGTGCAAACTTTTTAGCTTCAGGCACTATCTTTTTTTTCTCGACAAGCTTCTCGCCTGCATAATAGTTTTTCACTTTATCGGGAGGCGTATACTCTTTTTCCTGTTCCTTCATCAAAGTATTTCCAACTCTTATCCCAATTCCTGTAGTAGAATCCGCGCCTTTAACTGTATCAGCGGTAACGCCAAAAACAGGTTTTGCATCAACTGGTGTTTCCTCAGCCGGCTTTTCCCGAATATTTGAAACAGGTAGCGGTGCCTCCTTTTCTTTTACAGGCTTTGGCTCTTCCCTTTTAGGTTTTGGAGGCTCTTTTGGTTTTGGCTCCTCTTTTGGCAGAGGTCTTGGAATTTCAAACTCAACCATTCTGCTTTTTGCATATTTTTTTCGCAGAGATTCCGAGCTGTTGACAATATACATTGTCTGAAAGAAAAAGTAGTGAATAAGAATTGAGGCTGCAATTCCAATGTAGAGAAAGCTGTCAGCTTTTTTCAAAACTGCTAATTCTCCATATATTCAACATTTATCGCAAATTTGAAAATCTCAAGCTTTCGTATTCCATCAATTACCTTGACAAGATTTTCGTGGTATGCTTTTTTGTCTGCAGAAATTATTACCTGAATATCGCTGCCTGAATCTTTAACCTTTTTCACCTCATTCATAAGCTCTTGAAAATCTTCCTGTTTTTTGCCAGCAAGAAAAAATTCGCCATCTTTTGAGATAACAATAGCAAGAGATTCTGTCTTAACTTCGCCGCCTGTCGCAGCGTGAGGAAGCTCAACTTCGATAGCTTCTTTTGCAACAAAAGTTGAAACCAGCATAAATATTATCAGAAGAACAAGCATAATATCCACAAGAGGTGTTACATTTATTGAGGAAATAATATCATCATCATCGTGGCGCATTCCTGCCATTTTTTTTCTCCAGAAAAAAGTTACTGCTGCTATTTTTTTTAAAACACTTCATTTGTCAAGAATCTTCTGTTTAAATAAGAAAAAACAAGCTATTTTGACAATTGAATCATCCAACACTATAATAGGTAACCTTTATTTTTAAGGAGATGGAATGAAGTATAAGGCGATTATTTTTGATCTTGACGGAACACTGCTTGACACAATCCACTATATTGCAGAATGTATGAATACTACTTTGGAGAAGTTTGGCTATCCTGTGCATGAAATTTCTGAATACAAAAATTTTGTCGGCAGCGGAATGACTGAGCTTGTCACAAGAGCTATGCCTGAAAACAGTCGGAATAAGGATAAGATAGCGGTTTTAGAAAAATATATGAAAAAGCTTTATCATGAAAAAGGTGCTGAAAATATCAGCCCCTACCCCGGAATTGATGAAATGCTTACCAAAGTTAAAGCTACCGGCATAAAAACAGCTGTTTTATCCAATAAAGTCGAGGCGTTTACAAAAAATCATGTTGAAGAACTTTTCCCTGACTTTTCTTTTGATGCGGTTTGCGGGGCAAGAGATGACACACCATTAAAACCTGCGCCTGACGCTGCTTTAAAAATTGCAGCTCTTCTTGGAGCAAACCCCTCGGAAACAATTATTCTTGGCGATATGGCGGCCGATATGATGACAGCTAGAAATGCAGAAATGACAGGCGTTGGAGCACTCTGGGGATTTGGAACGAAAGAATCGCTCTCAATCCATGGAGCTAAATACTTAATTGAACAACCTATTGATATTATTAAAATTATTAAGGAGTGACAATGGAAAAATTAAAAATAGTGCCTCTTGGCGGACTTCGCGAAGTTGGCAAAAACTCAATGCTTCTTATTTTTGGCAAAGAAGCAATTATGATTGACTGCGGCATGGGATTTGCGGGCAACGATGAATTTATGGAAGATGATTTTTATATCCCCGATTTTGACGCAATAAACAGCCTCGGCTGTAAACTTATCGGCGTTATTATAACTCATGGACATGAAGACCATATTGGCGGAATTCCGTACCTGCTTCAAAAATTTGATGTTCCTGTTTATGCTACAGAATATGCTGCGCTTGTCTTAAAAGAAAGAATGGCAAAAACAGCAAAATACAAAAATCTTATCTCAATTCCTGCATCTAAAAAAGATGCTTTTGATGTTGGGCCGTTTAACATAAAAATGCACGATGTTCCGCATAGTATTCCAGAGGCAAAAGCACTTGAAATCAAGGTTGGCGGCTACAAACTTGTTCACTCCGGCGATTTTAGATGCGACAACCATAAACACTCGCCTTTTTATAAAAAATTTGGCGATGATGTTGATATTCTGTTTATGGAAAGCACAAATATAGAGCATGAGGGATTTTCTAAAAATGAAGAAGATGTTATTGATAACATTAAAGAAATCATAGATAATGCACCAGCTAGAGTTATTGTTACAGCCTTCTCTTCAAATGCAGCAAGAATTAAAAATATTATTGATATTTCAATTGCGTGCGGAAGAACTGTTGGACTTTTAGGCCGCTCTGTAAATATGTATACCCACATTGCAGAAAGCCTGGGATACCTTAAGCTTCCTCCCTCAATTATTACAGACAAAACTGAGATAAAACGGGTGCCAGACAACAAGCTCACCCTTATTGTTACCGGCTCGCAGGCTGAACCCCGCTCAATTATGAAAAGAATGAGCCTTGACATGATGAAGCTACTCACTGTCAAATATGGCGACACAATATTATTCTCCTCAAAAATGATACCAGGAAACGAGATTTCAATTGGCAGAATGATTGATCATCTTGTTGAAAAAGGGGCAAATGTTTTTTATGAAAATACGGCAAATATCCACACATCAGGTCATGCAAGAAAAGAAGAGATTATTCTTGCAGTTAAAGACATCAAACCAAAACTTGTAATCCCAGTTCATGGTCACATCAGATTTCTTGATCACAATGTAAGAACGCTCAGAAAAGAAGGCTTTTTTGCTTATATGATTTCTGATGGCGATGTTTTGAGTTATGACAAAAATGGACATGCCCTTGTTCAGAAAATTGAGCTTGAGACAAAAATTGTCAGCAACCGAGAAACAGGTCTTATTGATCTTGAGACTCTGCGTGAACGGAAAAGAATGGCAAGAGGCGGAATTATGACAATTATTATGACGGCAGACATGTTTGAAAGCGAGCTTGCAGGTCCGATAAGAATTATTTCTGCAGGAATTGCATCCAAAGAGAGGATGAAAAAAATCGAAAAAGATATTAAGGATATGATTTCCTACTTTTTCTCAAAAGAAATTAAAGATGAACCTGACTGGGAAGAGGTTCAGGAAGAAATACGAATCAGAGTTCGCCGCTATCTTACCGAACTTACTGAGAAAAAACCTATAGTCTACTCAATTATCATAAATATGGATGAAGGCTAAGCCTTCAGAACTTTCTTTATTTCATTGCTGACAGTTTCAATGGTAAAAGGCTTTGCAACCATTCCCTTAAATCCGAATTTTTCATAATCAGAAAGAACCTGATCATTTGAGTATCCTGAAACAACAATACCTTTAACTTTCGGGTCTAATTCTTTTAATTTTCGGAGACATTCAAGCCCTCCCATTCCGCCTGGAACTGTAAGATCAAGGATAACAGCATCAAAAGATTTGTCACTTCCATGAACTTCTTCATATTTTTTGAGTGCATCTTTTCCGTCATAAACAATTTCAGGTACATACCCGAGATTTATAAGGAAATGCTTTAAAACGCCACCAACCAGCTCATCATCATCCATAACAAGAATATTTCCAGTTCCTTTATGAATTGCCATCTCTTTCTCCTCAGATTCTAAAGAAATATTTTTATCACTTGCCGGCAAATAAATATGAAATGCAGTCCCTCCTTCAACAGATGATTCGACATCAATATATCCGCTGTGTTTTCTTATAATTGAGTGGCAAATTGCAAGACCTAATCCCCCGCCTTTTCTTTTTGTGCTGAAATATGGGTCAAAAACCTTATCAAGAAACTCTTCTGGTATTCCATTTCCAAAATCTGCAAGTGAAATTTTTACGAAATGTTTTCCTTTTGTTTCGGGAACAATCCTTTTTCTGAGAGTTACACCACTGCAATTTCCGGCACTAATATCAACCGCACCACCCTCCGGCATTGCCTGAATTGCATTTGCAATAATATTGTTGACAACATGATTCAACTGTGTCGGATCAACCTCAACCGGATAGTGATTCCGCTCAATAGAAAACTTGGGAACAACCCTTGTTCCCATAAGTGAAAATTTAACTGCATCAACAAGAAAAGTATCTAATTTTATTACTTTTTTAACAGGAGTTCCGCCTCTTGCAAAGGTTAATATCTGGCTGGTCATTTTTCTGGCATTTTCTGCCGCTTTCTCTGCGTTTGCAAGATATTTAAGAATATCAGCTCTATCCTCTAAAAGCATCTTCATAATCGTCAGATTTCCCATGATTCCAGTGAGCGTATTATTAAAATCATGAGCAATGCCGCCAGCAAGAACACCGATTGATTCAAGCCGCTGAGATTTTTGTGCCTCATCAAGCCATCGTTTGTAGTGGGTTATATCAATATAAACTACAGAAATTTCGGTCACAGCTTTATCGGAAAAAACAGGAGCAATTACGCTGTAATAGGTTTTTTTTTCATTTTTGATAACATACTCAGCCTCGCCCTCAACAACCTGCCCCTTAAATGCGGAATGAAATTTTTCTTTCCACTCAAGCCGTATAGATTCTTCAATTTCAATATCATCAAGATGTTTTTCTGCAATATCGCCCCAGTTTTTTTTAGCATTTGAATTTACAATTACAAAATTAAAATCAGAATCAACAATAAAAAAGTCAAAAGGCCACGATTCAGCTGCAAAATAGAGCCTTGCCCTTGATTCTTTTAGAAGGTTTTCTGTTTCTTTTGCCTGAGTTATCTCACGAATAAAAAAGAGAACTCTTTTATCATTATTATCGTTCTCCAAAAATGGAATTGACCTTCCCTCCCACCATTTTTTGAAACCATTAGCTTCTGAAAAAAACTCAATTATCTGAGGCTTAGATTCCCAGAAAGCTTTATCAATACTCTTTAAAATTAAAGATTGATTAGAATCTGAAAATATCTGCGAAACATGTTTGCCTTCAAACTCCGAAGAGTTTGGATTACCGGAAAACAAAATATTTTTAAGGCATTTTCCGTTTTCATCAAAAACAAATCCCGAATCAGGGCAAAGCTCGCTAAGAGACGATGCAATCATCTGAAAATATTTTAAGCTATTTATATCATTAGCAAATTCAGAATGAACAGGTAAAGCATCTCTTGTTTTGTTTATATTTAAGGGTTGCATTTTTTGCCTCCAGCATTTTTTCAGCATTTGTATTATATAATATAAAAGATAAAAATCTAATAAATCTATAACATTTTTTCATGTTTTTAAGGTAAGTTATGAAACATATCGAATTTGATAAATCCACAGCAAACAAAAATATTGATTAAAGCCGCTGCAGAACTAGAATCTTTCTGTTTTTTGCGAACTTAATTTCATGGTTAAAAATGAAGATAGAATTCATCTCAATACATATAAAAAAATCTCCGCAGGCAATGCCTCTGGCCGTTGCAATGCTTAAGGCGAAACTAGATTCTGAAAGTGAATTAAAAGAGAAAATAAGCAGTTCTTTTTCCGATTTTTATATTGACCAGGAGATTGATTTTATTACAGATTCCATACTTGCCAAAAAACCTGACTACATTGGATTTTCGACATATCTCTGGAACCGCGATTTAGTTAAAAAAATCACCAACAAAATAAGAAAAACAGCACCACATATTTTTCTTTTTGCAGGCGGAGCTGAGGCAACAGCCCAGCCTCAAAATCTTTTAACCAGCGCACCCTTTGACTTTGTTATTAAAGGCGAAGGAGAAATGCTCTTAACTAAAGTAATAAAAAGGCTTGTAGACAATGAAGATATATCTGATATTGCTGGCGTTTTAACAAAAAATCAGTTGCAAAATTCAGCTGTCTCAAATTCTTTTGTTAAAAATCTTGATGAGTTGCCATCGCCATTTCTTAATGGAACACTTTTGCCCGGCAATTACGAAGGTGTTTTGTGGGAACTTTCCAGAGGCTGTCCTTTCAAATGTGATTTCTGCTTTGAGTCGCGCGGCATTTCTGAAGTCAGAAAATTTTCTCTTGAACGGATTCGAAAAGAGCTTGAATTATTTGAGAAAAACGGAGTTTCTCAAATTTTTGTCCTTGACCCGACATTTAATAAAGATAAAGAAAGAGCAAAAACAATTCTCCGGATGATTGCTGAAATTGCACCTTCAATTCACTTTACATTTGAAGTGAGAACTGAATTTATTGACCGTGAAATGGCAAAACTTTTTGGTGCGATAAATTGCGGACTCCAAATAGGACTCCAAAGCTCAGATATTGAAGTTTTAGCCAATGTAAACAGGAGGTTTGATCCGGCAAAATTCCGTGAAAAGATTAATATTTTGAATGAGGAACAGATTGTTTTCGGCCTTGATCTGATTTATGGATTACCGGGCGACACACTTGCAGGATTCAAAAAAAGTCTTGATTATGCAATCAAACTTCAGCCAAACAATCTTGATATTTTTCCGCTTGCAGTATTGCCAGGCACAGTTTTGTACGACAAAGCTGGCTTTTTTCAGCTTGATTTTATCCATGACGCACCTTACACGCTGTTGTCTTCTCCAACATTTTCCAAAGACGATATAGCTAAATCTGCAATAATTTCAGAATCATGCAAGATATTTTACAATAAGGGCAAAGCTGTTGGCTGGCTTTTTATGATTCTCGAAACACTTAAAATTGGAGCATCTCAATTTTTTGAAGAGTTTGCTGAGTGGTCTTCAAAAGAAAAAAACAGAGACATATTAACACTTCAATGCAATTTTGTGAAAGAACTCTTCACAAAACAAAAAAAGAAAAACATTTATCTTCCGATGGAAGATATTATCCGCTACAACAATGCTCTTTCCAAATCACTCGAATCAGGGCAGTGTTATAACCAAAAACCTGCCGAAAAGATTAATAAAAACAATATTTATAAACTTGCAAAAGGAACCTTTTTTCTGAAACTTCATTACGATCTTGACGATCTTCTAAATATTGGAAATGTGACTCTTAGCGATTTTGTGAAACATTTTTCACCAACGCAAACAGATGTAATAACCTATAATTCTTTCGGAAACAGCGAAGCATTAGCACTTGATTCTTGCTGGATAAAACTACTAAAAACTTTTGACGGGGAAAAAACAGTTGATGCTGTGCTAAAACAGGCTGATATGAAATTTGATAAAGAAGTCATTGAATTTATTGAGTTTGGAGTTAATTCAGGCTTTTTGACGGTAGCTTCTAATAGTAAAAATTGCTAAGTTTTCGGAAATACTCAAAAAATCAAGTTTAAAGCTTCATCTGTGATTTTAAGCTAATTTTTTTATAGAAGAATCACTGAACAGCCTGAACTTTTTGATTTCTTATTTATCTGCACTTCGGAATCATCTTCTGTGTTTGAAATATCGCTATCATTTGAAGAATCTGAAGGCTCACTATCTACCTCAATTTCATTATCTGCGGCAGGCTCATTATCATCTGCAGGTTCTGCGTCTGGTGTTTCAGCTGCTTTTTCACCAAGTGTGAGTGTCGGGTCGCCATAATAGTGCATCATAATTTTGTGGTCAAAAGCTTTCCAGTCATCAGATGTTCCAATTTCGCTGCGTAAATCTGAAAGTGCAACTGAAGGAGCGGTACCCTTAATCATTCTGTCAATTGTGTGTATGCCAATTAAATCGAGTGTATAATCTTTGTCGCTGAGCGGACTGTCAAAATCCTCAAATTTTGTGTTGTATGACGGGCTGTCAACAAAAGTAGAGCTTATGACACCAACCGCCACACCGTTTAAAAGCATATCATAGGAGAGATTTCCAGGACTCGAAACTTCGCCGACAAGACATGAAAGAGCGATTACAAAAGCAGGGTTAGTTCCTGAAAATGTTTTGAAATCACCTCTTTTTATAAGGTCTTTCTGCACAACTTCTTCATTTTCTGCAAGCTCGTTTTTATTTGCATCTTCTGCCCAGATTGTTCTCACAACACCATCAGGCAGACCGTGGCCACCCCAGTAAACAATGCCATAACCTTCTTCCTGCCAATATTTTTTCAGGTTTTCATTTGAAAGAGGAATATCATTTTCATATTTTGTACTGAAATGACCCTCCTTTTCATACATTCTTGTCCATGAATAAACATTCTGTTTTGAAAGAATATTGTAAATCAGCCATTCACTGACATCAGCAAATTCACGGTTTTCTGCCTTGATATTTCCAAGGTTGTTGTATCCGTCAAACCAGGCAAAAGCCATTGGAAAAAGGATTTTTTTACGGTATTTTGCAGCTTCTTCGGTTTGATTCATATATCTGATTGTTGTATCAAAAATCCGGTCAAGCTCTTCTGTATCACCAAAATAGACAGGAATTCGGCCAGTTACAAACGAATCTTTAAAACTGGCACACTCAAAACCGTTGTCTGCTGCAAATTCATAATAGTAACC
>CAZISX010000002.1:46724-63568 GCA_964542005.1 uncultured Spirochaetales bacterium
CATTTTTGTCACAATCACCTTCGCCTTCCATATCGCGATAAATCTGATCTGAGACAATGTAGGTGTAGCCTAATCTGGCATAAACACCGCCGTCAGGCCCTTGGGTATATGCTGCAATCATTGGAACATCGCCGCTTTTAGGGTTTGGATCTCCGATTAAAAGTAGATATTTGTAATCATTTTTAACAGTTTTCAGCCACTGGCGGATTAGAAGTGCTTTTTCAACACCTTTTTTACCCTCTCCTTCATAATTTTTCTCTGTTCCAAGAAGAACATTAAATCCTCTCTTCTCTTTTTCTGCAATAAAGTCGGAGAGTTTTGCCGAACTGTTCTTTATTGATTCTGTTGTGACAATTATCAGAGATTTTTCATCTGCAGCAAAAAGAAGATTGCTTAAAAATATGAATAAAATCAATATACGGAGCATTTTCACCTCCTTAAATCACTATCATTGAGCAGCCGCCTGAACTTTTTGATTTTTCCTTTGCAGGCTCTTCCACAGTTGTTTCATCATTTTCAAGATTACCGGTAGAGTCGTTATTTTCATCAATTACAGGAACAGCATCGCTATCATTTTCAACAATTATTTCATCATCTTTTGGCTCTGAATCTGGTGTTTCCTCAATTTTTGTATCGTAAAGAGTGAGGCTAGGATCTCCAAAGTAATTGAGCATAAATTTGTGATCAAGAACTCTGCCTATCGGATTCTGGCCATAGCTTTTTTTATAATCATAGAAAATCTGACCAGCGTAACCTCCTTTAATCATACCTTCAAGAAAAACCACACCGCCAGTATCTTCTGAAACTGTTGTTGTAACCATCTGTGAATCCATATCATGCCACGGCGTGAAAGAAGGATCTGTAACACTGCTCGCGCTGATAATTCCAACAGCAGCACCATCCGCAAGAAATTTGTGTGTAATTGAGCCTGGAGACTCAACATTTCCGACAAGGCAGCTAATCGCGACAACAAACGCAGGCTTACCGCTTGCTATAAGTTTACCATCACTTGCATTAACCATATCATAGCTGGCAACTTCTTCATTTTCGCCAAGATTGTTGTTGTTTTTATCCTCCAGCCAAACAGTCCTTACAACGCCAGTCGGCATTCCGTGACCGCCCCAGAAAACCATACCGTAACCTTTTTTCCATTCATCAATAATATTTTCATGGGTTAAGGCTCTTTCATGTTCGTAGCGGCTTGGATAAAAACCCTCTGATTCGTAAAGTCTGGAGTAGCTTATGTCGCTGTAATTCTTGAGAATATTGCGGATAAACCATTCGCTTGTTTCCGCAGTCTCCTCGTTTTCGTCCATTGTCTGAAAAACCTTGTAGCCTTTAAACCAGATAAAAGACATTGGAAACAACATCTTCTTGCGGTAAAGAGCCTCAGATTCTTTTGTGTTCATGTAGTTGATTGTGTGAGAAAGCGTTACATCAAGTTCCTCAATATCATCAAAATAAAGAGGAATTCGCCCAACATAAAGTTCAGCACCAAAATCAATACCGCCTTCCGCCAAATCAAATGGAGCCTGACCAACAACACCATCATTATTCAAATCATATTCACCACTTAAATCAGCATAAAAATAATCTGTCGGTATTTTTGTGCAGGAAGATCCGCTGCTGGCACAAGCATCAGGCGCATCAGGGCCGCTAGGCATTGAAAGAACCATCGGAATATTACCTGATTTTGTGTTGGGATTTCCGATTAAAAGGAGAAATTTATAACCAGCCGAGTTGTTTTTCAGCCATTCTCGTATCTTTTTTGCTTTTTCATAACCTTTTAAATCCTCACCTCCAAAATCTCTTTCTGACCCCAGAAGAACAGAAAACCCTCGTTTCTCTTTTTCTGCAATAAATAGAGAAAGTTGTGCCGAATTATCAGCAATATAGTCGGTTGTAACAATTATCAGTGATTTATCTGTTTCAGCAGCAAAGCATAATGCTGAAAACAAAAAAAGCATAATAAAAACAATGTTTTTCATTCGAGCCTCCATAAAAATTATCTCAATCCCTTCTGAAAAAACGACAAACTAATTAAATCCTCTCTCTTTAAGAAAAGAGAGAGGCGGAAGAGTTAATAATTAAGGAACTATCTTATCAAATTCAGCACAATCAATCGCATCAGCACTTGTCTGTGTTGCTACAACACAGGTGCAAAGACTGTTCACGCCCTCTGTTCCGAGCTGCTCTAAAATATAGGTTTCATCATTATTAATTGATATATTGCCAGCTATCTGGATTTCTTCGTCAATCGCAAATGAGGTGTTATTTTTGATGCACATAAAAATTGATGATTCTGCAGGAGCTGCGGCTGTAACTGCTTGTGTACATGCTTTCTGATATGTTTTGCCGGTACTATCTTTATTTTCAATTGTTGTATAGTAAACACCAAAATTTTCATTTCCCTGAATATCTGTAAAAATACAACTTTCCTTGTTTGCTGCTTTCTCATCAGCCAGAATTTTTTGAGTCATAATAGCCTGAAACATATCAAATTTGTAGTGGGATTGTGAGGTTAATATCTCTATATTTCCAACGCCTGTGAAAACAACAATTGGATCACCATTCTGATTTTTGTCAACGCCGCCCAACAAATTATCTTCAAGTTTTATCACATTTCCATCAACAGAAACTTCGCAGTTTCCAATTCCAGGACTCGCAAGACTAACTCCTGCAACAAGTTTGCCTTTGAATTTGAATAAACCATAATCTCCGACTGGCTTGGTCAGATAATTTTCAGGCAAATTACAATCAAATTGAGTAACATCTTTAACTAATTCAGCTTCGTACTCATCTTTTGTAATCGGCTTTTGATCTAGTGTAAAAGTGCAGTATTCACCTTCATATTCTGTTAAAGCTGCTTTCATTTCATCGCTCAAGGCCGATGTAAGGCCAATATTTGCCCATACAAAAATATTTTCACCAATATCAAAAGTTTTGTTTGCTGTATGGTTTATAAAAAATTTAGAGTCACTGTTTTTATCAATAACACCCTTTACACATTTTCTTACAACTCTTGATTTATCAGCTCTTTCTTTCAGATAAATTTTCTGAAGATTTGCATTTGAATCACCCTCTGCCTGAGTAAATTCAAACTTGTTGTCAGCTTTCAGTTTTGTAAGATTTTCCAGATTAAAATCATTTATAAAAATATAATAAGTTGTAAACCCGTCTTTCTGTTCAATTCCGCCTACCGAAATAATTCCAATAACAGTTTTGCCTTTAAGATTTTCCGCAGCAGTATCTGGATAAGTGAATTTAAAAGCAGCCGGCATATCATTAAGCGCAACATCAATACTGTCCAGCTTTACCTTAACATCCATAACTCCGCCGTTTATATCGGGGCTGTTAAGATCTTCATACTTGTTAATTGCACCTTTGTAGGTATAAACTGCATTTTTTTCAGGAGTGAAAAAATCATCACCAGGCTTTGGTGAAGGTTTTACAACATCGGAATCACCCTCTTTGTCTTCGATTTCATTGTCAGCAACCTCTTTGTCTTCAACCTCATTGTCGCTAAGTTCTTTGTCTTCAACTAAATCCTCATCAGTTTTTTCTGAATCAGTTGAAACATCGGAATCACCAGAAGCGGAACTTTTTTTTGAGCCGCCTTCATCTCCACAGCTAATCATTAAAGATGCTGCGAAAAAAACCGCCAAAATTGTGAGAACTGATTTTTTCATAGGAACCTCCTTTAAAACAACCTTTTTACGGTCTTGAAAAAATAATAAAAACGCAAAACCAATCACTTGCTAAGTATTAGCAATTTCTGTTCCAAACTTTTTTAACCAATAAATTCAAGCAATTACAAAATGATAAATTTTAAGACCGAAAAAATATGTTTTAAGACAACAGATTATTCATGATTTTTAAGAAAATTTTCAATAGCAGCAGCCTGCTTGTCAAAATAGCCAAGCATCCACTCAAACTGGTTCTCAAATTCCGGGAAATTTTCCATAACACTGTACGGAGGAAGCTCTCCTTCATCTCCAGTCACAAAAATCTCAATCATATCATGCTCTTTTGTAAGTTTTTCTTTAAGTTTTTCAGGGTTGTAAGCTTTATCAAGAACTTCTCTTAAAAAACCTACATACTTCTTAAAATAAACAGGATCATCAGCTAAGTATCTGATTAAAGGCCATTTTTCATTCACATACTCAAGCGATGGAGTAAGAACTATTCCGCCGCCACCGTAAGGATCCAGCGACATATTGTGATCCCACGGAATCCAGTTAAGCTTCCCATTATCTGCCGGATCTCCATATAGAAAAAAGTTGTGAGGCATATTTCCATAACTGTCCCAATCCTGAATAATCACATTTGCAGCAAGCCACCTTAAAAAACTGTCAACATTGAGGTATTTTTCAAGCTGAGATCTCCACGCTGCAGCATCACTTCTATCTGAATTAAGTGCAGCAATCATATTCTTTACATCGCTGAAATCATTCTCTTCTTCATTGTTTTCCTTGGCAAAATCCTCCTCAATAAACTCTCTGAAAGTTGCACCTATATTTTCAGGTTTGTATAAATTTCCCCCCTTTTTAGGGAACTGTGATTTAAGCAGCGGCGTATCTGGAAGTTCAGCAACAGTATAAAGTCCAAAATATTTCAAATCACCGGAATAATTAACAAAAACAGCATAATACGATTTCATTGGAGTTACAACACCAGCTGCTCTGAAAATATCAGATGCAAACTTATCTCTCATATAGGTTGAGTCATAAATATTGTTGCCGAAAGCAAGCTTTTTAAATCCGTAAAATCGCTGGTTTTTTATCTCAGGATAACTATCCTCAAACTGATCAAATTCAAGTTTGAACGGCAACTTGTACATTCCGCTAAGCCAAGGCTGAGCAAGAGAAGAATTGCCCTTAAATCTTATTCCGACATGCTCCCATATTTTATCCTCAAACTTTACACGGCACTCAGCCCAATCAGGATTTTTTGGGAAAAAGACATAGTTTTCGGGATGGTCTGCAGCATCATTTTCCGGAAGACATGCAACAATTTTTTCAGCTATTTCAAGACAAACGCCAGTATATCCCTGACCTTCACAAACATCTCTTATCTTTTTATCAACACACGGAGCTGTGAATTGTTCTGGAATCTGACCACTTCCGCCGATACTTCCACCGCCAAGACCTTTCTGGCTGCCAAATTCTCCAATCATTTCGGTCATATCTTCAGTAATTTTCTTCCAGTTTTCAGGCAATATCTCTATCTCAATTTTATTTACCTTTGCGTCAGGAAATATTTTCACATAATCAGCCGGCGCATCAGGGCTATGCGACAAATCAACATCATCATAATTTTCAGAATCTTTTTGAGTAGTTACATCACTATCTTCAATAGCTTCCTGCTCATTTTCAGCCCCATTATCCCCGTCATGAGGTTCATTTGTTTCATCAGCCAGAGTCTCGTTATCCGCCGAAAGAGTTCCTTGATCATCTTTTTTGTCAGAACTGCCGCAAGCTCCTAAAAACAAAATAAGCACTAAAAATGTTGAAAAAATAAACGATTTTTTCATAAAAACCTCCATATTAAAAAACAAAAAACCTATCACTTGGTCAGTATAGCAATTTCTGTTCCAAACTTTTTTTCTCAACAATAACAATGCCTAATTGATTTGATTCTTGATTAAATTGTTGGAGTAAAAAATGTGAGATTCGGAATTTAAGACAAAAGTAGCGATTGACTCAAAGAAAGAAGAAAAGATAGTAGTTGAAATAACAAGTATTTATTGAGCTCATACAAAACAGGTTTAAGTTTGGAATAAATATATAGGTTTGAAATAAGTTTAGAAAGATTTTTAAAAAGATGGACAAATCTTTCTTCAAAAAGTATTTTACTATTTGTTAGCTTGGCTAGTTAATTACCGGAAAAATGGATAGAGATAAAATGAATATATTCAAGCATAAAACATCAATATTCAGGATAATTTTTTTAATTGCGGCTCTTTTAACTTCCTCACTTCTTTTTGCTGATCTCAGTGACTTTAAAAGCAATTCAGAGAAAGAAAAATCAGAAAATAGCGGAGGCGGTGGCGGAGGAGGAGATTCTGATGACATGTCTGAATGCCTTACAGACTGTGCGCTGGATGCATGCTTTGATATAACTAATGAGTCTATCTCAAAAGGTGAATGCAATACATTTTTATATTTTCCGGAAAATCTCTCGTTTATTCCATATCCTTATTGGAAAAACCAAGATGGAATAATGACAAAAAACACAATAGATTCTGAACAAAAAAACAGCCAAATTTTTATCCCTCCGGTATCTTTTGAACCCGAAACTTTTGTTTATAAAGAGGGAAAATGGGTTCCTGAAAAAAAAGAAAATAACAATAAGCCACAGATTGAAAATAATGAGAAAAAACTAGCAAAAAAATGCTGCTCAAAAACAGTTAAATACAAAGAAAAAAAATTCCTCGGAACTATGGCCGGAGGCTATGGATATGCTTTTGATGAAGGAAGCAAATTTTTTGGAGAGGTATCTGTCAAAGCTGAGTTGCTTGGTCTTGAAATCTCTCATAAAAACTGGTTTGACAGAAAAAACGACTCTCTCGGGCTAACATCTCTCTCATTAATTTATGCGCCTATTCCTTTGCAAATAGGTTTTATTGAATTTATTGGAGGCTACAGCCATTTTTCTGGAATTATGACCGAAAACGGAAGTAATGCATCGCTCAGGCTGCAATTGTTTCCATTAAAACCGCTCCACTTTTCTATTAGAGGCGGCGGACTTTTTTTTAAAGATATTCAATACTTTGAAGGGACTGGAGAAGTTGGATTTCTCTACAAAAGATTTGAGCTTTTTGGGGGATACCATCTGATTAAATCAACATACGCGCATCTCAACAGTTTGGATGCCGGACTTCGTTTCTGGTTCTAATGAAAACAGTATATCTATCTATTTTTATTATTATTTTATTTATTCCTCAAACAATATTTCCCGCTGACTGGGATTGGGGCGGCAATAAAACAGAAAATCTGACTGAAACTTACAATCATAATCAATCTTTTGGTGAAATAGTGGTAAACTTTTACCAGCAAAATACTGACAGAGCTCTTCGAGGCAGGTGTCATCTCAGCCCGACCTGCAGCGCCTTTGCCCTTGAATCATTCAGAAAAAATTCATTTATATACGGGCTTATTCTTACTCTTGACAGACTTTATATCAGCGAACCAGCAATGGTAGCAAGCAAAGCTCTTTTTTACAGATGTATAAACCAAAAAAACAGGATGACTTGCTATGATCCAAATGATCTTTACAACATTTTTACACCTGCGCCTTTGTGCCGTTATCGCACTTTTTCTGATCCTCTCTACTGTCCAGCTAATTAGGGCGGAAGAGAATCAGGAAAATGCTAACCTTAGAAAACTGGGCATTATTTATAAAGAAAAAGGACTTAATTTTTTAAGCTATCTCTATAATTCAGCCTATTTTTACACTTCAGACAATATGGAAGAGAAATTTAACGCTGGAATTGATGCACTAAATGTGTGTGTAAAAGATAAAAGAACAAAAGAAGCTTCAGCAATTTATGAAGAAATTATAAAGAGTTATCCTGACAAATCGCTTACGGTGAAAAACTATTATTTAAGAACTCTTCTTCTATCAGGCAACTTCAAAGAATCTTTAAAACTTGCTGAAGACCACGAGCTTCTAAAGGAAAATCCTGACATTACAAAAATCTATATCTCCTTTGCCCTTGCCTACCACTCTAAATATCCACAATCAGCAGAGATTCTTGAAAAAATTAGCCCCTCTTTTCCTGGCTTTGATATGAGAAAAAAGCTGATTCTTGAACTTAACGCCAAACCTGTTTCAGAAAAAAACCCTCTTCTTGCCGGAATTTTGTCTGCAATTCTGCCTGGAAGCGGACAGCTCTACTCAGGAGCCTACTTCGATGCGTTAAATTCTTTTGGATTCACAGCTCTCACTGGGGTGGCTGCTGCTCTTGCTTGGCATCATGAGCTTGATCACAACAAAAAAAAGCGTAACTACATACTTCCGATAGTTTTCAGCACAGTTTTCGCTATATTTTACGGAGCCAATATAAATAATGCGGTATCTATAACACGCAAAGTCAATGCAGATCATGCAAATAGAAATCAGGATAAAATTATCAAAGATTTCAATATATTAATCTCTGATGACTCTATTTTTCTAAATACAGAAATTTCTCTACATTGAGTTTTTATATCGAACAGACGAAATTGTAACCTTATTTTTTAAGAGATGATTGGGAATAAAGTGAAATTAATATTTTGTCAGAAAAAAATTATTTAGAAGCAATTATCTCGTCAAAGTAAAAATATAAATTTCCGGTAAACATTGTGTGATAGTAGGTGTCTTTGACATTTGTACCGCTTACAGTGTCTGGTTTCCAGATTTCTTCTGCCATTTTTCTGAAGTTAAGTCCAAGCGTTACGCCGTCTGTAACATAAATTGTTGATAAAACATCGAATCCGCTGATTTTGTTTTCTGTATCAACCACATAATTATAAAGATATGGTGCTTTTGAAACACTGTAACGGAAAGCAATATCTGATATATCTGTTATTTTTCCGTAAATTTCAGCGTAGAAAGCAGATGACTTGTAGTCAACATCTTTCATTGTTGAAACTGAATCCTGAAGAAGAGAATATTGTTTATCATCTACCTTGCTCGTGTACTCTGGATTGTAAATAGTTCTTTTCGATGTGAAAAATTCAGCTGTAAAACCTGCTCTAAATTTTTCCATAACTTTATAATTTGCATCAACTGCAAAAGCCAAAAGAGTATTTCGCTTGTCTTCATTTTTCTCATAAAGTGCATCAGGATTAACTTCAGGCCACTCTTCTTTTGCATAATTTGCAGAAATTTTCTGTGAAATTCCGCTAACAGCATCAGGGTTGTAATCATGAAAAGATGGGCCACTTAGAAAAGAAATCGCGCCGGTAAGACCAAAATCAGCTTCTCTGGTGTAGCGAAGATCTGCGCCAAAAGCAGGATTGCTGTAATGCTGATTACCGTCAAGCTGCTCCTCATTTGTGCCGTTAAAAACAGTTAAGCTTCCGGAAAAACTATCATTTTCAGAAAAAGGAATAAGTGTTTTAATTGAAAGCGCGTTATCAAGAAAACCGCCGCCGAGAAAGTAGTCGGAAGCAATAGAGCGGTAATAATAGTTAGTTTCATAGTCGTGTTTTTCGTTTTCAATACCGAAAGGAATTCTGTATTTTCCAGCTTTCACAGCTCCATAACCAAAAATCTTGTCAATTTCAATTGAAGCTTCTCTTAAAATATCTGCAAACTCAGCAGCTTCCACAGCATCTGGTGTCGAAGCATTATCGTTATAATTTGGAACTATAATTTTTTTTGCCCGAACCTCAGGATCTACAAAATCAGCCAGAATTCTAGCTTTTGTGTGTTCTCCTTTTTTGAATTTTAAATCCATAACCGCATTATCAAGTTTAAACTTAGTGGAATCACTCAGCTTTTCATCGCCAAAAGAATAATAAGTCATGCTTGTTCCAATATAACCGACAAAATTTAACTCGTAGGAAGATTTTTTCTCATCAGCTGGTGCCGGAGCTGCAGCAACAGGTTCTGCCAGATTAGGATTTTCCGTAGCTAAGAGAGCCTTTTTTTCTGGTTCTGCTACCGGAACCGGAAGTGGTGCTGGTGCTGGTGCAGGCTCTGGTGCTGGTGCTGGTTGTTCTGCAACAACAGGAGGCTGAGGTTGTGGCTGAGGTTGTGGCTGAGGTTGTGGCTGAGGCTGAGGCTGAGGCTCAGTTGGAGCAGGTTCCTGTTTATATTTCTGAAGATACTTCTGATACATCTCCTGATAATTTTTGTCTGTTTCGGATGGTGCTGAATCTTCTTTCTTAACCTCTTTTTTCTCCTCTTTAACCTCTTTTTTCTCCTCTTTTTTAGCTGGTACAGCAGGAACAACAGCAGGTTCCTGAGCTAAAAGAGCAAATGATGCGCCGAAAATAATAGCAATCAGCAATGACTGTTTCATAAAAAACCTCCTAATAAACTTCAAAAACATAGAAATACTCTAGTAAATACGATATAATAATTCAAGTTTTTATATTTTAGAGATTGTTTATTTTTTGAAGAATCGAACAGACGAGGCTTTAGTTAGGAGAAAAAATCTTTTTTCCTTCAAATACAGGGCCTTCTTTGCAGACAAGAAACGAGCCGCCAGGAAGCTCAACTCTGCACCCCAGACATGCGCCTATTCCACACCCCATTCTGCTTTCAAGTGAGTGATAATTCTCAATTTTTCCATCTTCTGCCGCAACATGAAGCGCGCTCATCATCGGGATTGGACCGCAGGTTAAAAGCATAGAAAAATCGCACTCTTTTTCATCAATCATTTTTAAAAGTGCCTGGTGTGGAAAACCATGAAATCCATAAGAACCATCATCTGTAGTAACTGTTACTTTTCCTATTTTTGAAAATTCATCAATAAGAACAACAGATTCCTTATTTCTGAAACCTAAAATAAAATGCTTCTCTTTTGCCGTGGACATTTTTGCTGTGTAAAAAAGAGGTGCAATCCCGATTCCGCCACCTATAAGAAGGAGCGTTCCATCACAATCAGGAAATCTGTTACCGATATGGCCAACAATCCTTACAGATTTAGGCGGCGTTATTGTGGAGAGAAGTTCTGTCCCCTTCCCTACAATTTTTATAAGAAGGCGCAATATCCCGCTTTCCCAGTCAAAAACAGAAATCGGCCTTGGAAGAAAAGGATCGTGTCGCCCGTCAGCCGGATGAATCATCACAAACTGTCCAGGCATCGGTTTTTCAGGAAATTCCACAGACAAAAGAAATGTATCATTCGATAAAAGTTTATTATCTGTAACAAGGCAAATCTGATTTATCATTTATCTCTCCAACAAAACAAGTCACTACAATTGCCGGAATTTTATTAAATCAAGCTCTTTTGTCAAGAATTGCGCTATTAATTGGTAAACCGCTTTCTGTAACTGCATCTTCTGCAAAGTTCTTCCGTGCAGATTCCTTCTGAAAATCCTTTATAAAGTGCGCTCGCCCTTTCGGATTCCACACACTCAGAAAAAGAATTATTGCAGATATTTCCAAGGAATATCTTAGCATTACGGTCAAGACAGCATGGAACAACACTGCCGTTGGATAAGATTGCAGCCTGATCGCGCAGTCCCATACAGAAAGCCCTTCCCTCAACTATATTATGAGAGAGTTCCGGCCAGATAAATTCTTGCTCAGGGCTTAGAAAAATAGAGGTTCCAATTTTTATCCCGCGCTCTGAAAACATTTCATCATTATTAATAGTACACTCAAAGATTTTTTCAATTTTGCTAACAACAAACTGGTTGAACTCATCAGGCATATTTGAAATATTCCTGTAATTCCAAAGTCTTAAAGAAATGTATGGACGACTGTTTATAAAAGAGGTCTCTTCATAAAATCTGCGTATAACCTGAAGTTTATCCTGAATTTCATGTTCTGACAAACATTTATATGAGTGAAGCGAAATGTTGAGCTGGCGGAGTGCTTTAGCTTTTTTGAGTGTATCAAACGCTTTTTCGAGCAATATTCCATTAGTTGTAAGATTGACTTGAAGAGAATAATTTGCAGCAATTTCAAGAAGTTCAGATAAATAAGGATGTGTCAACGGCTCTCCCATTACATGAAGATAGATGTAATTAGTAAAAGACTTAACCTCTTGACAGCACTTGTTAAAAAGCTCTGGTGACATTATTTGCGGCACTCTTTCTGTGCCAGGACAGAAGGAACACTTCAGATTGCAAAGATTTGTGATTTCGATATAAACTTTTTTGAATTTTGCTACTTTCATAATTTAAATGCTCCAACAAAAACTCCGGCTGTTTTTATACTCTATTCCAGTTACTTTTGCAATTTCAAGATGATTCCAACTTATAACAGGAAAAATCTTAGCAAATAAGAAGAAAATCAATTAATATTTGAATAAACAACAATTTTGGGGAGGCTTTTATGAAAAAAGAGTGTTTTTTTTGTGAGCATCACTGTTTAATAGAAGAAGGTGCGCGCGGTTTTTGCGGTGTTAGGGAAAACAAATCGGGCAATATTGAGACACTTAATTATGGTTATCTCACTAGTGTGGCAATTGATCCTATTGAAAAAAAGCCGTTTTATCATGTAAATCCAGGCTCAAAAACCCTATCTATTGCAATGTTCGGATGCAATTTTACATGCAAATTCTGTCAGAATTTTACAATATCTCAAAAAGAATTTCTAAACTCGGCAGAGTCAAAATACTTTGCACCTGAGGAAATTTCTGAACTTATGATAAAAAATCATCTGAAATCTGTAAGCTATACCTACTCTGAACCGACAGTTTGGCAGGACTTCATGCTTGAATGCGCTAAACATGTGAAAAAAGCGGGCGGAAAAAACTATATGATAACAAATGGTTACTTTTCGGAAAAAGCTCTTCTGAATATACTTCCCTTAATTGATGGATTTAATATTGATTTAAAAGGATCTGATGATTTTTACAAAAAATATACAGGAGGCAGATTTGCACCTGTATTAAGAAATATACAAAGAATTTGCAATGAAAGTAATAAAATAATTGAAGTGACAACTTTAGTTATCGAAACAATTCACTCTTTTGAGGAGATTCTTGAAATAGGAAAAAATCTCTCCAAAGCCGGGGTTAAAGTGTGGCATCTAAGCCGTTTTTATCCATGTTGGAAAATGAAAAATATTCCACAGACAACAGAAAAGTACATGGATAATTTAATAACTGAGATAAAGTCTAAAACCAATATTCCTTTTATATATTCAGGTAATTGCAGCAAAAAAGATTATCAGCAGACACACTGCATTAAATGCGGCAATAAAATTATTTCAAGAAATGGCTATTTCTCTGATTCAGATATTTTAAAAAATGGTTATTGTCCCTACTGCAATACTCAGCTTTATGGATTATTTTCAGAGTAGTGTCATTGTTTTATTACGCATGTAATCTTTTATTTACACTACAAACAAGTTCCCAAGCTTGTTTCACTTTGCAAATTCAACTGCCCCAGAAAGAGAGAAAGCACCAACAATTTATATTCCCAACAATATCAAGGTATTGCAAAATATTTCACATTAACAAAAGCGTCTGGCACGCATATTGCTATACTATCGCCGTCTTTATTAAGCTCTTTCACAATTGGTAAATATAAAAAGTGTTGTTCCTCCTAAGTTTTTCAATTTTGGGTATAACCCGTCTTCAACAACACCAAATTATCGTTCGATATCCTGCCCTTAGACAGGAATCTATTAAATATCAATAATATGCGAACGGCACTTTTTATATTCACGGCCTCCTTCGGGAGGCTTTTTTTTTGCTTATTTTTTACGCTTCTGCTTGATTTTTTCTTTAATTGATTATATTATCACCTGAATTTTTTTGTGGAGGTAAAAATGTATCGTTGTTATAATTGTAAAAAAGAGCTTGACGAACTGGAAGATATCAGAGGAAAAGTAGGCCGTCAGGATGTGTGTCCTCACTGCTATGCGGATCTTCATTGCTGTCTAAACTGTAAATTTCATGATCCAGGTTACACAAATGAATGCAGAGAAGATTCAAGATCATTTATCCGTGAAAGAGATAAATCAAACTTTTGCGCAAGTTTTGAATTTATAAAGGATGAGGGTGAAGACGGAAGTGCTGAAATTGATGCTAAATCACAGCTCGGCAACCTTTTTAAGCTTTAATTGATTCTTTATTTTATTATTTCTGTAACTGTTCTTATCGGAGAAAATAATGTTCAAATATGTTGTCCGTAAAATTTTTGGAACCGAAAATGACCGCTATATCAAAAGCATATATCCTATTGTTGATAGAATTAATTCTTTTGAATCTGCTATATCTCCTCTTTCAGATTTAGAACTTCAGGCAAAAACTCCTGAATTCAGACAGAGACTGGCAAATGGCGAATCATTGAATCAGATTCTTCCTGAAGCGTTTGCTGTTGTCCGTGAAGCTGGAAAAAGAAGACTTGGAATGAGACATTATGATGTTCAGATGGTAGGCGGAATTGTTCTACATCAGGGAAGAATCGCTGAAATGAGAACAGGAGAAGGAAAAACTCTTGTTGCGACACTTGCTCTTTACCTCAATGCTCTTGAGGGAAAAGGGTCGCACCTTGTCACTGTTAATGACTATCTTGCCAGCCGTGATGCTGAGTGGATGGGAAATATCTACAAATTTCTTGGACTTTCGGTAGGTACTATTGTTCACGGACTTTCCAACAAACAGCGCCGCGCAAACTACAACTGCGATATAAGTTATGGAACAAACAACGAATTCGGTTTTGATTATCTGCGCGACAATATGAAATTTGATCTTTCCCAGTATGTTCAAAGAGATCTCAATTTTGCGATTGTCGATGAGGTTGACTCTATCCTGATTGATGAGGCGAGGACGCCGCTTATTATTTCGGGGCCGAGCGAAGAATCTACAGAAATGTATGCAGTTATAAATCAGATTATGTATCATCTTGAAGATACTGTTCATTTTGAAAGAGATGAGAAGGCAAAAAACGCTCTTTTAACACCTGCCGGCATTGCCAAGGTTGAAAAACTTCTTAACATCACGAACCTCTATGCTCCTGAAAATCTTGAAATTGTTCATCATATCCATCAGGCACTTAAATCTCACTTTATGTTCCACAGAGATGTTGATTATGTTGTAAAAGACGGACAGGTGCTTATTGTTGATGAATTTACAGGAAGACTCATGGAAGGTCGCCGCTACAGCGATGGACTTCATCAGGCACTTGAGGCCAAGGAAAAAGTTACTGTTGAAAGTGAAAACCAGACACTTGCAACAATTACATTCCAGAATTATTTCAGAATGTACAACAAACTTGCGGGCATGACTGGTACTGCTGATACAGAAGCGTCTGAATTTGATCAGATTTACGGACTTAGAGTTGCGGTAATTCCAACAAACAAGCCAATTATCAGAAAAGATTCCGGCGATAAAATATACAAAACAATGGATGCAAAAGAGAAAGCTGTAATAAACGAGATAGTTGAAAGAAACAAAAAAGGTCAGCCTGTTCTTGTTGGTACAATTTCTGTTGAAAAATCGGAAAGACTCCATTTTCTCCTTGAAAAACAGGGAGTTCCACACTATGTTTTAAATGCAAAACAGCACATGAGAGAAGCTGATATTGTTGCTCAGGCCGGAAGAAAAGGTGCTGTAACAATCGCAACCAACATGGCAGGCCGCGGAACAGATATTGTTCTTGGCGGAAACCCTGATATTTTTGCTAAATCAGAACTGTCAAACATTAAAATTGATCCTGAAATGTCTTATGAACAGGCTCAGATTTTTCTCGAAGAAAAAAGAAAAGAACTTATTGCAAAATATGCAGACATCTGCAGCAAAGAGCGAGAGGAAGTTCTTACAGCCGGCGGAGTTCACATTATTGGTACGGAAAGACATGAGAGCCGCAGAATTGATAATCAGCTCAGAGGCCGTTCAGGCCGTCAGGGCGATCCGGGTTCATCACTCTTTTTCCTTTCACTTGAAGATGATTTGTTAAGAATTTTCGGAAGCGAGAGAATTGCTTCTGTGATGGATAGATTAGGGCTTGAGGAAGATCAGCCTATTGAACACAGATGGATCAGCAAAGCTATTGAAAATGCTCAGAAAAAGGTTGAACATCACAACTTCAGTATCCGTAAAAATGTACTTGAATATGATGATGTTATGAATCAGCAGCGAAAAACTGTTTATGCATTAAGAAGAAGAATTCTGGACGGCGAAACAAACAGAGCACTTGTTTACAGCATGATAGAAGAGACTGTAAATTATGTTGTTTCAAGCTATATTCCTGACAGAGCATCGCTTGACACATGGGATTTTAATGAAGTTTATCAGGCATTATCAAGACTTACAAGCTATCCTCCTGAAACTTTTGAATTTATCAGAGGAGCTTTCCAGCCGAAGGAAAAAGATGCAAGAGGAAAACTTGCCCAGATTATTTACGATTTTCTGACCGATAAATACAACACAAAAGTTAGCAGTTTTGAAGGAGATCTTGCAAAAGAACTTGAAAGACACCTTACACTTGAAGTTCTTGATGTTTACTGGAGAAGACATCTTCTGCAGATGGATCATTTAAGAGAAGGTATTGGCCTTCGCGGATATGGCCAGAAAAATCCGAAACTTGAGTACAAAAAAGAGGGATTTAGAATGTTTACCGAAATGATGGAAAACATCTATATCGAATCTGTAAAAAGACTTTTTGCGGTTCAGGTTGTAACAGAGGAGAGTATCGAAAAGTTTGAGCAGAAGGAAGAGGAGAAGGCAAAACAGATTCAACCTGATGAAATTATTTCAAGACTTCCACCTCCAAATCCGTCAGAACCTGTAAAAAGACAAATCGCAAAAGCTGGACGAAACGATGACTGTCCTTGCGGAAGTGGTAAAAAATTCAAAAAATGCTGCGAAGGCAAAGGTCTTTACGATTAGAATCGATTTTTCTGCAAAAACCTAAAAAGAAAATTTCAAGAGTTTTTATTTACCAGACAATGTGCGAATAAAATTAATAACTTCCTCTACATTTGGAACTTCAGGAATATCATAGCGGCGAACATAGGCAATTTTACCTTCTTCGTCAATAAGAATATTTGCTCTGCCTGAAACACCTGCCTTTTCTATAAACTGTTCATATTTTTTAGCAACTTCGCCATGAGGCCAGAAATCAGCAACAAGATCTGTATTCACAATATTCATATATTTAGCCCACTCTTCTTTGCTGTACATAGAATCAACACTTACACCAAGAGCAACAGTATTGAGTTCATCAAAC
>CAZISX010000002.1:63578-70113 GCA_964542005.1 uncultured Spirochaetales bacterium
AGTTCAAGAGTCCTCATTTGAATCTCGCAAACACCTGTCCAAGCAAGCGGATGAAAAGAAAGAAGAACTTTTTTTCCTTTTAAATCACTCAATGAAATCTCTTTATCGTGCTGGTTTTTCATAGTAAACAATGGAGCTACATCCCCAACTTTCATAATCATTTCAGCCATTTAAATCTCCAAATCAACAAGTTAGTAAAGCGATATTTGATACCCGCAATCATTTTACATGCCTTTGTTTTGAATTTCAACTTTTTAAGCAATTTTGATTGATTTTTGTTGATTAGGTCAAAGGCTATTTTTTTCGGAGAATCTCGCCTGAGATTTCAGCAGGAAACAAAACCCGCTCGGTTGAACCGTCACCAACCTGACCAGTTTGGTTTGAGCCCCAGCAATAAAGCTGATATCTGCCCGATTTTTTACGGATTGCGCAGGTATGCTGCTCGGATGTTGTTACATCTTCCCAATCGTTAAACTCTGGCATAGTTTTTGTTGGAATATTTTTGGATAAGTTTTTGCCATCGCCAAGTTGAGAATGAGAATTATAGCCAAAACAGTACAAACTTCCGCCACCAGATTCTTCTCTTATTCCGCAGGTATAGTTGAATCCTGCGTCAATCTTTTTCCATTTATCCGAAACTACACTTGCCGTAACTGGCTGATTTGAACTTTCCACCGAGCTGTTTCCAAGCTGGCCTGCGCTGTTATAGCCAAAGCAGTAGAGCTTGTTCTGGCCATTTTCGCTTCTGATTCCGCAGGTGTGGTAGTAACCGGAATCAACAGAAGTCCAGTCTGTAAAATTGCCTGAAACCTCAGTAATTACAGGATTCTTAGGTTCGTTTTTGCTGTTTCCAAGCTGGCCATCTTTCCCCTGTCCCCAGCAGTAAAGTTTACTCGCACCATTTTCATTTCTAATTCCGCAGGTATGAAAATAACCGGCCGAAACATCACTCCAACCATCAGGTTTATCGGCAACAACAGCAGGCACTGTTTCAGTGTCAAATTTCTTTGTTCCAAGCTGACCATTTTCGTTTCCACCCCAGCAAAAAAGCTTGTTTGTCCCATTCATACTTCTAATTCCGCAGGTGTGATAATAACTTGAAGAAACTTTTACCCAATCACGGTATTTTCCTGTCACTTCCTCTGGTTTTTGCTTTGTTGCAGTGCTTCCAACTCCAAGCTGACCTTTGCCATTACTGCCCCAGCAGAAAAGTCTTGATTCACCCTCTTCTGTTCCTCCAATACCGCAACTATGGTATTTTCCTGAAGAAACAGTTTTCCATTTAAAATTTCCAGGCACAAGCTTTGGAAGAGATCTGTCATTATTAGTTCCATCGCCAATCTGACTGGACTGATTCGCGCCCCAGCAGAAGAGATTATCAGTTTTTCCAATACTGCAGGTGTGAAGGTAGCCTGCAGAGGCTTTTTTAAACTGCATCGGAATAATCCAGACAAAGTGAGTCGGCTCTTTTGATTCATTTCCTGAAGCATCAATTGCTTTTACCTGAAAAAGATGTTTTCCTTCCGGCAAATCCTTGTACTCAACAATAGATGCACATTCCTGCCAGCTTTTAGCATCAAGAGAGCACATAAAATTAGATTTTGCCTCATTTGATTTAATCTCAAACTTTGCATTAACATCAATACTTACAAGTGAAGGTGCCTGAATTATCTCAGTTTTTGGTGCAGTTAAATCAATACTCCATGAGTAGTTCGCTGGTGTGACATCAAAATTTCCAGCCATATCCTTAGCTCTTGCCTCAAAAAGATGAGTTCCTTCACTAAGATTTGTAAATGAATGTTTTTCATTACATTTCACCCATGCAGCATTATCAATTCTGCATTCAAAACCGCCGTTTTCATTCTGGGAAATTCTGAAAAGAGCATTTCTGTCATTAGTTAGCAAAATAGGTTTTTCAACAATTGTCGTCTCAGGAGCAACTGTATCAATTGTCCATGTGAATTTTTGAGGTTTTGCTTCTGTATTCAATGCCTTATCCGTCGCTCTGCTTAGAAAAATATGAGCTCCGTCTTTAAGGTTTTCAACTATTTTTTTAGACTGACAAGGAGCAAAAGGTGCGTTGTCAACCGAACACTCAAACGCTCCTTCTTCATTTGATGAAAGGAGAAATTCAGCAGTTACTTGATTTGTAATTGTTGCCGGCTTATCCGATATCTCACTTTTTGGAGCAGTTGTGTCAACAATCCACGCATAATCGGACGGTGTTTTATCAATATTTCCGGCACTATCTTTAGCTCTAACCGCAAAAACATGCTTGCCATCAGCTAACTTCTTGTAATTTTTACCAGTTTCGCACTTTTCCCAGCTTCCGGCATCAAGTTTACACTCAAAAAGAGAAGCTGTTTCAGATCCTCTAAATTCAAAAAAAGCCTCGTTTTTATTTGTAAGAACCGCAGGCATCCCAAAAACAGTTGTATCAGGCGGTGTAAGATCAACAATCCACTGATATTTGACAGCTTCTTTTTCAAGATTGCCAGCCTTATCTGTTGATTTTACTTCCAAATTATGAAGTCCTTCTGAAATATTTTTGTAATGAGGCGCATCGGTGCAATCGCTCCATTTATCACTGTCAAACTTACACTGATAACGAACCTTTTCATTTGATTTGAACTTGAATTTTGCCTCAACCGCATTGCCAAGCGATAGAGGCTTCTGGATAATCTGAGTCACAGGAAAAAGAGTATCAACCTCCCATGACAGAGAATTCGGGGAAGACTCAATATTTTGAGCAGCATCAACAGCTCTAACTAGAAAGGAATGAGCTCCTTCTGCAAGCTTTGCAAAAGTGACAGGGGAAACACATTTCTGCCAAGACATCTTATCAAGAGAACATTCAAAATAAGAAGTCTTCTCATTTGCCGCAAAAACAAATTTAGCCTCAAATTTATTACTAATTACAGGAGGTTGCTCTGAAAATTCTGTTTCAGGCGGCGTTGTATCAATAGTAAAAGAATAAACTGCAGGTGTTAAATCTGCATTATTTGCCTTATCAACAGATTTTACAGCAAGAATATGAGGAGCATCGCTTAACTCTTTGTAAACTTTAGTTTTTTCACATGATTCAAAAGCAGAATTATCCAGGCTGCACCAAAACTTTGAATCAGCCTCTGTTGAAACAAAAGAAAATTCAGCTGATGATTTATTGATTAACTGCGCAGGTTTTTTATCAAAAGATGTTTCAGGTGGCAGAGTATCAATCCGCCATTTAAAAACAGCTCCGTCCTTCTCCTTATTTTTAGCCATATCCTCAGCTTTTACAGCAAAAACATGGTCGCCATCCGTAAGAATCTTCAAATCAAGCGGACTCACACACTCTTTCCAATCCTTATTATCAATTTTACACAGATAGGCTGAACCAGTTTCTCCAGTTGAAAACTCAAAAATTGTAGCAGGAATATTTGTAAGAATTGATGGCTTTTTTGATAATTTTGTCACCGGAGCAACCGTATCAATATTCCACTTGAAAATCGGCGGATTTTGCTCAATATTTCCAGACAAATCGGTTGATTTAACACTAAAAATATGAAGCCCATCAGCTAGTGATTTGAAAACAGAAGGAGAATTGCAGTTTTTCCACTCAGATTCATCAAGCTTACACTGAAAAAACTTTGCACTTTCGCTTGCCCTGAATTCAAACTGAGCCTCATTTTTATTTGTAAGATTTTGCGGATTAGCAAAAATTCCGGTCGTTGGCGGCGTAATATCGGTAATCCATGAAAAAGTTTGTTCTTTAAGTTCAATATTCCCAGCTAAATCAACACCTTTTACCGAAAAGGAGTGCTTGCCCTCGCCTATTTTATCATATTTTTTCTCGCTTTTGCACGCTGTCCATTCCTCTGAATCAAACTTGCAAAGATAGTTTTTAAGAGGCTCATTCGAGCTCATTGCAAAAGTTACATCGCGGCGATTGTTGAGTGATTCAGGCTGATTTGTGATTTTTGTCAAAGGAGCAGTTGTATCAATTTTCCAGTTAATCAAAGGAGTCTTCTCCTCAATATTTCCAGAAACATCAGTCGCCCTGACAGAAAACTCATGAGCACCTTCCTCCATATTTTTATACAAAACACCGCTGGCACATTTTTCCCACTTTTTCTTATCAATCATACATTCAAAAGAAGAAACATTTTCATTAGCACCAAACTCAAAAGCCGCAGAAACGCTATTTGTAATCTTTTCAGGAAATTTTGAAACAATGGTAACTGGTGCGGTAAAATCTGCAATCCACTCATATTTTTGAGCCTCAGGCTCAACATTTCCTGAATAATCTACAGCTCTTACAAAAAATTCGTGTTTGCCCTCACCAACAGAAACAGCTAAGCCTGAAACACATTTTTCCCATTTTGAAGCATCTGTTTTGCACTCAAATCTTGCCGTTTTTTCGTTTGCCTTAAAAGAAAAATTAACCTCTTTTTTGTTGGAAAATCTTGGAGGATTAGAATCAATCACTGTTTTTGGAGGAGTAAGATCAATCTTCCATTTATAAATCTGCGGATTTTTCTCAATATTTCCGGCAATATCAACCGCTCTAACACTGAATTCGTGGTTACCCTCTGTTAAATCACGAAACATTTTTTCATCAACACATTTTTCAAAAGGAGACTTATCAATTGAACACTCAAACCTATCGGTTTTTTCATTTGCTTTAAAGAAAAATACAGCTTTTGTGGTATTAACAAGCTCTCCGGGTTTTGTTGTAATCTCGCTATAGGGAGTAGCAGTATCGCTAACCCATTTAAACAACGACTCTTTTCCTACATTTCCAGCTTCATCAATCCCGCGGACAAAGAAATTATGCTCACCATCGCCAAGTTTTTCGTATTTTTTGCCACTGACACACGGTTTCCACTCATCTTTATCAAGCCTGCACTCAAAAGTTCCTGCCTCACTCAATTTAAAAGAAAATTGTGCATCACTAGAAGCAGTAACAGGGTTCGGCATAGATTCAATAGTTGCGACGGGCAAAGTTAGATCAACTCTCCATTTAGCCTGAGCCGGAGTTTCATCCTTGTTTCCGGCAGAGTCGGTTGCAGCAACCATAAACGCATGTAAACCATCAGAAATATTAGTGAATTTAATCTCTTTTGAGCAGCTTTTCCATTCGCCGCTATCAAGTTTGCACACAAAAGAGGCGTTCAAATCATCAGAGCGAAACTGAAAAAACGCTTCTGGCGATTTTACAAGCTCTGCAGGCATTTTATAAATCTCAGTCTGCGGCGCAGTTGCGTCAATTCTCCAGTCATATTGAACACCTTCAAGCTCTTTGTTATCAAGTTTATCAATAGCGGAAACCCTGAAAAAATGGGCACCTTCAGTAAGATTTGAATATTTCTGAGAAGAAGCGCAGTCACTCCAGCTACCTGAATCAAGTCTGCATTTAAAAAAAGCACCAGGTTCGTCTGAAGCAAAAGAAAAAACCGCTTCAGTTTTTGAAGTAAGCTTTTCGGGCGTTCCTGTTATCTTTGCCTTTGGAGGCGTTGTGTCAACAACCCACTGAAACGACTGGGGGATTTTCTCACTATTCCCCGCAATATCAATAGCTTGAAGAGAAAACAAGTGTGTTCCATCCGACAAATTAGGAGTCGTGTAAGTTCCACCACACTCACTCCATGGAGAGTCGTCAATTTTACAGCTGAATTTCACCCCTTTTTCAGGAGAGCTGAAACGGAACGAAAAAGTCCGTTTATTTGTCAGTCGCTCAGGCAGAGAGTCAATCCTTGAAGAAGGCGGCGTTGTATCAATAACCCATGAGTATTTTTCAGGATTAGGCTCAATATTGCCAGAAAGATTCTTTCCTCTTATTGCAAAAGAGTGACTGCCGTCTGCAAGCTTGTTAAGATACTTCGGCGACTCGCAAATCTCCCACGCACCATCATCAAAGCTGCACTCAATAACTGTTGTAACACTGTTGCCTGAAAACCGAAAAACTGCACTTAATTTGTTAGTTAAAGCCTCAGGTTTGTCATCAATTTTAGTTTTAGGCAAAATCGGATTAGGATTTTCTGCTGATTGGGAAGTGAGATAAAGAATATTTAAAATTAATACAAAAACTGAGAAAAAGAGAACTTTTTTCATTGTGAATACCCCTCTGGTCGTTTAAAACAATGGTAATCTAACATATTTTTTTTTTTTTTACAAAAATTAGAATGAATTTATACACCTAATTTTAACGCGCCATAATTAATGACTACATTAAAATACAACTAACAACCGCACGCATAACACAATCAAAATCTTATTCTATCAAATACAACATCTTTTGTTTAATATTTGATTCTCTCTTGACAAAGATTTCTTTATAGATATATTCTCGCTTGATTACTGATAGACAAGGTTCAGAAATGTACGAAAAACCAACGATTACAGCAGAAGAAAAATTAGAATCTGTCTCATTATTTGCCGGATGTATGGTTTGGTATTATGATGATGGTTGTTATGAATGTCCCTGTGGCTACGACACTGGGCCGTCACCAATGTGCTGGATCGGATGAATTCAGAAATTAAGAATCGGCTGCTT
>CAZISX010000002.1:70123-70817 GCA_964542005.1 uncultured Spirochaetales bacterium
AATTTTGCGTAAGTCAGGTTTTCGCCCATTGTTATAGTTGAAAACAATGGACTTTTGTTTCACTCTTCAGCCTGTGTTGTTGATGGCAATGCTTATCTTTTTCTGGGAAAACATGGTGCAGGAAAATCAACAGCATTAAAAAGATTTTCAGGCAATGCGACTCTTCTTAATGATGATAAAAATATTGTTTCCATTAATGGCAATATTCCCGAAGTATGTGCCATAAATCCAAAACGAAACGGGATAAAAGAGTGGTTTACACTTGGCGAAGAAAAGTACAAAATCAAATGTTTTTTTCATATTAGAAAAGAGTACGAAAAACCTTCTTACATAGAAAAAATTAATGACTCAGACATTATATGGAAGCTTCTCTTTACCTCTTCTGGCCTTGTTCTAACTGACAAAAAAATGTATAAAGAAGCATTCAAAATTATAGATTCTCTTATTTGTTCTTCCCATTTTTATTCATTTTATCACAATCTATCTGACTCAGACAGTGATATTATCCGAGTAATTACAAATGTTTATTGAAAGAAAAGCCGCCTTTATAGAAATATCCAGAACCTGTCAGGAAAATTGCATTCACTGCTACATTCCAGAAGAGGATAGAAAAAAGCCGGAACTTTTTTTCTCAGATATTTCCCTTTTCAAAAAAATCCTTACCGAACTGGCTGATGAAGGCTATCTTCTCCTT
>CAZISX010000002.1:70827-76847 GCA_964542005.1 uncultured Spirochaetales bacterium
CAAAAGAAACTCGCTTTGGCCCTCTGTTTTTTGATTTTCTCAAAATTGCGAAAGAAATGAGATTTTTGTGCGCAATAAAAACTAATGGTCAGCTTATTGATAAGGAAGTAGCGATAAAACTTAAAAAACTTACAAGAAGAGTCGAAATATCTTTATATCATTACGAAAAAGAGATACATGACCAAATTACAGGTATTTCAGGAAGCTTTGAAAAAAGTCTCTCCGCACTCCGTTTTTTGAAAGAAGAAGGAATAAAAACAATAATAAATTCACCGCTTTTCTCCCCAACGCCCGATCTTAATAAATTTTTTGCTTTTGCAGATGATCTGGGTGCTATATTCCATCCTGATCCGATAATATTTGAACCAATTGGAAAAACAATTGAATCTCATAAACCTTTAAATCTTAATGAAATCAAAGACTTTATTGCTTTCATGATAAAAAATGGAAAAATGAATCCTGCAAAATTCTACGCCCCAATCAGAAAAACAGAAAATCTCTGCAAAATGGGGTGCGGAATTATTCATTTTGGATATGATGGCAGCTACTTTCACTGAGTATCATACCCCTACCCGACAGCTTCTTTAAAGGAAAAATCACTATTAGAATGTATGGAATGTACTGAAAAACTTAAAGAATCTCTTCGCGACAGAGAATGCAAAAACTGTGAACTTGTTGTTTTCTGTCAGCCTTGTCCTGGAGTTGCAGCTTATGAAACCGGAGATATTTACAAATGTGCCCCAAGCAGAAAAAAATATGCTGAAGCACTCCGCGATATTTATAACGCAACCTATTCCTGAAATTTTAAATTTGCCCTCTTTTCTTGCCTCTTTTCTTGACTTTTGCTCTTGATAATATACCTTTCTAAAGTTATTTTTTTATGATATTTATAGATTTATATAGGAGTAAAAATGAAAAAATTCAGGGAATTAATTGGAAACGACTCCTCATCTTTCGGAGAGAGACGAAGCGGAAAGCTCAACAGACTTGACTGGCTCACTATTTTGTCAATCATACTTTCCGGAATGGTGATTTATCTTACCGCTATTAACTACAATTTTTTTGATCCGTGGGAAAACCATTACGGGCAGGTTGTCAGAGAAACACTTGATCACGATGCTTTTTTTCGTCTGTGGTACTCAAATTCAAACCGCTTCTGGTCAAAACCTCCGCTTCTTTTCTGGATGGTAATGCCTTTTTTCAAGATTCATATCAGTGAATTTATGGGAAGATTTCCTATTATACTGCTATCTCTTTCCGGGCTTGCGGGAATGTATATTATGCTTTCAAGGCTTTTTACAAGAAGAGCTGCTCTTTTTTCAACATTTGTTCTTATGATGGCTCCTCAATATTTTCAGCTTTCCCGCCAGGTAATGGTTGATTTGCCTTTTATTGCATTCAACACACTAGCTGTTATTGCAATGGCAACTTATTATTTTGGCGATTTTAAAGAGGATGATAACGCAAAAATCGGGATAAAAAAGTTATCTTTTTATATTCCCAGAGCTGATTTGTACCTTTACCTCTTCTACTTTTTTGAAGGTTGGGCATTCCTTGCAAAAGGTCTTCTTTCAATTATGATTCCTGGCGCAGCACTTGTTGTTTATATGGTAATATCAGGAAATTACGGTGCCTTTTTCGCATGGAAAAATCTTAAAAAGCATCTTATCGGCTTTACAGTCTATCTGGCTGTTATTGCTCCCTGGGTTTGCTATATGTGGTACGATGCGGGTAAAGATTTCCTTTATGAATTCTTTATTTTCCATCATTTCAAACGAGTTGCAGGCGAAATCCATAAACCGAACGATCTTTTTACCCTTTATATCAGAATTCTTGGATATGCAACCTTCCCGTGGGTTATGTTTGTTCCAGCCGCGATTTACCGTTTTTTCAAGGACGACAAAGAGCTTTTTGACTACAAAAAACATATTTTTATATTCAGTGCATTTATTGGACCTTTCTTTTTCCTCTCTTTCTCTTCAACAAAATTTCACCACTACATTGCACCGACAGTTCCTTTTCTCGCGATTTTCATAGGCCACTACCTTGATGGATTTCTTAAATCAAAATGGTCTGTTACAAGAGTTGCAGAAATTATGATTGCTATAATTTTCCTTGGCGTAGTTGCAAAAGATTTAGGCAAAAGCTTTGCTCCGTTTATCCACATGTTTACCTTTTTCCACGAAAGACCAATGCCTGCTATTAACGAATTTAGACCTGTTGTGTGGATTATTTTTGGCACAATGGGCGCAATCCTTTTTGCCACTATTTTTTCCGAAAAAATCAAAAAATTTATGCCTTTAGCACTTTTTGTACTGATGGGTATTTTTATGATTTACTTCTTTGCCAGAGTTATGCCTCCTGTTTCAGACAGATACAGTTTAAAACCACTTTACCTTAAATATCAGGAAGTTAGCCCTGAACAGGCTCCAATAGCGGATTACTACAAATGGCTGAGAAAATCGGGACAGTTCTGGTTTAACAACAAGATTACATTCCTTTCAACAGATAAGGAAAATTCTGTACTCAGATTTTTTGACAAAGCGGGTGTTCAGTATGTTATTTTAAGAGACAATGACAGAAAAAGACTTGATAATCTCCTTAAAAGAATTAACAAAAAATCAGAATTTATCACAAGCTGTCCTGGCAATATACTGCTTCGCATAACTGGCGCAGGCACTGGTCAGGGCACTGGAAATGCTGACAAATACAAAGTATCTGCAGCACCTTCGGATATCCAGCCTGTTAGTGCAATATTTGATAATGATATCGAGCTGATAGGTTATAAAATTGTTCAAGGTTCTGCAACGCCTGCACCAGGTTCAGCAGTTAAATTTGAGATGTATTTCAAATCATTAAGTGACAAAATCCAGAAAGATTACATGGTTTTCAATCACAACGAAGGCGACATGAATGATGCGAGAACTAAAGGTGATGATTTAATGGCAAACGGGAACTATGCGACAACTTACTGGAAAAAGGGAGATATTGTCCGCCACGATCTTACCGTAAATATTCCTACAGACAGCAAAAATAACTACTACAAAGTTTATGTAGGACTTTATCAGGAAGAATACCGCGCCAATGTTTCAAACTTTAAAGATATAAAAACCGATGGTGACAATAGAGTCGACATGATTCACCTTACCATTGCAAAATAGTTAAAAAACCTTCTGCAAAATAAATCATAAACTAACGAATTAATTAGAAATATTGTCAGAATCAGAAACATTCTCAGAATCATTTATCGCGATAAATGGTGTTTCCATATAAGCTTTTGTGATTATTATTGCGTCAACTGGCACATCTTCAAAATCCGCATTTACATTGTGAGTTTTAACTTTTTCTGCAGACTGAACAACGGAAGTGCCATCAAGAATTACGCCAAAAGCAGCGTATCCAGGCTCACTTTCTGTTGTATCAAGCCTTGGTTCATCAGTAAACATTATAAAAAATTCGCTGGTTGCACTGTCTGCAAAATCAGTTCTTGCCATTGAAATAGTATACTTCAAATGAATAATTTCAGGGGTTGACTCAAAAGAAATCGGGTCATAGCCGGTTTTCTGTGTAAAATCAGGCAAATAACCTCCGCCCTGCATCATAAATCCAGGAATAATCCGGTGAAAGATAAGGCCGTCAAAAAATCCATCTTCAACATATCTAACAAAATTTGCGGTTGTTACCGGCATATCATCGCCATAAAATCCCATTACAATATTTCCAATTGTTGTCTCAAAAACAGCTGTTCCATTAATTTTGCCCTGAATTTCAGCCTTTTCTTCAATAATTTCTTCATCAGGAATTGGATCGTTTTCCGGTGAAATATCATTATCTGAGATGCTATCATTTTCAGGTTTGAAAAGGTCTGCATCATCTTTTGAATCAATATCGCCAGTTGTTGAATCAATATCATAAACTGTTGTGTCGGCATCTACAGCATCTATGTCTGATAACCCGTCCGCTGTTTTATTGCTTTTGGCAGATTCGCTGCATGAAGAAATACTAAAAAGAATTGTGATAAAAAGAGAAAAAATACAAAATTTCATTTAAACCTCCATTTTTAACTTAATTTGCAAAGAGTCTTTTGATAATAGTTCCAGGGATTTAGCTTGTCAATTTATTCATGGAGGTTTAATTAGTTTTTAAAAACAAGGATTGAGATAGTCATTGCAGGCGCGTCAAAGATAAAGCTGTTAGTCGTTTCTGTTGTAATATCAGATTGTTGAGTAGGTTTGCAGGAAGATTCTGAGATAGAATAAACAGATGCTGTTTTGTATGTGGCAGAATGAGTTATTGCAATTCCTGTCTTTAAAGAGCTTGTTTTTTTGTTTATTATAACAACAAATGTTTGCGATGGATCTGAACTTTTTATGCTCGCATAAACTGATGCTTCTTCGGGACTAGGATTTTCTGCAGAAACTGCAACATCGCCCCACGAACTTTTATTGCCATCATAGTTTCTGAAAATATCAAAAGCCCCGTAAATGTAGTTGCCAGGGACATCAGCATTCGGCCATAAATTTGCAGCAAAAACACCGTATTTAGCAAATATTCCAAGAACATCGGCTTGTGCTATTGCTCCTGAAATGTGATCTCCACCGCCGTAATAATACTCAGAAAAAGCAAGCTTTGTCCCTTCATAATTTGCATCAATTTTTTCCTGAATAAAAGGCAAAAGTGCAATCGGGCCATTAAGGTAATCGTTTGAAATCCAGCTATTTTCAGAATAATCCTTATCCCAGAGCGAACGGGGAGACTGAATTCTTGCTTCAGCAACCGCAAAATCGATTGCTTCTTCTGTTATTCGTGTTTCTCCGCCATAAACCTCAGGATACCAGTGAAGATCCATAACATCAACAACTCTTTTGCCGCACGATTCCTCAGCTTTTTTCATTTCAGCAAGGTAGTAATCTATAAAGAATCTGCCACCGGCATCGCTCGCATCCTGGAGATTGACAAATCCGTTAAATCCGTAACTTACAAATCCAAAAACGCTACTTTCAGGAAAAACATCTTTAATCATGCAGCCATAATCGCTGTTATCCTTGATTAATTCAGCATAACTAACAGCTTCCGGGTGAATCTCGGGGTGTGTTGAATTCCACAAATCCGGTTCGTTGTCGAGTGAAAAAAAGATTTTGCCTTTGTTCCCATAATTGGTTTTTATCCAGTTTACAAATTCATCCTGATAAACCGAATCATCGGAAGTGTCTGGATTTGTTGACAGTTCTCCCGATTTTCTTGGCAGTGATTTTTCAAATCTGGTTTGAAGGTGATTGGAAGAATTTCTAACATCGCCATCTCCGTTTTTGTCTGCTGCGACGAAACCCTGAATTGGAATTGTTACAAGAGCTGAGGCACCATCAGCCTGAATAGTCGCGATTCGTGAGCCAGCCGCATTTCCTGCCTCATCGCCTCCGCCAAGATATGCGTCATTTTGATAATTCCAGTCATTTCCGGCATTTGAAGCATTGTTTTCCCAGTTGTAGGCAGTCCAACGGTTGCCGCCCAATCTTCCAAAAGGCAGATTGTGTGCTCCGCCAACCCAGGAATCAACTCCAAAAATATTTGTGCCATAAATATAAGGCGAAATAGCTTTCTGCTCTTTTGTCACATCAATTTTGAATGTAATTTCAGTGTTTTGCGGCTCATCTGGCGTAATAATATCTCCGGTAATATCAATATCTTCTACAGCGTCACCCTCATTTGCAGGAGGATTGTCATTCTCTGTCTCATTCTCATTTTCAATTTTGTCAGAATCATTTCCAGAGATTGAATCATTTTCATTTTGCAAAGAATCTGAGTCTGAAACACACAAATCATCATCAATTTCCGGCCCGCAGCTGCAGCTCGAACTTTTAGAGCAGCTTGTAAAAAAAGCTAGTAACGAGATTAAAAATAGAGTTGAAACAGATTTTTTCATGACTAACTCCTGATTTTTGTAAAAAAAGAGAGATTAAAGAAGTGCGTTTTTAGCAACTTCTTCAGCAACTTCAAGGGTTTTTGCTTTTCCTTTCATG
>CAZISX010000002.1:76857-77260 GCA_964542005.1 uncultured Spirochaetales bacterium
CTGCAACAGTTTTTTCTATACCTTTGTAGAGTTTTGCTGCAAGTTCTTTTTCGCCGAGGTATTCAAGCATCATCTTTCCGGCAAGAAGTGTTGCCATTGGATTAACCTTGTACATTCCTTCGTATTTTGGAGCACTGCCGTGAACAGGTTCAAAGACAGCGTAATTTGTTCCGATATTTGCACTGTGAGCAAATCCGAGACCGCCGACAAGCTGACCAGCAAGATCAGAAATTATATCGCCGAAAAGATTTTCACACACAAGCACTTCATATTTTTCAGGTGATTTTACAAGCCACATTGCCATTGCATCAACATTGTCTGTCCATGATTCAATCTTTGGATAATCTTTAGCCACTTTTTCAAAAACCTCAACCATAAGTCCGCCGGTTTTGCGCAGAACATT
>CAZISX010000002.1:77270-84455 GCA_964542005.1 uncultured Spirochaetales bacterium
GAGTTGCGGCCATTTTTTGTTGCATATTCAAAAGCAGCTCTGATAATCCGTTCCGCACCTTTTCTTGTGATAATTCTGGTTGAAATCGCTATATCGTTGTCTGGAATATCAAGGAAAACCTTCATTTTAGGAGAATCTTTTGCCATTGCTGTGCGAAGCTCTTTTGAAACAGGGCCATACTCAACACCAGCGTAAGAACCCTCTGTATTTTCTCTGAAAACTGTTATATTGATGTTCTCTTTAAGGTTGAGGGGATTGCCAGGAATTGCAACATTTGGACGCTCGTTGCAATAAAGATCAAATTCCTGTCTGAGTCTTACAATTGGAGAAAAATAGTTAAGATTTTTACCTCTAAGTTCAGGAATTAATTCTGCTTCAGCCTCTTTCTGAGGTTTTGAAGTTATTGCGCCGAACATTGCGCAATTTGTTTCTTTTAAAATCTTTATAGTTCTATCTGGAAGCGGATTTCCCTCTTTGCACCAGAAATCCCAGCCAATATCTCCGTGGATATATTCAGCATCTAACCCAAGCTTATCAAGAACAAGTCTAAGTCCTTCCATAACTTCTTTACCAATACCATCGCCTGGCAGCCATGCAATTTTGTGTTTTGCCATCTTACTCTCCGTTCTTTAAAAAAAGTTGTTTTATATTTGAGCATTTACTGCGATATTTTTACATGGAGAAAAACTTAAGTCAATTTTCTACCAAAATATTTATTCTTTAAAAATTTCAAGCTAACTAAAATTTTCCTTGCTTATTTGACCTAAATTATATAAGTAAAACCTGTCACCAGATTTTTTTATATCAATTTTATGGAGAAATAATTATGCAGTTACCTTTTGCTGAACCTTACAGAATTAAAATGGTAGAGCCAATTAGAAAATCAACCAGAGAAGAGAGATTAAAATGGATCAAAGAGGCGAAATACAATCTTTTTAATCTCAAGAGCGAGTCCGTTTTTGTTGATCTTCTTACAGATTCAGGAACCGGCGCAATGAGTTCTCAGCAGTGGGCTGAAATTATGCTGGGCGACGAAAGTTATGCAGGAGCAACAAGCTACTACAAACTTAAAGACGCGATTGCTGATATCCTTGGTTTCCCCCATTTTCTCCCGACACATCAGGGAAGAGCTGCTGAAAATGTTCTTTTTTCTGTACTTATCGGTGCTGATGGAGCAGGCAAAGTTGTTCCTGGAAACAGCCACTTTGATACAACAAAAGGGCACATCGAATACCGCCACGCAAAAGCACTTGACTGCACAATTGACGAAGCTTTTGACACAACACTCATTCACCCGTTCAAAGGCAACCTCAACATAAGCAAACTTGAAGAAGTTTTTAAAAAATATCCAAAAGAAAAGATTCCTCTTTGCTTAATTACAATTACCTGCAACTCTTCCGGCGGACAACCAGTTTCAATGGAAAACATCAAAGCAGTTTCCGCTCTTTGCAAAAGCTACGAAATTCCTCTTTTCTTTGATGCAGCAAGATTTGCAGAAAATGCTTACTTCATAAAAACCCGTGAAAAAGGTTACGAAGATAAAACAATCAAAGAAATCGTTAAAGAGATGTTCAGTTTCGTTGAAGGTTTCACAATGAGCTCAAAGAAAGACGGTATTGTAAATATCGGCGGATTAATAGGATTCCGCACACACGAAATGTGGCAGAAATGCTCTGTTTTCAACATCATGTATGAAGGCTTCAACACCTACGGTGGACAAGCTGGAAGAGATATGGGCGCACTTTCACAGGGATTAAGAGAAGCGACAGAAGCTGATTATCTTGAAGCAAGAGTTGGTCAGGTTGCATATCTCGGCAAACTTCTTGATGATTACGGAATTCCTGTTCAGAAACCTTACGGTGGCCACGCGATTTTTGTTGATGCAAAGAAATTCCTCGCACATATCCCAAAAGAAGAGTGTCAGGCACAGACTCTTGGTATTGAACTTTACATCGAAGGCGGCGTTCGCGGCGTAGAAATCGGAACACTTCTTGCAGACAGAGACCCGGAAACAAGAGAAAACCGCTACCCTGCACTTGAACTTCTCCGCCTCGCAATTCCAAGAAGAACCTACACAAACAACCACATGGAATATGTTGCAGCAGCACTCAAAAATGTCTGGGATAGAAGAATGGAAATCAAATCAGGCCTCAAAATCGTAAACGAAGCACCAATTATGCGCCATTTTACAGTTGAGCTTGAAAGAGCATAACATCTCAAAAACACAATCTTTTTATGTCAATGAAAATCCTTAGGAGGAATCAATGGAACAAGTCAGACTTTTAATAATCGGCGCAGGCCCGGGCGGATATGTTGCAGCAATAAGAGCTGCGCAGCTTGGAATAGAGCCAGTTGTTATAGAAAAAGAATTAGTCGGCGGAACCTGCCTTAACTGGGGCTGCATTCCGACAAAAGCTTTAATCGCAGCAGCAAATACACTTGCAACAATTAAAGACTCATCAAAATACGGAATAGAGTCAACCGCTTCCTTTGACTGGACAAAAGTTGTTGATTATGCAAAAGCCGTTGTTTTAAAAAATAGAAAAGGGGTTGAATACCTTTTTAAGAAAAACAACATCCGCCTTATCCAGGGCGAAGCAAAAATCACAGGTGAAGATAGAGTCGAAGTAAACGGCGAAACATTTATCGCAGACAACATAATTATCGCAACAGGCTCAAAAGTCAGAGATTTACCGCACATCAAGATTGACGGCACTAAAATAATAGGAAGCGATGAAGCACTTTATCTCGAAAATCTCCCGAAATCAGTCGCTATTCTTGGCGGCGGCGTTATTGGTTGTGAGTTTGCTTATATTTTAAACACATTTGGCGTTGAAGTTCATATAATTGAAGCGCTCGAAACCATAATTCCTATGGAAGATAGAGAGATAAGTGCTGAACTTTTAAAAGAATTCAAACGCAAAAAAATAAAATGCTACACAGGAACAATGGTTGACAGCGTTGAACTTACAGATTCAGGCGCAACTGTTTTTATGAATAACGGAAAAACACTTGTTGTTGAGAAAGTTATCTCTTCCGTCGGCAGAAAACCTAACACAGCCGGACTCGGACTTGAAAACGCAGGCGTTAAAATGGATAGCCGCGGATTTATTGATGTTGACGGCCATTTCAGAACAAATGTATCAACCATCTTTGCAATCGGCGATGTTATCGCAACACCGATGCTTGCCCACACAGCAGAACACGAAGGAATCCTTGCAGTTGAAATAATTGCAGGCGAAGAGATTGAAGAGATAGATTACAGATTAAATCCAGGCTGCATCTACTGCGAGCCATCTGTTGCCTCAATCGGACTTAGTGAAGAGAAAGCAAAAGAGATGGGAATCGCCTATAAAACCGGCAAGTTTCCATTCTCCGCAAACGGCAAAGCAGTCGCTTCCGGCCACACCGCAGGCTTTGTAAAAGTCCTTATTGACGAAGATGACCACACAATATTAGGCGTCCACATAATCGGACACGGCGCAACAGACCTTATATCCGAATTTATCCCGGCAATGGCAATGGGCGCAACAGCGGAAGACATAATAGAAGCAATCCATCCACATCCGACACTTTCAGAAGCAAGTCTCGAAGCTGTTTTAAACGCGCTTGGCAGAACAATTCATATCTGATTGTGCAACCCTGATTAACAACAAACAAAATCTTTACAAAGCTTAATTTTTTCTATATTCTTAATTATTAATTAGAAAAACGCAACAGAAGTAAAAGCGACAGAAGAACGGGACACAAAACTTGCAGAGCTTGAAGAGTTTATGAGCGAGCTGAAAGTTTTTGCAAAAGTGGCACTTAAGAAAAGGCCGGATTTGTTGAAGAAGATGGGGATTTGAACATAATTTAAGAAGGAAAAGAGAATGAAAAAGATGATTGGTTTAATGGCGATGATTGCAGCGATAATAATTGTAAGCTGCGGCAGTGACAAAAAAGATACAAAAAGTGATATAGGTAATTCATCAACAAATGATTCAGATGCAACAAACAATGCAGATGCAATAAATGACTCTGATGACACAACAACAAATGATGCAACAACTGACTTAGACATTTTAGCATCAAAATGCGGAGATGACAAAGTTGATTCAGGCGAAACATGCGATAGCGGAGTACAATTTTGCATTGAAATTGACAGCACTCTTTATGAAACAGGATTTGCATACTGTAAAAGTGATTGTTTGGGCTGGGATGTAAATCGTTGTGTCGAAAAATGCCCTGACAACAACAAATTCTGCTATGAGCATAATGGTCTTTTCTGGTCATATAAAGCACCAAATGCAATGAATTGGTATGATGCAACAACATACTGCCAAAACCTTGGAGGCAGACTTCCAACAATATCAGAACTTCGAACACTTATCCAAAACTGTCCGGCAACAGAAACGGTTGGCAGTTGTGGCGTAACAGATAGTTGTTTAAATTATAATGATTGCTGGAGTGAGGTTTGCCTTGGTTGTCATGATGGAGTTGTGGATATGTATAATGTTTTTGGAGATTTTGGTTATTTCTGGTCATCATCTTCAAGCGAAAACAATATAGACTGGGCATGGGAGCTGATTAATAGTGGCGTGCGGACCAGTTCCAAAAGTGACGGGAATGACAATGTTAGGTGTGTGAGATAAAAAGCATTAAAAAAGTCTCCGTCGGAGAGTTTTTAGCGTTGCGAGACGGAGGCTTTTTTTTGAGATTGTGTTATGGCTCGTCATGAACATTTCCTGATTTATAAAAAATTTTTGGATGATTTGAAGAGTTAGATTGCTGGCTGGGATTATAATTATCTTTGACTATCAGACAATAGGCTATATAATTACCGCAGTTTTTTGAGAATGAGAAAAAAATGATTCCTAATATTATTGGCTATCATGCTAACGAAAAACAAAAATGCACAGATTATATTGAACGAGGAATATTTATAAAAAGTAATGATACCTATTGGCTTGGTGACGGAATGTATTTTTGGGACAATCATTCAAATGCAATTTACTGGATGAATGAGAAAATCAGAAAAAGTGAGGCTGTTTGCGTATCAATAATCAAAGCTAATGTAATAATTGATAAATTGCTGGATTTTACTGATCTTGAGACATTGAAAAGATTTGATAAGTTGTGGTCATATTTTTGTGAAAAAAGAAATGAATCCATTAAATTGCCTCTTGGTAAAAAAATTGAAATGCTTTTTGATTTTTTTGAAGATTTGGAAAATGAATTCAATGTGCTACGGGTTAATGCCGATTATAATAAAACGCCTGATATTTCATTTCTATATTCTGGAAATAATAAAGTAACCCATAAAATTAAGACTATTTACTGTGTCAGAAATAATGATGTGATAAAAAATGCAGTAATTGAAGATGGAGGATTGGAATGACGACAAATAATAAAAATATTTTGGAGAAATGTCTGGAAAGACTTGAAAACATGTCGCAAGATGAGTTTAATGCTACCCTTATAGCTAAAGGACTGAAAGACAAAAACTATGACAGGAATTATGAAGATGAAGATTTGGTGCTTGTTTTTCCTGAAGATCATACTTCAGAAGCTATTAAAAAATACATGACACTACCAATTTTTTTAGAATCAACAGATAGCGACGAATATTCAAAATATGTGACTAAAATAACTGTTCCCATAAATGATGATAAAATAAGTAATCAGATAAAAAGTATATCGGGCGAATTGCCGCTTGCAGCATAAAGGAGGCTAGAATGATAGAACAAAGTGCTTTCAGATTTCTCGGCTATAAGATACCGAAAATAGAGATGATTATTGATGATAATTTTGGTGTTGCGCCCAAGGAGGAGATTGAGAACAGTACAAAAATCGGTTTTGCACTTAATCCCGAATCACCAAAATTTGTAGAAGTGCTGATGACAATAATACTGAAAGCAAAAAGCAATACTTTTTCTTTTCATCTTGAGATAAAAGGGGGATTTCTCGGTGATGATTCAATGACTGACGAGGGTTTTAAAAATCTTTACACAAAAAATGCGCCAGCTGTTCTTTATCCTTTTGCTCGCGCTATTGTTTCCAATTATATGGTGCTCGCCAATATTCCGGCTTTTAATCTTCCCTTAGTAAATCTTTCAAATAATGAAGAGGCTGAAAAGCTTAAAGACCAATAAAATCAAAATATTTATGCAACATCTGCGGTGCAGCACTATAATTTATTACATTTTGACAAATATTCCTTGGCAGTATATAATCACCCGAATTTTTTGAGGAGTCAAAATGAGAAAGCAGCTTTCGACAAGCATTTATACCTTCAGAACAATAATAGAACAAAACTGTATGTTTGTTGATAAGACAAAAGAATTTCTTCAGCTTGTCAGCAAACCAAACGGACAGTTTTTCCTCTCCCGCCCCAGAAGATTCGGAAAATCGCTGACACTTTCGGCACTTGAATCAATATTTCTTGGTGAAAAAGAGCTTTTCAAAGGGCTTTATATTTATGACAAACCTTATAACTGGAAAAAATATCCGATAATCAGGCTTAGCTTAAATGAACTAACTTCAAAAACAGCAGAAGAGCTTGAAGAAAATCTTTGCATTGAATTAAAAAAAATAGCGAAAAAATCCGGCATTATTCCAGAAACAGGGCGCTCTTCTCAAATATTTAAAGAATTGATAGAGCAGCTTTATGAAAAATTTGGACCTGTTGTTATCCTTATTGATGAATACGACAAACCTATCCTTGATAACATTCTCGAAAAAGAGGAGGTTCAGAAAATTCGATCACTTATGAAAGGCTTTTACGGCATTATCAAAGCATCGGAAAGATACCTCCGATTCACCTTCATCACCGGAGTCAGCAAATTCACCCAAGTCTCTATTTTTTCTGACTTAAACAATCTGACAGATATAACTCTTGACTCAGATTTTGCTACAATCTGCGGGTTTACTCAGGAGGAGTGCGAACACTATTTCGCTGAGTGGATTGATGAAAATTATCAGAAACTTGAGATGACAAAAGAAGATTATCTCGCGAAACTGAAAGAAACCTACAACGGGATAAGATTTACAGAAAAAAATGTCCTTGTCTACAATCCAGTATCGTTTACCAGAGCTATGGAAAAAGGTGATTTTAAGCACCACTGGTTTGAAACCGGAACTCCGACATTTCTCTTAAAACTTTTGCAGGAAAATGACTATGAGGTTGTAAATTTTGAGAATTTG
>CAZISX010000003.1:0-10542 GCA_964542005.1 uncultured Spirochaetales bacterium
TTGAAGTTCCGTAAACCATGCGGTGGAAGTAATCAAACTGCCTTGTTGCCTGCACCTCAATTATGATGAGTTCGTCATCTTCCGCTCTGACCAGCATATCAACTCTGTTGTATTTATCGTTTTCTGCTTCTCTGTTGGATTCAGATTCTAAAAGCTCTAATATATTGATTTTCTTATTTAAAACTGTTGTGAGAAGTCCTTCTAAAACTACAAAATTAGCTTTGCTTCTAAGTATTTTTTTTATCGCCCAGTCAAATGAAATAAGTTTTCTCTGCATTAAAAACTCCATCTAAAGTTCACGGAAAATATAGTAAATCTGAGGAGTTTTGTCAAGATTGTAATATTTGTAATTGTGATGTGTGGCGCGATAAAAATTGAGTTTGCCTTTCGGGATTAGAATGTTTTTGGTTTTGATTGTTTTCACTTTATTCAATAAGAAGCATTTTTTTGTAAATCTTTCTCTTTTTTGTTATACTCCTCAAAATTTTTGCGGAGAATTAAATGCTTACAATTCTGAAATCAGGTGCTATCAGCGGAATTAATGGTTTTGTGATTGATGTTGAGGTTGATATTTCAAATGGACTTCCAGGATTTTCAATTGTTGGATTGCCTGATAATGCTGTGAAAGAATCGCGCGACAGAGTCAGAACTGCTATGATTAATAGTGGTCATGCTTTCCCGCAACAAAAGATAACAATAAATCTGGCTCCGGCTGGAATCAGAAAAGAGGGCGCGAGCTTTGATTTATCGGCTGCGGCAGCGATAATCTGCCAGATTTACGGGATTGAGCCTGCATTTTTGCAGAAATATATTATTGTTGGTGAGCTTGCGTTAAATGGCGATGTCAAGCCTGTAAAAGGTGTTTTGCCGCTTGCTGTAACTGCCCGCGAAAACAAGATGGAGGGTATAATTGTTCCGGTTGAAAATGCTGAAGAGGCGGCTGCAATCGAAGATATTAAGGTTATCGCAATAACTCATCTTAACGAGATTATTGAGATTTTGAGAAATGAAAGTGGTATTTCGTTTTATAAGTCGCAGAGATCTTATCTGGTTTATGAATCGCTCCTTGATTTTGCTGAGGTAAAAGGTCACGAACAGGCAAAAAGAGCGATAGAAATAGCAGCTTCAGGCGGCCACAATCTGCTGATGGTAGGAAGTCCTGGAAGCGGAAAAAGTATGCTGGCTAAAAGAATTCCTACAATTCTGCCTGAACTTGAAAAAGAGGAAAGTATCGAAACTACTAAGCTTTTTAGTGTTGCAGGGCTGTTGAACAAAGAGGGGCTTATAATTGAGCGGCCATTTAGAAGTCCGCACCACACAATTTCAGATATCGCACTTATTGGTGGCGGCGTTCCTCCAAAACCTGGCGAAGTAAGTCTTGCGCACAACGGGGTTTTGTTTCTTGATGAGCTTCCTGAATTCAAGAAAAATGCTCTTGAAGTTCTTCGGCAGCCGGTTGAAGACGGCGATGTAACAATCTCAAGAGCTGTCGCATCTGTAAATTTTCCGGCAAGTTTTATGCTTATTTGTGCAATGAATCCATGTCCGTGCGGCTATCTTTTTGATGAAAAGAGAAAGTGCTCCTGCTCACAAAACGATGTTGCCAGATATCAGACAAGGATTTCCGGCCCGCTTCTGGATAGAATTGATATCTCAATTATAGTAAATTCAGTGCCTTACAAAGATTTGCGCAGCACCCATGAAACAGAAAAAAGTTCTTTGATAAGAGCTAGAATAAAAAAAGCGAGAGAAATTCAGAAAGAGCGGTTTGCAGGCCGGAGCTACTATACAAATGCGAAGATGATGCCGCGAGATATTGAGGAATTCTGCCATCTTGAAGAAGGTGCGGAAAGACTTCTAAAGGCTGCTATGGAAAAAATGGGAATATCTACAAGAGGTTACAGCCGCATTCTAAAAGTTTCCCGCACAATTGCAGATATTTCGGAATCAAAATCAATTGGCACGCAACATATTGCGGAGGCTATTCAATATTACAACACCCAGATTTTTAACCGCTAATTTTTTCAGAATTGTTTATTTTGCGGTGTTTGAATAACTGATTCCAAGTGAAATTTCTCTATCGTGAACCAGCCCGCATATTTTGCAATTCTGAGTTCTTAAAACAGTTTTCAATGCTAAGCTGCTTGATTCTGCCATAGTTGACAGGCATTCTTTTTGCATTCTCCAATCTGAATTTTGGAGGAAACATGTCAAAAATAAAGATATTTGCTGTATTTGCCCTGTATTTTTCATGGGTTATTCTGTTTGCAGCACCAATTCCCAAAGATGAGGGTGCCTACAAAACTTTTGACGCTTTCCAGCGAGTCTCAATGCCATTGAGTCAAAAATCAACAGTTTCCTTAACTGATTCCAAAAAAGCTAAGTATATAGATATTGAAATAAAAAATGCGCCTCCCAAAATTGAAGAGCTTATTTCTGCCGGAATAAAAAAAGGAGAGGTTATCGAGAATATTGCTGCGAGAAGAGCTGGTGATATTGTTATGGTCAGAATCTTTGTAAGGTCAGAAAATTTCAGCTATTTTTACGGACTTGACCCGAAATCGGGACAGTTTGTTCTTGATATTGGCCAGAAAAGAGAAGCCCCTGTTTCCGATGAAAAACATGATATAAATCTCTCGAAAATTTATATTGATATGTTTATGATTGAGGATAAGGTCAAAGTCTCTCTTCTCGCTCATACCTATAACTTTTATTTTATTGCAGGAAACAAGCTCCCTTTTATTTCGCCTCCGATGGATTTGAATGCTGAATATCCATTTTTGCAGGGAACAGATAAAGATATAAGAATTTATAACAGCGCGGCGGAGGCTTTTAATAAAAAAGAGTTTGAAAAAGCAGAAAAAATTCTCAATTCTCTTTACTCTGACTTTAAAAAAACGCCTGTTTTTTCTATTTCAGACTTTATGAAATATGATATTGAGAGGTCTAAACTTAAGAAAGAAAAAGATGTTCCAAATTATAAGTGGATGGAATTATACCATTTATACCGAATTGGTGCTGCAACTTATCCAAAATCATACATGGCGGCTTGGGGATATGTTATGATGGGAGAGATTGCTTATCGTTTAAAAATGTTTCCGGAAGGAGCCAGGGATTTTAAGGTTGTGGTTGACCGGTATGGCACTTCAGAATACAGAAATATAGCAACAATCAGAAGTGCGGAGTATCTTTTATATCAGAAAAGATTTGCCGAAGCTCTCAAGCTGCTTGCAACAATCGGTGAGCCAAATAATGATTATGAGAAAGCGACAATTGGCACGCTCCTTGGTCTTGCCTATATTTTTAATGGTAATGAAGAGGCTGGAGTAAAGCTTTTTGAGGATGTTATTAATAAGCCAATCGGAACTCTCCACGATGCAGTTTTGATGACTTCGGCCGAGATTCTTTTAATAAACCGGAAAACCGATGCAGCCAGGAAATTTTATGAAGCAATTCTTAAAAATTATCCATCATCAAAGTTTGTAAGTGTTGCAAATTTTAGGATGGGAGACACCTATCTTATTGAGGGTAATATAAAAAAAGCTCTTGAGCAATATCAAAAAACTCTCAATAGTTTCAGGGATTATGAAGGTGGAAGGTTGTCAAGGCTTCAGATTTCTGAAATTGAATTTTTTACAAGAAAAGAGGAGCCTGATCTTGAAATGTATCTCCGTTCTTTGAAAAGTGCAGAAACAGATTTTGAGCTTTCGGTTTTGTTTTTTAAGCTTGCCATGAAATTTTATCGTATGGGTGAAATCGAAAATTCTGTTAATATGCTTGCAATTCTTATCGAAAAGTGGCCAATGTCACTGGCCAGTACAATTGCTAAAAATGTTAGCTACTCGATTTTATCACATGCTGTAAAGGATCTTTATGCAAAAGAAAAATTTGCAAGTGTGGTGAATATTTTTCAGATGATTCCCGATTTTATGACAAAAGCTCCCGATATTGCTGATATTATGATTCTTCTTGGTAAATCGTTTAGCAGGCTGACGCTTTATGATTCTGCTGCCAAGGTTTTTAACGAGGTTCTTCGGACTCAGCAGGGCGAAGAGGCTTTCCTTAAATCTGTCGCAATCTTGAATCTTCTTGATAACTATATTCAGGATGGAGACAGGCTGCGAGCGCGAATGACGATTGAATACTACAATGATTTCATGGCATTTATGAAAGAGCTTTATCCGGTTTTTTTAAGATTAAAAGGTGATTTTTTTATGAAAATAGAGAAAAATCCAGATAAAGCTGTCGAGTTATACAAAGAGAGTCTTAAGATTGAACCCTATGATATAAACAAACTGATTCTGGCAAGCAGGATTAGTGAGATTTATTATGCTAAAAATGATTATGAAGAAGCTGCAAATTATGCGTATCCTGTTTTTGATCAGTTTAAAGAATTTTACAAAACCTACGATTTTTTTGAATATACAACTGCGCAATATCTTATGAGTCTTGTTCTTAATAAGAAAAATGAGAAATTCTTTAGTGATTACAGGGTTGTGGCACCATATCTTACACCTGAAATCAAGGAGGGATTTGATCTTTTGAGCGCATTTATGCTTATTGAAGAAAATAAACTTACAAAAGCTGGTGAGATTTTAAAGGGAAAATTTACAACACTGAAGCCTCTTGCTGAAACTGCAAAATCGTTGATTACAAACAGGCAGAATACAATCAAAAAAGAAGAGGAGCTTTTTGCTGTGTTTAAGGATTATATGAATAAAATCAAGTGGTATAAGGATAAAAAGTAGGCTAGCCGCCACCAACAATTGACATAATATCTATAGAATCGTTTTCTGAGATTTCTGCTGTGTTCCAATCATTTTTCCGGACAATTGATCCATTTATTGCAACTGCCAGAAATGAGTCTTTGAGATTGATTTCCATGATAAGTTCTTCAACAGTTTTTGCTGAAACGGTTTGCTGCTTATTATTAACTTTTATTTGCATAATGTCCTCGATTTACTGAGATTTTTCGCTTTTTTCTGCAACTCTTTTGGAGAAGTGATCTATAAAGTTGTTTTCTGCATAAATTGAAAGTGTTTGGATTCCAGTTTTAAATGCTGTAACATTTGAGCGGCCATGACCAATGCCTACAAGTTTGTTTACCCCGAGCACAACAGAGCTGCCATACAAGGAATAATCAAATCTTGAGAAGGTTGATGCAAAAAACTTTTTGATAAGAATTTTATGAAGTTTCAGCCAGCCGCTGTAAGGAGTAATCCGTGCTTTCAGGAGTGAATAAATTGTTTCTGTAAGCCCTTCAATTGTTTTGAGAGTTACATTCCCGGTAAATCCGTCAGTAACAACAACATCAATATCTTCATTTGAAAGAAGGTGATTCCCTTCAATAAAACCAGCGTAATTTACCGAATCTTTTATTAATTTAGCAGTTTCAATAACAAGAGCGTTTCCCTTTCCCTCTTCCTGGCCAACACTCAAAATCGAAACTTTTGGATTTCTTTTTTCTGTAACAAAACATGAAAAAGCCTCGCCCATGTGTGCAAAGTCTCGTAAATGCTCTGGTTTTGGGTCGACAGTCGCCCCTAAGTCAAGAAAAACAACTTTGTGGCCATTTTGCGCAGGGAACATTATAGAAAGAGCAGGTCTTGTAATATTGGGAAGCAAGCCAAGTGCAAAATAAGCGGTAGTGATAACTGCGCCAGTATTTCCTGTTGAGAAAAAAGCATCGCCTTTCCCCTCTTTTAAGAGTTCAAGTCCTACATGAATAGATGATTTTGGTTTTTGCCTGTAAGCAATTGATGGTTTTTCATCCATAAAAATAACTTCAGGTGCGTGGTGAATCTCAAGATTATTCGGAATTACTGTTTTGCCAAGGTGCTGAAAAATTTCTTTTTCGTTACCTACTAAAATTATAGAGCTTTTTTTATTTTCGTTACAGAACTGGATAGATGCTTCAACACTAACCGCAGGCGAGAAATCCCCGCCCATAGCATCAACTATTACAGTTGATGACATTTATAGTTATTCGGTTGTTTCAAGGCGCATAATGTCTTTGCCGCGGTAGAATCCACATGATGCACAAACGCGATGCGGAACCATAATTTCGCCGCATTTTGAGCAGGTAATTGTTTTAACTACTTTAAGTTTTGCATGTCCAGCTCTACGGGTTCTTGATCTTGCTCTTGAATGTTTTCTTTTTACGGTTGCCATGAGGTGCCTCCTATTTAAATGTTTTCAAAGGTTCTATCACAATTGCATTCTTTTTCGTTCAGATTCTGGCCACAACGGGGACAAATCCCAAGACAGTCATCATCACAAAGAAGTTTCTGCGGCATATTAACAACGATTGATTCGTTGATATAATAATCAAGTTCTATATAATCTTCGCCGTAAACATAATCAATGTCGTCTCCGGCCGTATTTTCCGGGAAAAGATAGTATTCTTCAGAGAAATCAACCTCAGCCTCAATTGCATCAACACAGCGGTCGCAAACAGCTTCAATTGTAAATTCTCCGAATATTCTCAGGCAGATAGTAGTTCCAGCCTTGTAGTGAGTAAGCTTGATACTGTCTTTTTTCAGAACAGCATCAAAGTTAAATTTATGGCCGGCAAGACCAGTATTTATATCAACTGTTTTTTCAACTTCTGTAACATCAGCAATGTAAAGTCTATTCATACACTTCTCCCAAAGAACACATATAAAATAGTAATAATTTAGAGTTTGTCAAGATAAAACACCAAACCAGCTTTCTAATTCACTCAAATATTTTTTTGGGATTATTTGATGTGATAATAATTGAAAGAGAGATGGAACAAATGTATACTCAGCTTGTGAAATTTTTAGAAATATATGTGCTTTGGAGGTGAAATGCGATGAGCTTTGACTTTATTCTCCAATATAATCCGGTAGTTCTTGCACTTTTTGCCACACTTTTTACATGGGGCGTGACAGCAGCCGGAGCATCAATGGTTTTTTTCTTCAAAACCATAAATCAGCGAATCCTTAATTCAATGCTTGGATTTGCAGCCGGCGTTATGATTGCTGCAAGTTTCTGGTCACTTTTAAAGCCTGCCATTGAAATGTCTGAGGCAAATGGCGGAATTCCTTGGGTTCCGGCTGTAATCGGATTTTTATCGGGCGGCCTATTTCTTTTTCTCGTTGACAAGCTTTTGCCGCATTTGCATCTTGGTCTTGAGATTGATAAGGCCGAAGGGATAAAAACATCGTGGCAGCGCAGTGTTTTACTTGTTCTTGCAATTACTTTGCACAATATTCCTGAAGGTTTAGCTGTCGGCGTTGCCTTTGGTGCGCTTGCAAGTAATTCCGATCCAGCTACTATCGCAGGAGCTGTGGCACTTGCTTTTGGTATCGGGTTACAGAATTTTCCGGAGGGAGCGGCAGTTTCGATTCCACTCCGACGGGAAGGGTTTTCAAGGACAAAATCGTTTCTTTATGGTCAGTTTTCAGGACTTGTCGAACCGCTGGCCGGAGTTTTGGGAGCTTACCTCGTACTTATGATAAAGCCGATGCTTCCTTATGCACTTTCGTTTGCTGCGGGCGCAATGATTTTTGTGGTTGTTGAAGAGCTTATTCCCGAATCTCAGGCAGGTGACAAAACAGACCTTTCAACCGCTGGTGCGATGATTGGGTTTGCGACAATGATGCTGCTTGATGTGGCTCTGGGATAAATCCATGAAAAAAAATCTATACAACGCCCAACTATTTGAAAAAATTGATTATTCATCCACAAAAATAGCTGACACAGAGTTTGATTCGTGCACCTTCAAAAACTGTAATTTCTCAAATAGCGACCTTTCGGGAATTGATTTTATAGACTGCATTTTTGACACCTGCAACCTTAGCATGGCAAAAACAAACAACACAGCAATTAGAAACGGCACTTTTGTAAATTGCAAAGTTGTTGGTGTTGATTTTGGTAGATGTATCGAATTTCTCTTTTCAGTCAGCTTCAAAAGCTGCACGCTTGACTACTCCTCTTTTTTTAAAAGAAAACTTAAAAAAATCAGTTTTGATGAGTGTGTAATCCGGGATGTGAATTTTAGTGAAGCAGATTTGTCAGGTGCAGATTTTAACGAATGTGATCTCTCAAATAGCGTTTTCAACAGGACAAATTTATCAGGTGCAGATTTCAGAAGTGCCATAAATTATTCAATTAATCCTGAGCTTAACAATGTTAAAAAAGCAAAATTTTCACTATCTGGAATTCGAGGTCTTCTTGATTGTTGGGATATAACGGTTGAGTAAGAAATCTAATAAACCAGATAGATAAACATTGAAATCCAGCCTAGAATTGTTCCCTGAATAAAGCGGTCTTTTAAAACAATTTCGGTCGGATTTCCACTTTTGTTGTAGACAAATGTAATCTGCAGATACCTAAAAATACCTAAAATAACAAATATTACAGAGAGATAGATGTTCTGTGATTTAAAATGGTCTGTTACATCAGGGCTCATTGCATAAAGAATATATGAAACAATAATAACAGCGGCCATGATTGACATTGCACTGTTTATAAATTCAAGGTTGTAGCCTTTGATTGATTTTCTCGTTGTGCGACCTTCGGCAGCAAGAATTACATCATCTCTTCTTTTGGCAAAAGCGAGGAATAGGGCGAGAAGAAATGTCATCACAATTATCCAGTGTGAAGGAATAATTCCAGTAATTCCGGCGTAATCTGTTCCCGCCATAATTCTTAAAAGAAACCCTGTCGCAATAATAAAAATATCAAGCGGCGCAATGTGCTTTAGCCACAAGGTGTAGAAAATATTGAGAACAAAATAAAATCCCAGTATTTTTAACAAGTTGACGCTTTGATAATAAGCTAGCCCCATGCCAGCGATAAGAACAAATGTCATAAAAAACCATGACTGAAAAACAGAGACTTTGCCAGATGCTATTGGTCTGAATTTCTTTTTCGGATGTTCTTTGTCTTCTTTTATGTCTTTAATATCATTGATGATATAAACAGCACTTGCAACAAGAGAGAATGCGGAAAATGCAATAATAGACTTTAGTACAAGCTCTATTTCTGTAAATCGAAGAGCAAAGAAAAGGGGAAGAAAAATGAAACAGTTTTTTACATACTGGTGAACTCTGAGAAGTTTTAGGTAGTGCATTTATGCCTCTTGAAATTTTTAGTAAAGTTCGCCAGTTACCTTTTCAACAGCTTCAACAATCGCAAATTCCATGTTTTGTACTTTCAAAAATTCAGGGTGCATAAAGTAATCATTTTCCATGAAAGGAACCTGTTCTCTAACCATAGAATATGCTGCATTTACACCAGAGCCGCCTTTTAGCGGTTTTCTGAAATCAAGAGCCTGTGCTGCTGTGAGCATTTCCATTGCTATAACAAGTGCTGTATTTTCAACTACTTGAGCTGTTTTTCTTGCTGAAATTGTTCCCATGCTGACATGATCTTCTTTGCCGGCAGAGGTTGGAATTGAGTCAACAGAGGCAGGGAAGCAGAGCGTCTTATTTTCTGAAACAAGGCTTGCTGCAGCAACATGAAGAATCATAAAGCCTGAGTTAAGTCCTTTGTTTTTAACAAGAAATGCTGGAGCCTGAGAAAAAACAGGGTTAATCATCTGCTCGATTCTTCTTTCTGAGATTGAGCCAAGCTCAGAAACTGCGGCTGTTAGGTAATCCATAACAAGAGCTACCGGCTCTCCGTGAAAGTTGCCGCCAGAGATTGTTTCCATTTCATCGGGGAAAATTAACGGGTTGTCGGTTGATGAATTCATCTCTGTTACTATTACCTGCTCGGCATGTCTAAGAGCATCACGGATTGCGCCATGAACCTGTGGCGCGCAGCGGAAACTGTAGGCATCCTGAACTCTTGTGCAGGTTTTGTGGCTTTCTCTGATTTCTGAATTTGCCATGATTTTCATAACATTTTTTGCAACTTCCATCTGGCCGCTGTGTGGTCTGACTTTGTGAACTTTTTCATCAAAAGCTCTGTCTGTTCCCATTATTGCATCAAGCGAACATGTCAGGGTAATGTCTGCAAGTTTGAGAAGATTTTTTGTTCTGTGGATTGCAATCGCACTAACAGCGGTCATAACCTGCGTTCCATTAATCAGAGCAAGTCCCTCTTTTGCTTTAAGTATTATAGGCTTTATATCTTTTTTCTTTAACTCATCGGAAGCATTGGCTTTTTTGCCAAATTCATCTAAAACATACCCTTCACCGCAAAGAACAAGTGCGAGATGACTTAATGGAGCAAGGTCGCCGGAAGCCCCGACTGAGCCTTTCTCTGGAATGTACGGGCAGACATCTTTATTAATGATTTCAATAAGTTTGTCAAAGGTCTCAAGAGAAATGCCAGAAAACCCTTTTGCCAAAACATTTGCACGAAGAAGCATAACTGCTCGAGCTGTTTTTTTGTCAAACGGATTTCCTATTCCGATTGCGTGGCTGCGGATAAGATTAATTTGGAGCTCTTCGAGATTTTCATTGGAAATTTTAACATCGCTTAGAATACCAAAGCCTGTGTTTATGCCATAAACTGCCTTGTCTTCCTTGAGAACTTCATCAACAAAATTTCTGCATTTTATAATGC
>CAZISX010000003.1:10552-13572 GCA_964542005.1 uncultured Spirochaetales bacterium
TTTTGTCTCATCAGTGTACGCAACCTGCTTTTCACCATTTGCAACTGCGACAACATCGTTTATTGTAAGATTGCTGCCATCAATAAAAACGAAATTCATTGTTTCCTCCAAAGATGTATGATTCAGACATTATAAATCAGATGAATTTTTTATGTTTGTGATAAAATGCTCAAATTCCTTATGGTTTTTAAACTCAAAGGTAATAGCAATTTTCTTTGATTTTTTCTCAATTTTAACAGCCGCAGGGATGAACGAAGCAACCTCAGTTTGAAGCTCAGCATAAGTTTCGTCTTTCGTTTTGGTTGTTTTTTTAGGAAATCCGCCCTTTGCAAGCTTTTCAACATCTCTTGAATTAAGGCTGCAGCTTATAATCCTTTCAATAAGATTGTCCTGTTCCTCGTGGGAAAGCACGGTCAGCGGCCTTGCCTGACCAACGCTGATACAGCCTGAACGGATGTATTCCTTAACTTTTTCCGAAAGGTTTAAAAGTCTTAGAAAATTTGCAATATCTGAGCGGCTTTTGCCGACTTTTTCCGAAAGCTCCTGCTGAGTGTGGCCATATCGTTTTACAAGCTCAGCATAGGCTTCCGCGATTTCTATTGGATTAAGATCTTCTCTTTGAAGATTTTCGATAAGAGCAACATGATAATCCTCTTCTCCGCTGAAAATTACAGCTTTAAGCTCGGTAAGACCTGCAATCTGAGCAGCTCTGAAACGCCGTTCTCCCGCGATAATCCTATATTTATCACCCTCTTTTTTCACAACAATCGGCTGGATTATGCCGTATTGTCTAATAGATTCAGCAAGTTCTTTGAGCCTGTCTTCATCAAATCGTTTTCTGGGCTGACCAACTGTTGCGATGATTTCTTCTATTTTACAAACAATAAGCTCTTTATCTGAAGATGCAGGTTTTAAAAGAGCTCCGAGTCCTTTTCCCAATTTTTTTTTATTATCCAGCATTATCCCTCCGGTTTAAATCGCAGAAGATATTCCTCTGCCATTGAAAGATACCGCTTCGCACCTATTGAAGTGATGTCATATAAAATAATAGGCATACCAAAGCTTGGCGATTCGCTAAGCTTAACATTGCGCGGAATCACAGCCTCAAACACCTTGCCGACAAAGTGTTCCTTCACCTCATTTTCAACATCAAAAGTGAGCTTAACCCTTCGGTCGTACATTGTCAGAACAATGCCGTCAAGATTAAGTCTCGGATTGATTACCTGAATAGAGCGCATAGTTTCCATCAGTCTGGAAACACCTTCCAGCGCGAAATATTCACATTGGATTGGAACAACAATCCCGTCACTTGCAGTCATGTTGTTTACCGTAAGAATATTAAGCGATGGAGGAGAATCAATTATTATAAAATCAAACCTGTCACGAAGCGTGTCGAGACGGGTTTTAAGAACAAATTCGCGGGAATCAACATCAAGCAGTTCAACCTCAGCTCCGGTTAATTCTGCGTTTGCCGGCATAACCTTGAGAAAAGGAATCTCAGTATCATAAACTGCATTTACTGTTTCATCTGCCATAAAATCATAAACTGTTTTGAAATCTTCAGGAAGTTTTCCAGAACTCATAGAAGTTGCGTTACCTTGCGGATCCATATCAACAAGCAAAACCCGTTTTTCCAAAACAGCGAGCGATGAAGCAAAATTAACAGCAGTTGTTGTTTTACCAACGCCGCCTTTCTGATTAACAACAGAAACAATTCTCGTCATTTCAAACTCCCGCCCGTAAAAATAGGGTTATTCGTTGTTTTTTCTTCAAAAAATCAAACCAGTCCAAAAGAGATTTCTTTTTTTCCTCATCAGTAACTTTCCGTTCCTTGAATTTTTTGTCGAGAAAATCAAGAGCCATTTTGTCAGCAATCATCCGTTTCTTAATTATGACTTTAAATTCAAGTTCTGAAATCTCAAAATCTTTTAAAAATCCCGATATTTGAGGTTTCGACATATAAACAGCAAATTTTTTATCAAGCTCGCTGTCTGAAACAAAAACCCCTTTATCTCTGGCTTCCATAAATAAAATATCTCTTACAATTAAAAGGTCAAGAAGGGTTGACTCCAGCGCCGAAGTCATTGGAACATTCGCAGGAACACCGTTTTCTATGTTTAGAAAAGCACTTTCCTGAACAATTTCAGAATAAACAAATACAGTGTCATTGACTTTTGCAGCAACCATATCAGCAAGCTCAGCATCACAAAATATCTGAGTAAATCCGAACAGATATATCAAAAAGAAAAGAATCTTTTCCCGCAAAAAGTACATAATTTTACCGTATTATTTTTTTGTCTGTTTTTTCTTTTCTCCAGCCTCATCTTTTTTTGGAGTCTCTTTTTTTTCCTCTTTTTTTGGAGTCTCCTTTTTAGCAGGAACAGGCTTTGTAGATGTTTTCTTCGCCTCTTTTTTTGCAGCCGCAGTTTCAGATGTTTTCTTGTCATCTTTTTTAGGAGTGCTCTTTTTCTTTTCAGGCGCTTTTTTAGCTACTTTTGCAGCATCGGGTTTTGTCGAATTATTAGTTTTAGAAGTCTCTTTTTTTGTCTCTTCTTTTTTCGGCTCTTCTTTAACTTCCTCTGTTTTTGGCTGAGCAGGTTTCACATCAAATTTATTGTATTTGTCATTGTTATTCAGATTGTAAGGATAGCGGTTTGCCCAATTATCTCTGTTCCAGTCACGATCGCGATCCTGTTTGTCGCCCTTTGACTCGTTGCCTTTGTTTTCAGGTCTTTTTTCAGCTTTCTGCTCATTGCCGCGATTTTCAGGTTTTGACTCGTTTCCCTTATTTTCTGGACGATTTTCTGTTTTTGGCTCATTGCCCTTATTTTCAGGGCGATTCTCAGTTCTTGATTCATTGACCTTATTTTCAGGACGGTTCTCAGTTCTTGGCTCATTGCCCTTATTTTCAGGACGGTTCTCAGTTCTTGGTTCATTTCCCTTATTTTCTGGACGGTTCTCAGTCCTCGGCTCATTGCCACGATTTTCAGGACGGTTCTCAGTCCTTGGCTCGTTGCCAC
>CAZISX010000003.1:13672-19010 GCA_964542005.1 uncultured Spirochaetales bacterium
CAGGACGGTTCTCAGTCCTTGGCTCGTTGCCACGATTTTCAGGACGGTTCTCAGTTCTCGGCTCATTGCCGCGATTGTCGGGACGGTTCTCAGTTCTCGGCTCATTGCCGCGATTGTCGGGACGGTTCTCAGTTCTCGGCTCATTGCCACGATTTTCAGGACGGTTCTCAGTCCTTGGCTCGTTGCCACGATTTTCAGGACGGTTCTCAGTCCTTGGCTCATTGCCACGATTTTCAGGACGGTTCTCAGTTTTTGGCTCGTTGCCGCGATTGTCGGGACGATTCTGATTGTTTCTATCGCGATTATCACGATTGTCGGGGCGGTTCTGATTGTTTCTGTCGCGATTATCACGATTATCGGGGCGATTCTGATTATTTCTGTCGCGATTATCAGGTCTTCTATCTCCCTGATTTGGATTTCTTGGTCTGTCGTCTCTTCGTTGACCATCGTTTCTGTTGTCGCGGTTGTCACTTCTTGGGACATCCTCTGATGCCTGCTGTTTTTCTTCAGGCTTAGCCTCAGCATGAACCTCTTTTTTCTCTTCAGTTTTTGGAAATTCTTTAATTTCCTCTTTGTTTCTAGGAGGAATATCATCCAAATTCTGGTCTTTACCGAAAAATTCCTGCTCAATAACAGGAAGAAGGAATTTTTTAAAATTAGCCTTAGCTACCGCATAAGTTGCCTTAATAAGAAGCGGGGTTTTTCCTGTTTCGATAATTTCATCAATTTTTTTAATTATTCCAAGAGCAAAATCACGGCGGGCTTTAAGTTTTTCGTTTCTATCAACAATATCGCCAACTTTTTTTATGCCGGATAAAACTTCTTCTTTAAGAGCAGCAATCTGTTCTTTTGTGAGAAAACTCTTGAGGTAATCTTCAAATGTCTTTTTCATTAAAAATCTCCTTTAAATCCAATGTATTTGTTTATGTCAAAGTTTCTAAGTGAATTAATAAGCGGATCCATGTCCATAACAGGCCCTGCATCAAGAGCCCACTGATAAGCAATCTCCTTGATTGTTCCAATAATCGAATAAGCGAGCGTTCTTACCGCGATGTCCTGCGGCAGAGAGCCGGTTTTCTGGAGCATAATCAACGCACCTTCAATATATTCAGCAAGCTTTGCGTAAAAAAGCACTAGCTGGTTGCCAAATTCAGTATCAAGCCCGACAGCCTCGCTCGCCATAATTTTGGTTAAGTCTTTGTTTTGAATGATGATATCCATAATCCGCCCAATATTGCGATTAAACTGGAGAGTCAAAGATTCCTGATCTGAAAACATCGCAATATTTTCAAGCATTGAATTTGTAAATTTTTTAATCAGCGTATCAAACACATCGTTTTTATTCTGGAAATAAAGATAAACCGTACCTCTTGCAATATCTGCTTTAGTGCAAATATCAGAAATACTTGTGTTGTGATACCCTTTTTTTGCAAAAACCTTGCTTGCCGCAATAAGTATTTGTTCCTTTCTGTTTTCCTTCTTAGAGCTTCTCATTAATAATCCTAAATAAATTAGAGACATTGGCTTTTTCTGGAATTGATTTCAACCGAAGTCTCGTTATCAAAAATCGCTTTCTATTATCTTGAGATTACTGAAAAAGTCAACAAAGCAGATAAAGAGATTTAGTTTAATTTCGGCATTTTATTCTTTGCCGATTTTTTCTATTATTTCTCAATTCTGCCGATTGCAAAGTAAGCTGGCGTATTCATGCCGAATTCGCCATTATCGGTACTTTCAAAAGAGATAGTAATCCCTTTTATATTTCCAAGAGAACTCAAATCAACAAACTGCCAGGAATCAACAATATAATCACTCGCTGTTTCGCCTCTGAAATCTGCAAGATAATATTCAACACTTACCTCTGTTGCTGCATTTTCCGCTGTTATTCCTTTAATTATAATCTTGAACCAGTCAGGATCAGTTCCGTCAACTCCGCCAAATTTTTTGGAAAATCCGTCGCCATTAAGCATTGAAAGGTATGCATAAGTTGTGTTCGTGATATAAATTCCCTTAACTGAATAGCCGTCAGTTGTGTCAAATTCAATCTTGTGTCCTGGGTTAAATCCTGCGTAATAAACAGCATAGCTTTCTGCACCATCATAACCCTCGCCAGTTATTGCAGCATACTGATTCTCGTATCCGGCCGTTGTTATGTCGGAGATATTTGAATATGCAAAACCATCCCATGAAGCATATTCTGTATTATAAATATTCGTAAATTTTGCATCGCCGTAAATAAAAAAACCAGCCAACTCCTAGCCGTTCCATGACGATTCATCCGCGAGAGTTAAGTCTTTCTTGTCAGCCATTAAACCCGGAAGAGTCTTGCAGGTGTGGTCAAAGCTGCCGCAGATGAGGTCGGTGCAATCGCTGTTTTTAGCGCACTTTCCATCTTTTAATACACACAACCCATCTGCCTGATTGCAGGACTGCCACTCTTCGCAAACTTTTTCTGCACAAAGATTTGGCACATCACTATCTGGATCTGGAATTTCATCAATATCCTGCGTTGCATCCAAATCATTATCAGTCAGCTCATCTTTGTCTTCGATGTTGTCCAAGTCATTGATATCATTATCTGTAACTGGATCAGTATCAATTATCTCATCACCATCTGTAACTGCATCCAAGTCGCTGATATCGCTGTCTGTTTTTTCATCAGCGTCCAAGATAGAGTCGCTGTCGCCAATTTTGTCAGAATCTGAATAAACACAAGAAGCCTTATTATCACTTTCAATACATGTTCCGCCCAAAGCGATGCACTCTTCTGTCTTATACCAGTTTCCATCATTGCAAACCTCTTTAACCCCTTCTGCCGAACACCTCTGTGCGCCATACTCGCAGCCTTTATCACTTTTTGAAGAATCATCACAGGCAACAACAAGTAGTGCTGTTACAAAAAAAAGTAACGCTGATTTTTTCATTTTTTCCTCCTAATTATTTGATTTCTCTAAAGAAAACACGCAACGCGGCCGGGCCGTAAGAAAGCTTGTAAATAGTTTCTGTTTTTTTCCCGACATTGTATGCAACAAGCTCTGTTCTGCTTCCACTATCTCTGAAATAATAAATTGTGTCACTAACCGGAGAATAATCAATCGCAGTTGCGGCAAAAGCGTTTATTCCGGAATCAAAATCCTCAACAACTTTTTTTGCTGCATCAATTTTGATAATTTTGTTCATCCATTTTTCTGTGTTGTCTGAAACAATCAAGAAAATATTGCCGTTATTTGTCAGAGAAACATCAACAAAATCAACATTTAAGATGCCCCCGACCGTTTCTGATTCGCTAATCACTGTTTCAACGCTACCTGTTGAAAGAGAAATTCTAAGAAGCGCGCCATCTCTTTTTTCCCACGAGCCTGAAGCAACAAAATAGATATGGTCAGCATCAAACGCTGGATTGTAAGCAAACTTGCTGTAGGGATTTTTCTCATTAAGAACAATCTTTTGAATCTTATATGTTTCAAGATCAATAACGCCGACAACACCGCCCTGTGAAGCAAAATCATTGTTTAGACATTGAAGTGACAGAAATGCCTTGTTTTTAAAAATCGCAATTCTTGAAGGCGAAGCGTTTGACAAATCCTTATCATAAAGTGAAGAAATATCAATTTCAGAGTAGGATTCGTCATATTTTAAAAGATAGTTGAACTGATTGGCTGTAATAAGATACTCGTTTTTAATATAATTGTATGCAGCATCGTGATAGTTAAGATAGCTATCTGAATATGCTGGAATTTCTTCGAATGAAGTTTTCCTTTCAGCACCGAATTTATAAACAGAAACATTGTCAGCTCCGTCTCTTCCTACAATCATAACTCTGTCGCTGGAAACAGAAATATTTAAGTCAGCACCCTTTGAGCTCCCAAGTTTATTCATTGGAATTTCTTTAATATTTCCAATATCTTCATTCTCGGCAAGATAGAAATGTCCTGAAAAAGGTTTGCTGTAACCTTCTGTCTGGGCAATTGCAAGATAAGTTTTCACACACTTCCCGTCATAGTTTGACAAAGAATCGGGGCATGGAACAGTGTCGTTATCCATAAAATCATCGCTATCAGGGATAATCTGGATATCAAGATCAGACTCGCTTGTGTCAATGTTTTCCGGTAAATCAGGCACATTATCCTTCCCGCAGGCAGCAATTATAAAAACTAATAAAAACAAATAGATAACTTTCATTTTCACACCTAATATGTTAGTTTTAAACCTGAGTAAAGAGAAACCCCTTTTTCACTATAACCAGCCACTTCCTGATAATGCTGATTTAATATATTTTCAGCTCTTCCATAAAATTTGAGCCATTTGTAAAGTTCGGCAGAAGCCATTAAATCAATCTTAATATATGAGGAAAGCTTTGCATCATAAACATTCGGCTCCCTGTAGATTTCATCAGAGCGTTTTCCTGCATACTGCGCCATAGCTTCAAACGAATATTTTTCAAGAAATTTGTAGTAAAATGAAAGATTTATGACATCTCGCGGTCTTCTTAAAACTGTTGTTTTCTTTTTGTACAATTTCTCTTTTACATAAATAGGCGAATACTCTTCCATAACAAAAAGTCTGGTGTAATTTAAAGCTCCGCCAAAATGTTCAGAAAAAGATGCTTTAATCTCTGTTTCAATTCCAGCAGTTTCAATCCAAATACTGTTTTTGTATCGCCGTAAATCAAAATCATAATCAATATAATTATCAATAAAATTATAAAAACCGTTTACTTCAAAAGAGAGCTTTTTTCCCAATAAATTCTGCAAGATGCCACCATCAAAACTGTAGCCTGTCTGATTTTTAAGCTCGCTGTTGCCAAATTGGGAGTAAAGCTGAAAAAGAGTAGGGGATTTAAACCCTTTTCCTCCGTTAATCCTGAAAGTTGTCTCTGTTTTTTTCAAGAGATATTTCGCACCGTAATTCCATGAAACATCATTTGCAGGAGAGCGGTTTTCAGATTCAAATTCATTTTTATCAAATTTTACCAGAGTATATCTGACTCCGCCGCCAATCTCCAGCGTCTCAAAAAAAGTCAGTTTCTCATGAATAAAACCTGCAAACAATTCCATAGTTTTTAGATTAATCGAGTCGGAATCTGCAAAACTTTTTTCAACCTCAAAGCCGGTTTGTGTAAGTGAGTCAGGAAAAAACTTGATAAAATGACGCCACTCTCCTTTAAAAATACGGCCGGCAAAATTCTGATCAATCGCCTGGAGAGAGTTGTTATCCTTTTCATTTTTCTCATAAAGCTCATGGAGACTTGTTGAAAATGAGGCAAGCTGCTTCCACTTTCCATTTAAAAAATGTAAGGAAATTTCAGGCTTTACAAAAATTTCTGAAGATTTTACTA
>CAZISX010000003.1:19020-23624 GCA_964542005.1 uncultured Spirochaetales bacterium
CATCGCGGAGAGCACCTCCTCCGTTATCAATATCTTCATTATTCTGACTTAATCTGGCCGTAAGGGCAGTTTCGCCCCAGTCAAAAGGGCGGTAGCCAATTCGCAAGGCACCGTTTTTTCTTGTAATTCTATCTTTTTCAAGATTATCTTCAGCAACTCTTTCGTAATCAGGTGCATCATCATAATTTTCAGCAGAAGAAATAGATTTTTCGGTAAAAAACGAGCTTCCGACAGAATAATAAAATTTAGAATTTCCTCCCGAAAAAGCGGCAGAAGCAGAGTAACTATTTGGTTTTATTTCGTTATTAGGCAAATTGCCAATGCCGGTTTCAGGCCGCAGCGTAAATTCCGGCTCGCCGCTTCCTTTTTTGGAGGTAATTTTAATAACGCCGGAGAGAGCATCTGCACCATAAAGAACACTCTGCGCACCTCGGACAAGTTCAATTTTGCCTATATTATCAAGAGAAAAGGAGCTTAAATCGTAACCGCCCGAAACCATTGCCGGATTGTTGAGCGGAATGCCGTCATAAAGCACTAAAAGATGTTCGGCGCGAAGCCCTCTTACAAAAAGAGAGTTGCCGGCACGGTAAACGCCTGACATGGTTTTTACAGCATCAGACGCACTTTTTATCTGTTTCTGCTCAATCTCTTTTTCATCAACTGTCGTGGTTTTGGAAAAATTATCTGCATTTTTCTCTTTTTTTTCAACAACCTTAACTTCGTATGGATTTTCTTCTTCTGCAATTAAATATAAGGAAAAAATGATAAAAAATAAAAGTAAAAATTTTATGAACATGGTTCTCCCTGCCGCGAGGATAACAATTGTAAAACCACTAGGAAGTATCCTGACTTGCGTTCATCCTCAGCTGCGCCTTCCCATCATTCGACAGTGGCAATTGCAGCCTCGTCACACTTACAGTTGCGGGACAGTGCCGGATTTTCACCGGACTTCCTTCCTCGTTGGACGGCTTTACTTAGCACATAGCAACGCAATTGTCAAAATTAAACTTGTTGCTAAAAAACGCAGCGCACTTATCTTGTTTGGTGGTTATGTTACTGTTAGAAAAGGCTTTTGTCAATATTATTTTGTAAACATTTTGACCTGTTAAAATCAATTACAAATCATCAAATATTGAGCAGTCAACCTTATCAATATTATTTTTCATACACAGGAAATCTGTTGTTATGTTGTAAAAAGTCCTAACAAAATCAGGGTCATCGGTTAATTCAGCATTCACATAAATTCCAGCTCCGGAGCCAATTGAAAAATCTGATAAATTGTCATAGCAGGCAAAAATCCTGGAATTGGTTTGAAATGGTTCTATCACTGCTTTTGGCCATATTTTTGTATAAAAATCAGTGCTTTCAGCCACTTTTTTGTATTCAATTGATGAGAATGTAACGATAAAATTGTTGGTTGCAAGATTAATAATTTTGTTGTTGTCGTTTTTCATTTTAAGAAGCGTCTCTGTCGGAATTGTGACTGCAAGGTTGTTGAATTTATAATTTGTCTGGCTTAAAATTTCATAACTGCTGAGCATATAACCAAGCATCACGCTCTGGCCTGGATAGGAAGTGTTTATTTTATCTAGTAAAATCAGGTAGAAATCGCCGAGGCTTAGATTCTGGATAAAAGAAATATTTATTTTTGCATTTCCGCTTCCTTTTGTGTAGGGCTCTATTTTATCCTGATTTATAATGCCTGATATAGAAAACGATGCGTACTTTTCACTAAATGGCGTTGAAAAATCTTCCGGAATATCACACTTTGGAATTGTTTTGTCAGAATCGTTTTGGAGAGCATCATTTTCATCATTTGTTTCTGTAGAATTGTCTGAATCAATGAGTGTTGAATCGGAATCTTCAAGAATGGTTGTATCATCTTTTTCTGAAGAATTATCAGGCAGATTAATATGGCGAACAAGCTCGCTTTGACACCCTGAAAGAAGAAAAAAAAGAAATGTCAGATACAAAAAAATTGGCATAAATCCTCAATAAATATAGGTTATTGACGAGGCAGCACACTGCTCCTCGTAGCTGTAATCTGTGTAGCTTTTCCTCCCTGATATTGAAGAGTTGTTCTTGTAAAAAGAGTAGGCAAGCTTGATTGAGAGATTTTGACTCACCAGATAAGATATTGCCGGCGATATGTGAAAAAAATGGTCTTTCCGTTTCTCCTTATTTGTTTCGTAGCCGTCATAATCAAGATATTGGATATAGGCATACTCTCCAATCAAGGAAGTCTCAATATTTTCAAATAGATACTTTAATTTTATTCTTGGTGAGATTTTGACGGCTCTATTGCTGATAACTATGTCTTCCTGATTGTCGAAGGTGAATCTTTCATTTCTAAATGAGGTATATTCTGTTAAAAATGAAGCACTTAGCGATGAAGAAAGATTTTCTGGATAGTAGTAAGTTCCTATTTCAATACTTCCTGCAGGCCCGGCAAAAGCTTTGTAGTTTTCGCTGTTCCCAAAATAATAATGTTGCTGAAATTCCAGAAAAAATGAGGAGTTATTATCTTTTTCATATAAAAAAAGTGTCCCCGCTCCTGATGAATGATAGATTGCTTCAGGCGAGTCACTTTTTTTGAGGCTCTGATGTAAATAAAGTAGCGGCGATACTTTTAAATGTTCGGAAACATCAAATAGGTATGAAAAAAGTGCAGCATTGTTGATTATGGAATGTTCTGGATAGCTTGTTGGTGCTTCTCCTGAAAAAGAAATTTCAGCAGCCCCCTTTTCTTCCATAAAACTTAGCTCTCCAAGCAAATTAGCAGTTATAACAGGGCTTTGGAGTTCTTTTTTGTTGCCTGATGCTCTCTCTTTTGTTGTCAGATATCTAATATTTGAATTGTATCCTCCGCCAAGAGATGCTGAAATTTCGGATTCAGCTCCGGTGATTCTAAGGAAAAAGAAGAGAAGAAGAAGATAAAAAATACTTCTCACAATCTTTCTCCGCGCGATTTTTTCTTAATATCTTTCATAATTTTCTGATAATTTTTCCCTTTAAATTTGTCCTCAATTTTCTCTTCCTTCTTTTTTTCTATTGCAGGCTGAGGCTTAGCTTTTTTTGCAACTGAATCATTATCAGGATTTTCTTTTTTTTCAACAATTATTTCTTCATCAGGTTGATTTTTCTCGTTATTTTCAGCTATTTTCTCTTTTTTCATTATTTCCGGCTCCGCCAACTGCTCTTCTTTAATCTCTTTTTCAATTTTGTTTTCTGTCACAGCAGCAGACGGAGTCTCTTTTTTTATAATATTTAAGGTGGCAGGCGTTTTGGTGATTTTGCGGGAAGGTTCTTCTACACTCTTTTCCACGCTTTTATCATCTGTTTCAATAAAATCCCGCTTGCAGATTTCTTCCTGCAAATAGTTTGTTACCTCTTGATTTTCTTCATAAATTGGCTGGTTTAAAACTATTGTTTCTTCTATTTCCTGATCTTTGCTTTTCCTCACAGTTTTAAGATTTGTTCCCAGTTTTTTAGCCCAGTTGGTGTAGAGTAAATTGTTTTGCGGTTTTTTGTGGATTGTCACACTGCTTCTAAGTAGCGGCTCCGATGCTTCACTAAATAAAATAAAAAGAATAGATGCCAAACAAACCAGTAATTTCAAATACATGGATTTTAAAGCTTCTGGCCGGAGGATTCATAAACTAAAACTGCGACGCGGCTTCCATCAGCATTTAAGACAATTTTATGTTCGTGAATAAATCCTGGGAACTGAGCTTTTGTAAATATTGTAAATGTTCCTTTTTTCGGAATGTTGACTGCAAAAGGGATCTGATTTTTGCCTTGTTTGAGAGAGCCTTGCCACCGGAGAATCCGGGAGTTTTGAACAGCCTGATCAACAGAGTCAAAGCTGATTCCTTCACCTAGTTTTATTTCAAAAGAAACTTCGGCAAGCTCTTTTGCTGCATCGTAGGAAAGCTCTATTCCAACTGGTTGGCCTGCTTCTGTTATTTTTTCAGAGACAAGTCTGTCATAGGTTGGTTCTTCCGGCTGGCGAAAAAATAGAATTCCGGCAAAAAGAATAATGGCGAGAGAAAAAAATGCAAAAGCAGGTTTCCAGAAGTTGAATTTATGTCTCTTGCCCTTGATTTCTGTAGCTGCAGCAATTTTTTCAGCAAGAACTCTGTCGAAATCATCAGGAATTTCAAAGTCTTTGGCAGTAAAAGATGAGGAGAGTGATTTGTAGGTTTGTGCAGCGTGAAGATATGCCAGACATTCATGGCAGGTGGCTGTATGAATTGCAAGGGCAGCTTCTTCTTCTGCTAAGAGATTGAAATCTCTTAATTTTTCAATTAATTCCTGTGCTTTTCTGCAGTCGCTCATGTTTGCTCCACTTTTTGTCCTAAGTATAGATTGATTTCCTACTCAAAAAGTTGCTTGTTTTTTTTAATAATTTCTGTAAGTCTGTTTCTTGCTCTGAAAAGTCTTGATTTTAATGAGAGGAGTGTTGTTCCAAGCATCTCGCAAACTTCTTCATAATTTAGCTGCTGAATATCAACTAAAATCACGACTTCCCTTTCTTTTTCAGGGAGCTCTGCAATCATTTTCAGAAGAAGCTTTTTCCGTTCCTCTAAAATCATGTCTGATTC
>CAZISX010000003.1:23634-53966 GCA_964542005.1 uncultured Spirochaetales bacterium
TTTGTTGAAAATTCTTTTTCTGGTAATGTTTCTGCGTCAACCCACGGCTCTTTTCTTGTTTTTAAGCTTATGGAATAATTGAGAAATTCATTTTTCAGTATAGTAAAAAGCCAGTTTTTAAAAGAAGCTCTTCTTTCAAATTTGGCAAGAGCAAAAAATGCTTTAACAAAGGCTTCCTGAAGAATATCGGAGGCATCCGCATGATTCCCGCAAGTCATGGAAAGGGCAAATGCGTAAAGCTGCGGCTTATATTTTTCAATCAGTGCTTTATACGCTTTGCCGTCTCCGGAAACGGCTTTGTCTAAAAGATTTTGTTCCTGTTCGCCCATATTTTTCTAAAGTCCAGTCTTTAGCCTGATTATAAAAACGAGGAAGTATAACATAAAAAAATTTCAGAGAAAGAAAAGAATTGAGAATTTATTGAGCTACAATCGAAAGGTTATCAATGCAGATTCCTGCGTCTGTCATAAAATCGCCTCTGTGGCCAAGCGAGCCTTTGAATACAAATTCAAGAAGAATATATTTGCCTTTATATTTAGAAAGATCTGAGGTGAGCTTAAGATATGTGTTGTCTCCGCCATCACCGTAAATTCCGGTAAACGGGTTCTCATATTCATCATATTGCTCGCCTGAAACATCTCCTTCCATTGTAAAATCAAGATATGTTGTGCCGCCGCTAACATTTCCGCCGTCTGCTGATTTTTGCTCTTTTGCTCTTATAAAAAGAAGTCCCTGCGGAGAGCCGCTTGGCTGTACAAATGTGTTTACACTTAAATATGCTTCAAGTGTTGAATTTTCTTCAATAAAAAACGGTTTTTCCTGTTTCAGAATTCTTGAGTAAGCTCCAATCGGATATTGAGCTGATGGCTCTGTGCAAATAGCATGACCTGCTGAATTGCCATCAGCATCTTCAGTTATTGTTCCCATTTCACTTGTTGCGGCCTTGTATGAAGGAATGCCGATATCCCAAATAAACATATATTCAAGTATTGGAGCATCAACATCAACATCAGAACCCTCTTTTTGAACAAACCATGAAAAAGGTCCGCCAACAATTGAAATAGTTGTTTCGGAATCAGAATTCATCTGTTTCTGACGGTTGCTCTCAAAGTTGTCTCCGTAAATTACAGTTTCAGATGTTGTGAATGTCCACTCTTTTGTTTTGCCCAGATATGTTGCAGAGGCTTTGTAGGTTGTGCCAGGCTCCATTGCAGCTGTTGTAACAAAAGTTATTGCACTTGCAACAAACTCTGAAACTATATTCATGTCTGTTTTTGCGGCCAAATCTGTTGCATAATCAGAGATTTTTTTGACAGTCAGTGTTCCTGCAACTGGTGTGCCGTTTTTTGTAAGAGAGAATTGAATATCTTCCTTTGCTGCAACTTCAGCAACCATAAAAGAGATGTGTGCTCTCATTGGAACATCTGCGTTTTCTGATTCTGACGGATAGTAGCTTGTAAATACAGGCGTTGAAAATGACCATGAGTATTCTTTGTCTAAATTCATTCCAGTTGTGGCTCTAACTCCGGTTGTAACAGTTACTGTGTAATTGCCTGCTTTTACAATTGATTTAGGGGTAAGAATCACTTTTTTAGAGGCTGTAGTGATTGTCATAGGAATAGTTTCGTTCTCTTTTTTAACCATAATTGTAAATTCTGTTATAGAGGTCGCATCCATATCTTGATCAAATTCAATTGTAATTTCTTTTAAACTAACATCTGTTGCACCATTTTCAGGTGTAAAACCAATAACTTTTGGTGGCTTGCCTGTTGTAAAGCTCCAGCTTTCACCTTTTGCCAGAGAGTTGCCAGCCTTGTCTTTAATTACAGGATTAAGCGTTACCGCGTATGTTGTTTCCGGTTTTAATGCTGCTGCCGGAGTAAAAAGAACCTTGCGTTCATCAGAGAGATAATTAATAGTTCCAGCTACTTCGGTAGTTCCTTCCTTTAAAACAATAGAGCCTTGTACTGATAAAGTATCAAGATCTTCGTTGAAAATAGCATAAATTAGAGGATTAGTTGAGATGTTTTTGTCTCCATTTGCAGGATTAAAACTTGTTACCTGAGGTGGTGTTGTGTCTGGAGTGTTAGGATCTACATCATTTCCAGGGTTTGTCGAGTCATTGCCTGGATTTGTTGAATCATTCCCGGGATTTGTGGAGTCATCGCCAGGGTTTGTCGAATCATTTCCAGCAGTTCCATCGTTGCCAGACTGCGTTGAGTCTTTGTCTCCGGTATTGTTTGCCACCGGATCGCTGCTGTCACTTGATGCACAACCAGCCATAAAAACAAAAAGAGCCATAATTGCTGCAATCAAAAATTGTTTCATTTGGGTAACCTCTCAAAAGTTGTTGATAAAAAAGAGATTGTATAAAATTATTGAAGGAATTGAAATAAAATCAATATTAAATTAAGCAACTAATGAACAATATCAATCACTGCTTGAGGATTTGCTCACATCAGTTGGGTGAAATTGTTTAAAAAAAAATTAGCGATAGTTTTCAAGAGCCGGAATTGTATCGCCTTTCCCGGGATCGTTTGATGTTGGAGATGCTCCAAATCCAACAGAAGAGTTGCTGTTAGGATTATTCTCGGAGCCTAAGGATTCCTTTGCTTGACAACCTTTTGAATATCCGATTGAGCATGCTTTTTCGTAAAAAGAGAGTGCCTTTTCCATGTTTTTTGCGCCGCCCATCCCTTTTTTATACATGGTTCCAACATAGTGACAGGCTCTTCCTTCGCCGCTTGTGCAGCTTTTTGTGAAAAATTCCTTAGTTTTTTCAAGGTTTTTCATTCCGCCATCACCACGAAAATACATTAGCGCAGCTTGATAGCAGGATTTTGCATTGTTGCCGGAGCACTGTGATTCAAGCATATTTCTTTTTTTCTCTGCCAGCTCTTGAGCATTTGTAGCGCCGCCCTGCTCAAGTTTTTCAACCATCTGTTGAGACAATGTTTCGCAGCCGGCAATAAACTCGCCCTCATTTTTTACCACAACTTTGGTGGCCAGTAAAACATTGCCTGATTCAACATCAACTATTTTTCCATTAATAATATAGTTGCCGCCTAATTTTGCAACGCTTCCCATAACAAGATATTTTACAGCAAGCAGCTTGCCGACCTGAACAGCTTTTTCCATATCAACAGCTCCAGTCATCTGGAACCCCTGCTCATTCATGACTTTTGCAATCTGCTTCCTTTCTATCACAGCAAATTTTCCTGTATTCACAAGCTCTGTGCCAAGAAGTTCTGCAACAGTTTTTGCAGTATCTGCGGACACACTTCCAGCCTCAAAATCAAGGATAGCAATTCGTTCTTTTTCCTGTGAACTTAGGGTGAAAAATGAAAAAGAGATCAGAAAAATTAAAACGATAAATTTCATTGTAAACCTCCACAAAAATTAAATTTAACCCGCTTAATAATAAGAATTTGACACTTAAAATACAAGAAAAAAATATTATTGGAATTCCGGAGTTTTTTTAAAAATCCATTTGTAACTTTACAAAAGAGAAATTGCCTGACATTGATTGATTCAATATGAATTGCAAATAATGTGAGGAAATCGTTTGTTTTTTGAAAAAAATAATTGTAATTTGAAAATAATCTTATTAATATAACCCCTGTTTCATTTCAAAAATTATTGGCGGTATGTGTGTGACAGAAGAAAAGTCTTGTTTGTATAAAATTCTTTTTGTTGATGATGACAGCAATCTTCTTTTTTCTTTTGTCAGGCAATTCAGGCGTTCTTATGATATAGATACTGCGTTAGGCCCGATAGAAGCTTTGCATAAAATCTCTGAAGGAATTGAATATGCGGTAATTATTTGTGACATGAGAATGCCGGAAATGACAGGAATAGAATTTTTTGAAAAAATCAGAGATGTTATTCCTCATTCTGTAAAAATAATGTTGACTGGTAATGCTGACATGGAAACAGCTATTGAATCCGTTAATCGGGGTGATGTGTTTAGATTTCTCACAAAACCCTGTGATATGGATAATCTAAGATTCCAGATTGAACAGGCAATCTCTCGTTACAACTATATTAAAGGACTTGAAGAAAAGTCTATGACGGATAGTCTTACAGGCTTTTTTAATCACAACAGTATAATAGAAAAGCTTGACTCTGAAATCAAAAGAGCAAGCCGCTATAAAAGTCATCTCTCAATAATAATGTTTGATATTGATTTTTTTAAACGCATCAATGACACTTATGGGCATCAGGTTGGAGATAAAGTTCTTGTCATTGTCTCTTCTACGCTGAAATCTATGATCAGAGAAACCGACTTCCCAGGAAGATATGGTGGTGAGGAGTTTCTCATTGTTTTGCCGGAAACAGATCTTGAGACAGCTCTTGTTATTGGCGAGAGAATAAGAAATACTATTGGAACTCTTTCTTTTGACGAAAAGGGTTTAACTGTAACAATCAGTGGTGGTCTTAAGGAATTTATTGATGGTGATGCAATAGAATTAATAAAAAATGCAGATTCTCTTCTTTATCTTGCAAAGAAAAAGGGGCGAAACAGAATTGAGTTTTAATGAAAAAACATTTTTTTGATAATTCGCGAAACAAGGTTCGGGTGGCTGAAGTGATGGTGTTGTGTGGTGTAATTTTTGCAAAGTGTTATATAATTATAGTATAGTTTAGCAAAATATTTTAAAAAAAACCTTGCTTTATGTGTTTTTGGATGATAGTATCTCTCGAATAATTAGTTATAAATTATTGCGAGGAATGTTGTGGAAAAGAATAATTTGAAAGTAATCAGAGAGAAATTGCTTATGAGCAAATCAGAGCTTGCAAGAAAAGCCGGAATTTCTGTTCTTACGGTAGACAGAATTGAGCGTGGCGGGGAGTGCAGGATGGAAACAAAAAGGAAAATTCTTCTTGCGTTAGGATTTTCTCTTGAAGATAAGGATAAAGTTTTTGGTGAAAGTGAAAACAAATAATAGGAGGGGTGATGTTCTTCGGTAAGCAGTTGATGGGGCTTGATTTAGGCTCCTATTCAATTAAGCTGGCCCGCCTTTCGAAAAAAAGAGGGAAATATCAGCTTAACAAGTTCGGCTCCATCGCGATACCTCAAAATACTGTGGTTGATGGCAGTATTATGAATACCTATGAAATGAACGATGCTATAAAGACGCTTTTTGCAAAAGAGCGTATAAAAGATAAGTTCTGTGCCATAAGTATTGCGGGGCATGGGATTATTCATCGTGTCGTAAATATCCCGAAGGTTTCAGACACGGATTTTCCGAACGCTCTCCGCGCCGAGGCGGAGGCTCATATTCCACATGATATCAATGAAATATATTATGATGGAATTCGGACAAATCATTTTGAAAACAACAAAGAGCGGGTGATTTTGATTGCCGCAAGACAGGATTTGGTCGGTGACTTTATTCAGGTTGTTTATGATGCTGGCGTGAGACCTATGTCTGTTGAGATAGATGCTTCTGCTTTGGCAAATATTTTTGAAGTTAATTATCCTGACGAAAAAGATAAGGTTGTTGCTTTGATGAATGTTGGTTCTTCAAAGATTAATGTAGTTGTTGTTTCAAAAGGGGTTGTGAGCTTTTTTAGAGATGTTGCAACGGGTGGCAATTATATAACAGAAGAAATTACCAGAAGACTAAAAGTCAGTTTCCAGCAGGCTGAAAGTCTTAAGTGCGGAAGCCAGAGTGCAGATGACAGTATTCTTCCTAATCAGGTCGAAGAGGTTGTTGCTGAAATAGCGGGGAATATGGCTGGTGATGTTTCAAGAGTTTTTGATTACTACCAAAATATAAGTCCTGAAGATGAGATCTCAAAGATTTACATTACAGGCGGTGCTACAAAATCACATACTTTTGTTTCAGCTCTTGAGTCTGAAATAGGAATCCCTGTGGAGAAATTAAATCCTTTTAAAGAAATTATCGTTCCAGCTCAGATGTTTACTCAGGAAGAGCTCGATGATTATTCTCACACAGCGGCAGTTTGCATGGGATTAGCTTTACGGAGGTTGGACGAGTAACATGATACGCATAAACTTACTTCCCGTAAAAGAAGAAAAGCTGGTAACGGCGGCAAAAGGTTTTCTGCTTGTAGTGGTTGCAATTCTGATTTCTCTTATTGTGCTTTTGGTAATAAACAGCTCAATACTTTCTAAGAAAGAAGAGGATGCTAAGCTGAAAATTGCAGAAATAAGTAATGAGATAGAGATATTGAAGAAAAATATCGGTGAGATAGAAAAGCTTAAAGAGAAAAAGAAAAGACTTCAGGAGCAGATTGGTATGATAGACAAGCTTCAGAAGGAAAATGTTGGCCCGGTGAGAGTTCTTGATGAATTGTCATTGAAAATGCCTTCAAATAAAATTTGGCTTGAATCTCTCGTTTTTTCCGGCTCCACAATAAATCTTGAAGGCAAAACTTTGGAAAACAAAGAAGTTGCCGACATGATGAAACAAATCGAAAGATCAATGTTTTTCTCTCTTGTAGAGCTTCGTAAAATACAAAAAGAAAATGTTGTTAATGGTGTTCCTATATTGAAATATACTCTTCAGAGCAAGGTTCATATTTCTGGAGATGATACAATGAATGAAGTTGAGCAGAGTGATAATCCAATGGATTCACAAAAACCAGCAGATAACGCTGCTAAGCCTGCAAATGCACAGCCTGCAAGTCAGCAGGTTCCGTCTCAGAAACCGGCTAATGCAGCTTTGCCTGCAGATAAAAAGTAGCGGAGGTTTTATATGAAGGATCTTCTTATAAATATTGGTAAATTAAAGCCTCTTTACCGCTGGGGCGGTTTAGGTGGCGTTGTTCTCATTATTGTTCTTGTTTATTATTTTGCAGTTTATCTTCCTCATCAAAATACTATGTCTGAACTTGTAAAAGATTTTGGTGCAAAAAAAGAGGAATTTTCAAAAATGGCTGTTGTTGTAAGAGACAAAGCTATTTATCAGGAAGAGGTTGAAAACCTTGATAGAGAGCTCAGAATTGCGAAAAGTGTGCTTCCGGAAAAGAAAGAAATTCCATCTCTTTTGAAAAAACTTTCGGAAGAAGCTGAAAAATTCACTTTGGAAGTTTATTATTTTGAGCCATCGCCTGAGGTAATCAAAGGTTTTTACGCTGAAGTCCCTGTTTCTATTAAACTTAAAGGCAGTTTTCATGAAATTTTAAGTTTCTTTGATTCAGTAAATAAGCTGGCTAGAATTGTAAATGCCAGCAATATTCAGATGAAGGCAGAGCCAGAGCAGATGAACAAGCCGGAAAAAGTCTCAAATGTAAAAGCGGCTAATGCTTTTTCAGCGTTTCAGCCGAATAAAACCAAGCTTGATGTCAGCTTTACAGCAACAACTTACCGTTTCTTGAGTCAGGAAGAAATTAATCAGAATCAGCAGGGAGGTCAAGGTGTTAAAAAGTAGTATAATCCTAATAATGCTGCTATCTTTGGCTTTTATAACATCAAGCTGTGGCAGCGAATATGAAATTACCTTTGATCGTCAGGCAGAACTGGACAAGCTCAACAAAGTTGCGGCACAGGCTAAAAAAACTGAACAGACAAAGGGTATCTCCGATGTTTTAAAAAGAGACACAAGTTATGTTTATTCTGCTGTCGGCAAAAGAGATCCTTTCAGATCTTATTTTGGAGACTTTCAGGCAATTGAAAAAGAGCGAAAAATTGTTAGCGAGCTCCAAAAATATGATATAACAGAGCTTAAAATTACAGCAATTTTATCCGGAATAGCAGAGCCTAGAGCTGTTATTATTACTCCGAATAAACAAAGCCATATTGTAAAAAGTGGTGCTTTTATCGGAAAAAACTGGGGTAAAATCAGCCGTATTCTGGAATCAAAAATTGAGGTTACCGAGACATATAAAGATCCTCTCGGGAGAAAGATTTTAAATAAGCTTTATCTTGAGCTTCCTGTAAAATCATTAATGAGAGAAAGAGAAGAGAGTGAGTCTCCATTTGGTCAAACAGAGGCTTTTGTTCCGGAAAAAGATGAAGAAAACAAAGATAACGAGAAGGATAAAGATAAAGATTAATAATCTGATATAAGGAGATATAAATGAACAGGTGGAAGAAACTGACATTATCTTTATTAACTGGCTTCATTGCTGTAAATATTTTTGCAGCTGAGACAGAAGGGAAAATTATTTTTAAGTCAGGCGAAGAAGCTGTTTCTGCAAACTTAACACAAAAAGATGTTTATTTTGCTAATGAAAACGGAACTGTCTCTGTGCTTATGAAAAATGATGGAGCTGTTATTAAAGCAGACGGTTACTCGTTTACAAAAAACAATTCCGGAATGACTCTTGCCAAAATTTCCAGCGCAACCTTTGTGATTGAAAAAAATCATAAAGAAACAATCCTTCAGCAAGGAATGATTGAGGAAATTGCAACTCTTCAAAATCCTGAAGAACTTGTTGCATCAAAGCTGGCTCTTGAAAAAAAGGGGACATCTTTGAAGTTTGGTTTTTCAAGTCAGCCAAAATCAGTAAGGATTTTTGCTCTTTCTTCTCCAGAAAGAATTGTTTTTGATTTTATTGGAATCAAAGGCAAAATTAATGCTGGAGCAGATGTTAGAACTGCAAATCATCCAGGTGGATTCAGAGTTGTTATGGAAAAAAGACTGCCTGATTATTTTTCAATGAAATTAAACGGAGAAAGCTTTGAGCTTATTTCCGATGGAAAAAATCAGTTTGCCTCATTCAAAAACAATGATTCTGGTGTAAAAGATAATAAAATTGTCCAAACATCAAAAGAATCAAATGTTTCTGTCTCTGTAAAACCGGAAAAAAAGGTTGAGCTTTCTTCAAAAGAAATATCAGGCATTGTTTTTGTTGGTGAAAATCCTGAAATTTTAAGACTTTCCGGCGCATCATCAATGTCTTTTGATAAGAAAATCTACAAAGACAAGGTTGAATTGTTTGTAAAGGATACTTTTATTTCCAAGGACAAGGAGCAGCTTATTGATGCGGCATCATTAAATGGTCCGGTAAAAGAAATTGCTATTTTTAATGAAAATAATGGGGTTAAAATTGTTGCTGCGATGAACAGTGCTGATTTTGATTTTATTGCAGAAAAAAATGGCACTGCTCAAGAATTTATTTTTAAATCGAAAAAACCCAAAACAGGTGAAGCTGTTGCCGGTTTTAATGAAAAAGTTGCAGTTTTAGCTTCTTCGGCTACTTCTCAAACTATGAATGCTGAGTCTTCTGTCGATACAGACTCAGAAAAGAGATCTTATCGCGGCAAAAAAATCAGCCTTGATTTCAAAGATATTGATATTCTTGATGTTTTAAGACTTATGTCTGAGATATCAAAGTTAAATATCATTGCAGGCGATGATGTAAAAGGCACCATAACTGTTCGCTTGGTTAATATTCCTTGGGATGAGGCACTTGATGTTATATTAAAGTCTAAATCTCTTGGCAAAGAACGATATGGCAATATTATTCGTGTTGCTGCTTTGAAAACAATCCAACAGGAAAAAGAGACTGAGCTTGCAAAGAAAAAAGCTCAGCAGAAACTTGAGCCAGTGAAGGTAAGACTTATTGCTGTAAACTATGCCAGAGCAGCTGAACTTATGCCTCAGATTAAAGAAATCTTATCAGACAGAGGTACTATAAGCACAGACCTTAGAACCAATGTTCTTATTGTTAAAGATGTTGAGGAAGTTCTTGATAAAACAGAGAAATTGATTGAATATCTTGATACCCAGACCCCGCAGGTTCTTATTGAGGCAAAGATTGTTGAAGCAACATCAAATGCAACAAACGGACTTGGCGTTCAGTGGGGACTTAACCACTACAGAGATTCAGGACATGGCAATCCGACAGGAATGATTTTTCCTTACAATATGGCAATGGGCGGCGCTGTAAATGTTCCTTATGCTGGTGGTGAAACAGGTTCCCTGGGTTTTAATTTTGGCAGTATTGGAAATATAACAGACCTTACTCTTAGATTAAATGTTATGGAATCAGAAGGTAAGGTAAAAATCGTAAGTTCTCCAAAAGTTGCGACACTTGATAATTCCGAAGCAATGATACAGCAGGGTATGAGTATTCCTATTACAACACAGGGAGAAAACAACACAATTACAACAAAATATATAGATGCAACCCTGATTCTTAAAACTACTCCTCATATTACAGCAGATGGTTCAATTCTTATGAATCTTAGCATAAATAAATCAGAACCTGATTATTCAAAACAGAATTCAAGAGGAGAGCCTGCAATATTAAAGAAAGAAGCAAAAACTGATGTCTTGATTAAAAGTGGTGACACTGTTGTAATCGGTGGTGTTTACACAAATCTTACCTCTTTCAATAAAAAAGGAATTCCTTTCCTTTCTGAAATTCCTGTTTTAGGCTGGTTGTTCAAGTCAGAAGACAAAAAGGTTGAGAGAACAGAGCTTCTTATCTTCCTTACACCACGAATTATGAATAAAGTTAAATCTTCTATTCCGCTTCAGAAAACAGAAGAGGAGTAATATGTGGAGGTTTTAACAGCGGGAGAATCTCATGGATCAGCAATAATCCTGCTGATCAATGGTTTCCCTGCTGGAGTTGATGTGGATCTTTCTTTTTTGCACAGTGAGATGGCAAAAAGAAAAATTGGTCATGGCCGCAGTTCCCGAATGGTATTTGAGGCTGATTCTTTTGATATAGAGTCAGGCGTTATAAATGGGAAAACGACCGGAGCTCCAATTTGTGTGAGAATTTGTAATAAACAGGGAAAACCGTTCTTTGACAGGCGAGTAGAAGAAAGCTTTTATCCAAGAGCAGGTCATTCAGATTTTGTTTCAACAGAAAAATATGATTATGACTCATTGCTTATTGCAGCAGAAAGGGCAAGCGCAAGAGAAACTGTAGCATTAGTTTGTGCTGGCGGTTTTTTGAAAACATTTCTTTTAAAGTTTGGAATCTCAGTTTCATCCGAAGTTGTTGAAATAGGTGGAGTTCCATTTATTGAAATTGATTTTGATAAAATGAGAGCTTCTGCAAAAGAAAAAGGAACACTTGGTGGAGTTGTAAAAATAGTTATCAAAGACTCGCTGCCTGGAGTTGGTTCTTATACAGAATGGAATCAGAAACTTGATGCAATGATTGCAGCAAGAATTCTTTCTATCCAATCTGTGAAGGGAATTAGTTTTGGGTTGCCTGAAATTTTCAGAAAACAAGGTCTTGATTCTCTTGATTTGTTTAATTCTGACTTTAGCAGAGCAACAAATAGCATGGGTGGAATTGAAGGTGGAATTTCCAATGGTGAAGAAATTGTCTTTTATGTTAATTTTAAACCAATTCCAACGCAACCATTTCCTATTGATTCCTATAATTACCTCAATTCAGAAAAAGGTCACGCTCCCGTTGTAAGAAGTGATTTGTGGGCAATTGAGGCAGGTGCAAAAGTGTGTGAAGCAGCTGCATTAATTCCATATACAGATTTGTTTTTGAAAAAATTTGGTAGTGATACCTTAAAAGATATAAAAAACTCATTTGATGCTTATGTCGATAGAATTAAATGGAAAAAAAATGTATAAAGCAATAGGTTTAATTGGGTTTTCTGGTGTTGGAAAGTCTTCTTTGGCCAATATGGCAAAAGAGCGCGGGTTTAATTCTCTTGATTCTGATTTGCTAATAGCTCAACTTGAAAAAAAGACTATTGGTGAAATTTTTTCTTTAAATGGAGAGGATTATTTCAGAGAAATGGAATGCCAAACAGTCGCAGGGATGATTAATTCTGATGCTAATTTTTTTGCATTTGGTGGTGGAATTCATTATGCGCATAAAGCAATGAAAGAAGTCCGTAAAAAATCTGTTGCTGTGATTTTTCTGAAAGAAGAATATAGTGTTTTGGCTACCCGGTTTTTTGATAAAGAGATCCCTCTCTTAAAAATTGCAGGAGAGAATGGTTACAGAAAGATTTATGAAGAAAGACAGGAGCTATATCTAAAATCATGTGATTTTATTATTGAAATGAAGAGTCGGCCTTTGGATAATATTTTGTTGGAGATTGAGTCTTTATGGAATTTGGTTTCAATATAAATTTTTTGACAAATGTAAATTATGTCAAAAATATTGAAGATGTTGCACCATTAATTTCGTCAGGAGATTTGTTTTTGGTGGATTCGGTTCTTGAAAGCAGATTCTTTTTTGATAAAGAAAATTGTTTTTTTGTAAACGGAGAAAGAGATAAAACCTTGGATTCTTCTGTGAAAATTATTGATTGGCTTATATCGAAAAATTGTAGCCGAACAACAGTTTTATGGGGAGTGGGTGGCGGTGCAGTTACAGATCTTGCTGGTTTTTGCGGCTCTGTTTATAAGCGAGGTTTAAGAGTTTGTTTGATACCTACTACAATTTTGGCTGCGGTAGACAGTTGTTTTGGTGGAAAAAACGGTGTTAATGCTAGTGCTAAAAATGTTGTCGGAACATTTTATCCGGCTGAAAGAATTGTGGTTATTAAAGAAATACTTGATACGCTTCCTGATGAAGAGAAAAGAAATGGAGCTTGTGAAATATTGAAAGTTGCACTTTTGGATGGCGGTAGTTTTTATGATTTTTTAAGCCAAAGTGCTGATATTTACGGAGAAAAATCATTAATGCAAGCTTTGACGGTTAAGTACAGATTTATTAAAGATGACCTTTTGGATAAAAGTGGAACTCGAATTTTGTTGAACTTCGGTCATACAATTGGTCATGCTCTCGAGCGATTTTTTGGTTTGTCGCACGGCAAAGCTGTTGCTTATGGTATGATTATGGAGCAAATGATTGCAGAAAAAAAGGGATTGAAAATTTACAGCACAGTTCTTATAAAGGATTTGCTTGAAAAATATAGCATCACCCTTGATAGAACTGATGAGTTTTGGAATAATTCCGGTTGGCTTGAGTTTGTCGGCCACGATAAAAAAATAGATGGAGGAGAGCTTTCGATGGTTTATCTTGAAGGGCTTGGAGCTGGTCGGATTTTGAAGATAAAGCTTAATGAATTTAAATATTTGATGGAGGAAATGTTATGAAAAAAATTATTTCTGTGTTTTTTGCATTAGCCGTTGCCGGCGTAATTACTTTTTCTATGACATCTTGCGCAAATGAGCAGGAGATGGATTCTATTGTTTTTGAGCATTTTCGCCCAGTAGAACTTGGCAAAGCTCTGAGCGTTGGCGATGAGGGTGTTTCGGCAGCATCATTTCCTTTGATTGATGACGAGGGAAAAATGTATTTCATTACTTTCCCGATAGGTGTTCAGTTTAAAAATGATATGCAACCTGTAGCTGTTGTTAAAGGCACAATTAATACGCCAACTTATGATGCTGGTGAGCCAAACTCATGGAGACTTGACAACATTGTTGTAAGCTATGATCTGCACCCTGATCTTGGTTTTGATAAAAAAAATTGGGGCGAGAGAAAAATTCCGGTTGGTGGTGTTCTCACACCTAATTCAAAACTGGCATTAGCTTTTGAAGTTTTCAACGAAAAATCAGGCAAAGAAATGTTTGATTTTTGGGAAAAGAACAGAGCTGATTTAATGGCTTACTACTATCCTGTGACAATTACTGTTTATGGCGAAGGAAAACTTAATTCAGGTAGAAAAGTGAAAACAAATTCTCTTTCACTTCCTATCCATTTTGTTGTAAGTGATGTTTTTGCTGTTGAAAACGATGCTGTGGCTGGCGATTTAGATGTTGTAATTCCGGATTCTAACTAACCCAACTTCCTAATAATGTGCCTTGAAAATAGTCAAAACAGCAAATCATAAATACCTGTATGCTTTGGAGTCTCATCAGAATTAATCTCTTTTGTAAATCAATTGTTCAATCATTCTAGCCTGATAACAGAGGTGAAGAGTGTCGTCATGATATTGAGGCAATGCGCCGAGTTCTGAGGTGAAATCAAAAAATGAATTGCCATCAAATTTTTCACGAATCATAAGATAATAAGCAATATCATTTTTGTCGCTGTATGGAATCAAACCCTGAAAATAACCTTTCTCGTCAATCCAATGTTCATCATTCGGGTGAGTGTAGTCAGCATAATTAAGTCCCCAGTCAAGCATTGAATCAAGTCCTTTTATGAGAAGATTCGGATCTTCAACATCGCCGATAAGTGACAGGAAGGTCTCTTTTGCTGTTGATTCTCCTTCTCTTGAGGGTGCAACATGAGGGGTCATATCAATTCCGTTGTTAATCCTGAAAAATTTTGCTCCGAAAGTATCTTCAACAGCTTTTGCGAACTCTTCATTACCCGCTCTTGGAGAGGCAAAAACATAAATAGTTTTTATCGGGAGTTTCATTTTAACAGCTTTGAGGGCAGCCATCTGAGCAATTGCTCCGCCAAGGCTGTGGCCTGTAATTATTATGCTTTTGCCTCTTGCTTTTGCATAGGTAAATTTTGTTTTCAATGATTCCCAGCCTGAATCCATTGTGCCAAAAAATCCTGAATGAACTTTCCCGGGCAAATCTGTTTTTTCTGAATCTTTTAAAACATATTCAGCATTGCTCAGATAATCCTGCCAGGTTGTTGTTCCTTTAAATGCAAAAACAATAAATTCTGCATGTTCAGCCATGAGAAATTGTAGTTTTCCTTTGTTGTAAACCTCAACTTTTGTAAATCCGTAAGGCTTCATCAGCTTAAAAGTCGCTTCCTCATCTTTATCTTTGCTTAAAACCGAGAGATTTAAAAGCCAGTAGGCATTGTTTAGTGAAAAGAGCTCTCTTCTTTTATCAAAAGTGAATTTTTCGACAGTGAACGGACATATTTCAGGTTTGTTTTCTGGATCATAGATTTCAGGCTCATAGTAAAGGCAGTTTTGAAAATTAGCAAGTAAGCCATCTTTTACTATAGCAGAATCGCAATCAACTTTATCAATAATTTCAAGGCATTTTTTGTATTTGCCATACTCAGCTTTTGTTGTCAGATGGTCTGGAAGATTTTCAGGCATTGCAACAGACAATCCTTTAATTCCACAGTTTTCTCCTTTTTTCAAAAGCGTCTCTTTTTCAAGATTAAAATAAAAACTCAATTTTGGAGGAAGGGGAGGCTCCTCATAATCAGCAACATCTGAATCAGGCATTAAATTATCGGAATCAGTCTCAACCAATTCGGAATCGCTAGCGGCATCTGTATCTGATTGATTTGATTCATCTTTTAGAGGCAAGTCGTCTGATTCTTCATTATTCTCATCTGTCAGATTTTCAGCTTCATTTTTTGCAGAATCATTATCATTTGGATTAATAACATCAGAATCTGAAACTTCTGCTGGAATCTCATTTTTTGAACCATTCTTTTTGGAATCATCAGAGCAGCCCAAGCCAATGAAAAGAATCAAAAGAGTCGTAATCATAACAATTTTAGCCATAATTTTACCTCAAACTATATCTCTAAAATAATAAATTCTGCTGGAAACCAAGGGTATTTGTTTATTTTTTCGCAAAAACGGTTGATTATATCAGGATAAATTTAATTTACAAAGATAACTTCTTAAATACTTTCAAGAGGTAAGTTACGAAAAGATAAATAATTTATGGGCAGGGAATAATATTTCCGGCAGAATCGCTGCAATAGCATAAGTTTTCATCAAGCGTTGGTGCGGGCTGGTTATTCATTACACTGCTTATAGCTGTTGGATCTGTTGTAAGAGCAATATTTCCAGCCATATTTAAGGTTTCGCCAATATCAAAAGAATTGTTGTACTGGTTGCAGTTGAAAAATGAGCCATAATCATAGGCGTTTTTGTCGGAAACAGCGGTTACGCAAGTTCTTTGAATATCGGAGGAGGAAATATCCATGTCAAAAACAGCAACAACATCAGCATCACTTACAAAAAATTTCTGCTGATTTATCTCTTTATATTTTTTGAGCATATCTTTATCAAAAATCACTTCTGCCAATCTTATTTTGTTTGAATCTATCGTGGTATAAAGGTAGAGGACGATTTTGTTTTCATAAGGGAAAATCATTGCATTTTCAAGCTTGTAGGATTTACCGAAAAGAGAAAGGTCTGATAAATAATTGCTGGCAACTGAATTTTCGCTAATAATACCAGATATGTTGAACATGAAATAATCTTTGGAAATTACAGTAAAGAAATCTTCTGGAATAAAGCAATTAGATTCTTCATCATAACAATAGCTTGAGCATCCATCTCCATCATAATTGTTGCCATCATCACATTTTTCACCATCCTCAAGTATCCCGTTTCCGCAATATGACTCCTCTGTGTAAAAGCAATTTGATTCATCTAAACCTGTACAGTCGGAGTTGCAGTATGCTGCGCCTGAGGTATAGCCTAGTTCTCTGCATGAAACAGACCATCCATATTCACAAGCTTCGTTGCCTGTAAGATTTCCATCTCCGCAAACATCATTTCCGCTGTTTTTGCACTGTTCAATCTGATAACCGCACTGCTCGTTAAGGCATGAATCTGAATTTTCTGCATACTGGCAGTTGTTCTGATAACAATTTACAATATCGACATATTTGTTTCTTGCATCACTTGAAGCATTGTCAAAACATCTTTGAGAGCAGTTGTTGTCATCACCGCAGTTCTGGAAGCAATTCATCAAATCGAGGCAGGTTATTATGTTTGGCACTTCATTGTTGCAGCTTGAGGTGTTGTATCCTGAGCAATCGCTGTCGCAGTAAGCTGTTCCAGAGCTGTAGCCAAATTTTGTGCAGGAAACTTCGCTTGAATCGCAAAGTTCTTCGCCTTCCATTGTTCCGTTTCCGCAGAATGGCTCGCTTGTGCAATATGCTGTGTCAAAGCCGGAGCAATCGCTTTTACAAGGTGCTTTCCCGTAATTATAGCCAAAATCTGAGCAGAGTTTTGATTCAGTGTCGCAAACTTCCGCGCCTTCTTTTTCGCCATTTCCGCACGATGGCTCATATCCGCACATTGAGGTATCATAACCTGAACAATCGCTAAGACAAGATGCTGTGCCTGAAGAATAACCGAAATTTGTACAGCTCACTTTATCGCCATCGCAAGCCTCGGCATTTTCTACAACACCGTTTCCGCAATAGTTTTGGTCAACTATATCAACATCAGGTTTGTCATCGTTTTGCTCGCACCCAGAAAAATCATAGCCGCTGCAATCAATTGCGCATGGTGCAAAGCCGCTAAGTGATTTGTCAAGTGAGCTGCATTCTCTACCAATTGTATCGCATACTTCGCCTTTTTCTAAAATCTGATTTCCACAAAAATCGTTGCCGATTGGTTCTGCTGGATCATTTTTTTCATTGCACCCCGAAAAAATAAAAGTTGCGCCAGCACAAAGCATAAGAATTAAAAGAGACTTTTTCATAATATCCTCCAACAAAAATTAAAAGAACAGGAGTTTAGTAGAGATATTGCTCTTTTTTATTAGAAAAAAATTATTATTTTTTATCGTTACTTTAAGGTGTTGTTATTCCTGATGATTTCAGTGATTTCTTTTATGAGTAAAGAGAGTCTCGGGCCTGGAATCACAGCATAATCTTTGTTGATTACAAAAACTTTGTTGTTTTTCACAGCATTAATCATTGCGGCACTGTTCCACTCTTTTTTGACTGACTCAATATCTATATTTTTTGGCACTGAACCATAAACAATGTCAATAATAATGTCGGGATTTATTGAGATAAGCCCTTCCATTGAAATTTTGGGATATGCAATGCCTTCTTTAACAAAGCCGTTGACTCCGCCTGATAATTCTATGATATTGTTGTAAAAAGTTGATTTTCCGGCAATGTAAATCTCGGAGAGGACGCCTGTAGAATGGGTTCTCCCAACTACAACCAGGACTTTGATGTTTGTTGCCGGATTTGCCGGAGCTGAAGGGAAAAGTTTTTCAAATTTTTCTGTTTTTACAGCGCAGTATTTGCCAATATTTTTACCAGATTCAACAATTGCCGGGATTGAGCTGTAATCAAGAGGAAGAGAATTTATCCCAAAACTTTTTAGTTTGTCGGCAGCTTTCAAGTGCTCTTTTAAAAGCATAACAACTGTTGGTTTTTGTTTGATAATTGCCTCAAAATCAGGATCGTAATAACCTCCGACTTTCGCAATTTCTGCTGTTTTTTGGGGATAGTTGCAGTATTTTGTTACGCCTTTAATATTGTTGACAAGTCCAAGCTCAAAAAGAGTTTCTGTGATTGATGGCGCGAGGCTGACAATTCTTTCACACCGATTCTGCGGAGTTGAATCAGACTTTTTTTGACTCTGACATGCGGCAAAAGATATTATTAGAACAAATGCAAAAAAAAGATAATACCTCGTTTTCATTGAGCCGTTTTCTTCTCTGATGGAAGCTTGATTAAGATAATTCCGACAATTATCAGAAGAATTGAGATTATCTGTGATGTTGAGAGCATTCCTCCGAAAAAAAGGCCTCTTGCATCATCTCGGAAAAATTCGATAAAAATTCTAAAAACTGAATACATTATGAGCCAGCTTCCAAAGGGAACTCCATCTTTTGTGTATCTTTTCCGCACAACAAAATAGAGAAAAAGAAAAATCATAAAATTAACAGCTGCTGAAATCGGTTGTGCTGCAAAAACAGGATAAGGATGGGAATTGAGTGATAAAATATAGTCGTGAGCAAAATGGGTTTTTGCCGCAAGTCCATAATCTTTCATCATAATTCCTAATCCTGAAGAGGTGATTTCGCCAAAACAACATCCGGCGAGTGTGCAGCCGACTCTGCCGATTGCAATGCCTATTGCTGCGCCATAACTTAAAACATCAAGATATTTTGTGACTGGTTTTTGTTTGTAATGAAGAATAGAAACAATTGTTATCAGAGAAAAAATTATGCCGCCAAGAAATGCGTAGCCCTGATTTACATTGAACATCGCGGCAGGCCGCTGCATATAAACATCAAAAAAACCGTCAAAAAGTATGTGCTGGATTTTTGCACCAACATGACCTGTCACAACTGAAAGGAGGATTATTGACCAGAGAAGTTTTATATCAAGATTTTTCCTTTTAGCTTCATGGATTACAGCCCACGCGCCAAGAACAAATGCTAAAAAAATCATTGTTCCATAAGATGAAACTGCAAAAGAACCAATATGAAATAGTGTCGGCCTCATTTTTACCTCCTGAAATTTTGGCAGAATGAATCGTACTCAAAAGAAAATAATAGTCAAATCGGTGGCCAAAATCGGTGGCTGAAAACCAGATTATTAACCAATTATTAATTTTTTGCTAACTTGGTATTCATACTCTATAATAAAATAGCTTTAGTACTTTTGAAAAGGAGATTTTTATGGCAAAAGAGCGGATTTTAATTGTTGATGATGAAGAAGATATTCTAAATCTGGTTAAGTACAACCTTAGAATGGAAGGCTACCAAATTGATGCGGTTATGACTGGCGAAGAGGCTCTCTCTTCCGCAAGACTTCATCACCCAGACCTTATTGTTCTTGATTTGATGCTCCCGGGAATTGATGGACTTGATGTTTGCAGGCTTATTAAAAATGATGCAAGAACTTCTTCCATTCCAATAATTATGCTTACAGCAAAAGGTGAGGACAGCGATATTGTAACTGGTCTTGAGCTTGGCGCGGATGATTATATAACCAAACCCTTCAGCCCAAAGATTCTGATTGCGCGAGTCCGCAATATTTTAAGAAAGAAATCGAGAAACGAGGTGGCTGAGACCGCGACTGTTACTATTGAAGATTTGTTTATTGATACAGACAGGCGAACTGTAACTGCTGGCGGAGAGGTTGTTGATTTAACTGCAACTGAATTTGATATGCTTTTGTATTTATCAAGAAGGCCAGGGTGGGTTTTTACCCGTTCCCAGATTATAAATGGAATAAAGGGTGATGATTATCCGGTAACGGATCGAAGTGTTGATGTTCAAATTTTAAATCTGCGTAAAAAGCTCGGAAATGCAGGCAGTTACATTGAAACTGTTCGCGGCGTAGGTTACAGGTTTAAGGATTTGCGATGAAGAAAAAACTTATCTGGCAGCTCTATTTTTCCTATATTCTTCTTATTGCGCTATCTCTTTTGACTGTTCTTTTCTATACGAGCTCTCTTTTTTCCGATATTTTTATAGCAATGACAAAGGATGATTTGCTTGCAAAAAATGAGTTAGTCCGCAATATTATTGATGAAACAGGAACAACAGATTCTGAAAAAATTAACCGGATAATCAAAAAAATAGACACCGATATTAAGACCAGAATCACAATCATAAAAAGCGATGGAAGCGTCCTGGCAGACTCAGAAAAAGAGCCCTTGTTGATGCAGAATCACAGCGACAGAAAAGAATTTATTGATGCGTTGGAAAAAGGCTCCGGCACCACAGAAAGATACAGTTTTACCCTTGAAAAAGAGATGATGTATGCTGCTGCGAAAATGGAAACTCCAGATAGTGGCATAATTGTTGTTAGAACTGCAATGCCACTAAAAGAGATTCGCAGTGCAGTAACATCACTTCATGTCAAAAATGTTTTTGCCGCAATTTTGATTGCGATTATTGCTGCGATTATCTCGTTTTTTGTTTCGCAGCGCATTAATAAGCAGCTTAAAATATTAAAGAATGGTGCTGCCAGATTCTCAACCGGAGAACTCAGCCACAAGTTGCCTGAAACAAATATTGAGGAGATTGACAATCTTTCAAATGCGATGAATTTTATGGCAGAAGAGCTTTCGGCCAGAATCAGCGTTGTTACAAATGAAAAAAACAAGCTCGAAACTGTTCTTGCTGGAATGGTTGAAGGTGTTGTTGCTTGCGACATGGATTTTAATGTGCTTGAAATTAATAATGCGGCAAAAGAAATGTTCGGAATAGAGATTCCTGATGCTGTAGGAAAAAATGTTAAAGAGGTTGTTAGAAATAGGGAACTTTTCGGAATTATTAGAGATACTATTGAATCTGCTCATGAAATAGAAACCCAGTTTTCTATTCATGGCTCAAACAGTGCAATTATTGAAGCAAAAGGAACAAACCTAAAAAATGGAGATGGTCGGACGGTTGGAGCTCTTGTTGTTTTACATGATATTACCAGAATTTCGAAACTTGAGGCAATGCGCCGGGATTTTGTTTCAAATGTTTCGCATGAGCTGAAAACTCCAATTACAAGTATAAAAGGATATATTGAAACGCTGCTTGATGGTGCAATTGACGATCCTGAAAATGCCAGAAATTTTCTCCAGATTATCTCAAAACAGACATCCAGGCTTAACTCGATTATTGAAGATTTACTTAGTTTGAGCAGAATCGAACAGGAAGAAGGGAAAAAACAGCTTGAAATGCAGCTTGTGCCGCTGAAAATACTCATTGATTCTGCGCTTTTAAACTCAAGACAACAGGCTGAAGCAAAAAAAATAACAATAAACACACTTTGCAATTCCCAAATTACAGCAAAAGTTAATGCCAATTTGATTGAACAGGCAATCTCAAATCTGGTTGATAATGCTGTTAAATACTGCAGCGAAGGCTCTTCAATCACAATTAAGGGAACACTCGAAAACTCAAAGCTGGAAATTTCGGTTTCAGACAACGGCCCCGGAATCGCGGAAGAACATTTAAGCCGTCTTTTTGAACGGTTTTACCGCGTTGACAAGGCAAGAAGCAGAAAAGCAGGCGGCACAGGACTTGGTTTATCTATTGTAAAACACATTGCACAGGCACATGCTGGAACAGTTTCTGTAAAAAGCACGACAGGTCTTGGCAGCACATTCACAATCCAGATTCCTGCATAACTCAATAAGTTCCTTAAATTACAAGACTTACCGCTCGTAAACCGCCGAGATTTTATTCCAGAGCTCAATCAAATTGCCTTCAATGATTGATTTCCTGGCAGTTTTTACAACTTCAAGGTAAAAATGGAGGTTGTGGATTGAATTTAAAACACAAGCCAAGATTTCCTGGTTTTTGAAAAGATGATGGAGATAGGCTTTTGTAAAGTTTCTGCAAGTGTAGCAGCCGCAGTTTTCATCAAGCGGAGTTGTGTCCCTTTCATGGATTTTTTTCTTGATTATAACTGCGCCGTTCCAGGTGAAAAGATGGCCATTTCGCGCGTTTCTTGTCGGCATTACGCAGTCAAACATGTCAATTCCTTCCATTATTCCTTTCACAAGGTCTTTTGGTGTGCCGACTCCCATCAGATAGCGGGGTTTGTGTTCCGGCATAAGGTGCGCTACTTCTTCAAGAATCCGGTACATGTCCTCCTTCTCTTCGCCGACCGATAAGCCGCCGATTGCCATGCCGTCAAAAGGAAGTTCTGCCAGTTCTGCGAGATGTTTTTTCCTGAGTTCAACATCAACACCGCCCTGAAAAATGCCGAAAAGCGCGTTGTCTGAGATTTTCGCATCAATACATCTTTTTGCCCAGCGGGTTGTTCTATCCATGCTTTTTAACATGTAGTCAAGTGTGCATGGAAGTCCAGGGCATTCGTCAAACGCCATCATTATATCGCTGCCGAGTGATTCCTGAATTTCTATGGAAATCTCAGGACTTATAAACTGTTTTGAGCCGTCAATGTGTGATGCGAAATAGACGCCTTCTTCTTTGATTTTTCTAAGTGATGAGAGGCTGAAAACCTGAAATCCGCCGCTATCGGTCAGAATAGGTCTCTCCCAGCCAATCATGCTGTGGAGCGAGCCGAAGGTTTCTTCAATAAGTTTGTGTCCAGGGCGGAGAAAAAGATGATAGGTGTTGCCTAAAATTATTTCTGCGCCAAGTGATTTTAGCTGTTCAGGTAAAACGCCTTTTACCGAACCTTTTGTTCCCACAGGCATAAAAATCGGGGTGAGAATCTCACCCCTTGAAGTTTCCATTTTGCCTGCGCGGGCTTTTCCGTGATTGTTTTCTAGTGTGAATTTAAACATTATTTTGCAACAACCTCAACATCGTCAAGATATAGAAATCCGCCGGTTGCTGTAACAACATCTCCATATAGTCTCGTAATTACTTTTACATAAGCTGCTTCTGCCGGAGCTGTTACATCTTTGGTTAACTCCTGCCAATCAGCTGAATTAACTGTGTATGAGCCATAAACAGGACTGGCTATCGCTGTTGTTTTGTCTGCTTTAAAAAACTGATAAGCATGTCTTCCTTTTATATTGTTATAATTATCAAGAAAATGATATGTAATTGCATAAGTTTTGCCAACCTCAACGGGAACAAAATCAGATGTAAAATTAGTGTATTTAGCATCAGTAGCATTTCTTGTAAGTTTTACTGAATAATTTCCAGTTCTTTTAATTGTTGATTCTTTAGCAACCCCAAGACCTGTGTCTCCTGTCCAATTGTCTGGAAGAGTTTCAGTCGTCCATGTTTCAAATCCGCCGTTTGGCACTGTTTCAGTTGAAGCTGCAACGACCTCAACATCTGCTTTTACAAGGTCGTCAACCCAGATTTGAAGTGTTCCCGCAGTTACACCTTCTGCCAGAAATTTTGCTGTGGTTGCGCCAACTGTAAAATCAACTGTTGCCGGAATGTTTACAACGCCGTTTGCAACAACATCCTGAGAAAGAGCGAAGGATTTGTGAGTATCTGTTGCCGGAATATCAAGCGTAACTGTAAATTCTTTTGTCGCGCCGATTGTGATTGTGGTAGCTGCCGGATCAATGGAGGTCACAACAGGAATTCTGTCAGCAGCAATAACTGTAACAAAAGCAGTAACTTGAATAACTATTGGATTTCCAAAAACGGCAGAAATTGTAACTTTATTAGGATTTTCGGCAACACCTGTTACAGGAACAATTACAGATGTCTCGCCATCAGGAATTGTAACGGTTTGAGGAACAGATGCAACAAGAGGGTTGCTTGATGTTATTGTTATTACTGTGGCACCAATTGCTGGTTTATCCAATGAAACTGTCAGATTAGCAGTCTCCCCGACTTTAACAAAATTCTCAGCCGGAAGGATTGATTCAAGTGCTGGAATGTTGGAAACAACAATGTCATCCTCATTTCTAGGCTCAATTTTTGAATCACTGTTTGCCCAGCGTAAAATTCCGGTAATTGAGAAGAATTTATCGCCAGCAACTGGAAATGGGTTGGCAAGATAGAATAAATCATCAACCCAAAGAGATGCGTTTACTTTGAATTCATTGTACTGTGTTTTAAGCTCTGTAACCTCAAGATTTGCAACAGAAATAAGAACTCCTTCATATTTTTCCTTATCTGCGCCTGTTGTTGAAACAGTTGCAGGATCTGCTATTTCAACCGGATCAGGAATTGGCTGGCTAGACGCAAGTTTTGTAACATTTGTTACATTTGAAAGCTCAATCTCGCCATAGAAATTAATTGAAGTTCCTGTTACATCAACAAGGTCTCCAACCGCAGGGGTCGAAGCATCAAGAAGTTTTCTGTAAACAAAAATACCGCTGAATTCCGCACCTTCATAAGCTGGATCATTTGTAATAACCTGCATAAAGAAGGTTCCGTCAGCTGCAACGCCTGTTACAACGCCGGTTACTGTAACTGCTCCATTTATTTCGCCTTTTTTAATTTGATAAATTGTAGCCGGACACGCAGAATTTCCCGGATTCGGATCACTTGGACATCTGTCACAAAGATCTCCAGCGCCATCTAAATCCTTATCTTCCTGAAGAGGATTCGGATTGTTTGGGCAGTTGTCTGCGACATTTTCGAAGCCATCGTTATCAGCATCATTCGGATTTACTGGTTTACATTCTGTTGTGTTCGCATCCATCGGGCATGGATCGCAGACATCGCCGGCACCATCATTATCATAATCTGCCTGTTTAGCGTTATCAACCGGACGAATCGGGTTGAAAATCAGCGGACAGTTATCGTTTTCATTTGCGATTCCGTCACCATCTTTATCTAAATCTGTAATTTCTCCAGTGTAAGGATTGAGCTCGTCTGCAACTCTTGTTCTTTGCGGAACACAGCTTGGTTCGTCTGTTGGAGTTCCACAGAAAAATGCAGGATACCAAGTGCCTGCTTTTCCTGAGTAATATGCGAAGTTGTTGCCTGTTTCACCTTTTACACAGAGAGATTTTGCCGCTCCACAAATTCCGTCAGGAATTGCTTCACAATCAGTATCGCCTCTTAATGCTGTAACAATATTCGGATCTCCGTAAAGAGCTTTTCCTGTTCTTGTCACAAGCGCAACCTTTGACTGATTTGCATCAATTACAGCTCTGTAAAAGTTCTCAGCACCTGTTCCGTCAAAAATAGCTAAATCTGCAATAAGTCCAGGTCTTATTGAGCCTATAACATCTCCAATTACAAGAGCTTCTGCATTATTTATTGTTGCCATTTTCCAGAGCTCTTTATCTGAGAAAAATTTGTTGAAATGGTTTGTGTTGAGATAGTCGGCACACTGAAGTTCTCTTTGAATATTCATCGAGCCGGAAGCAAGCCAGTCAGTTCCAATACCAAGCTGAACACCCTGGGTTTTGTACATTGTTACAGGTGCAGTGTTGCCGTAAAGAGAAATATTTGATCTCGGCGACCAGATAACAGCTGTCCCGCTTGTTGCTAAATCCTGTCCATCAATTGCAAGAGCTCCAATGCTGTGAATAAATGCTGAATTTTGAGCTGTAACATCAACGCTGCCAGCTCCGCCATGTCCGTTTAAACACAAAAGTTCATTTCTTGCCTCTTTATCAATACCTTCTGCAACATGAGGGAGAAAGCAGTTGTGCTCATTTACAATAGTTTCTTTAACCATTCCAGCACCATAAGTGCATGAATCAGCGAGAAGAGTTCCGGCACTATCATCCAGAGGAAAAGTATCATTTTCAACATCTTTTCCGGCTGCAAGACCCTCAGTTGTTACTCCATCAATATTTCGGAGAAAACCTGCAACATCGCCAGAACCGGCAATTGTTGTACTTCCGCCCATAAGCTGTCTTATTTCAGCCCATACAATTGTGTCTTTTGAAGCACCGCCAGCAACACTAATTTTATTATGGCCTCTGAGTCCTTTTCTCCAGTCGTGACGGTGATCAAATCTTTCTGCTATATCTATTGACGGAGTAGGGAAAGCGTTTGAATAAGTTATGTGGTCGTGAGCATTTATAAGTCCGGGGCTGACAACACCTTCTGCGCAGGTAACAGTTTTAACATCGCTGTATCCTTCAGTTTGTGAACAGTCGCAGCCTGAGCAGAGAATAATTCCTGCCGCAGAAACCAGAACTTCGCCGCCCTGATAAGCCTTGTCATAACCTAAAATATTTCCACGGATAAGAAGATTTGTTCCAGCACCTTCAACCGAGCAGAGACCTGTCGCAGGTTTTGTAAGTGTACGGCAAAATTCAACATCCTTAACAGGAGTATCGGAATCATCTGTTGCAGAATCCGAATCAGTTACAACATCTGAATCTGGCTGAACATCTATGTCTGGACGAGTATCGCCGTCAGGGTAAATGTCGTTGTCAGCGTGAATATCGCCGTCTGTCTGGATGTCTATGTCTGGCAATACTTCAGAATCATTCGTAATATCGGCATCTGTTAAGTCATCTTTATCAGGAATCAAATCAGCATCTTCCTCTGAATCCGGCTCTTCTGCATCAATATCTTTGTCAACAGGAAGAGGTTCATCCGAGTCATCAACAAGGTCTTTGTCGCTTGTAGAATCGGTATCAGGAGTCAAATCAGCATCATTATTCTCATGCTTTTTTGACGATTTTGTTCCACAAGCTGCAATAACAAAAACAGCAAGCAGAATAATAAAAGATTTTTTCATAATAGCCTCCTATAATTCAGTTTCGTATCAAACCGGTGAATTATACGCAGGGGAAGCGTTTACTCAAGAAATTTTTGATAAGAGATTGAAATGAAAGAGAATTTAGCCAATAATTGAACAGCCGCAAGCAGTTGTTTCGTCAGAAGATACTGCGGCTTCATCAGAAACACTGTTGGTATCTGTCGAAGCAGTTTTATCTGAATCCGGCAATAAATCAGAATCAGTTGAGTTTCCATCATTTATAGGATCGTCATCTGAAGGATCGGTCGCACTGCCATAACCGCAAGGGTCTTCGTTGTGGGAAGAACATGCAAAATCAAGTCTTGTGCGGACAAAAAGTCCCTGATTTGTTATGTATGCACCAGATTTTCCAGAAACTGTATCCCAGATATATGCTTTATTTTCATAAACGGTATCTTTTGAAGGATTTTCCATAGGCTGGACCTTGAAATTCAGTAAAAAGAGCTGACACTCAGCACCCTTGCAAGGCTTAAGTCTGTCTGTAACCTTGTAACCATTTTCAAGAGCACTTTTACCGTCAACATCTGGAATTAATTCAAAATTTTTGCCAGTACCGCTCTTGTCAATTTTTGTCGAACCAGGAACATATTTCAATCCGGCAGGAATCGAATCAGAAACCATAACACCAACAGCATCATCATTTCCGGTATTTTGAACCTTTATCTCATAAGTGAAAGGCTCATTTGAGCAGGCAAAACCTTTTTTTGCAGAGCTTGTGCAGATTCTTTTTTCAAGCTGGTTTGGAATATCAAACTTTGGAAGCTTTGTGTCAATTGAAAGAATAACATAGTTTGTAACAAGAATATCGGAGCCTGTTCTTATTGTAAAATCAAAACTCGTTGTTCCCTCTTCGAGATGGGCATTAACAGGATCGCTCAAATTATCTGTGTTAAACTTCAAAATATAGGTGTCAACATCATAGGAAAGCTCGTCAGCGCAACCTTCCAGCGGCTCATCCCTGTAGTTATAAAGCTTAAATTTTCCATTAAATGGCTGATCCGCAGGATTGCATTCATCCTGAAGCACGAGTGGATCTTTTGCTAATTCTCCTTTATTAACTTTGAGAAATTCTTTTGCAGAACTAACATTGTCTCCATCAGTTGTTACAAAACTGATTTTGACAGAAGCACCAAGAGGCAGCTGAAAATCTTTAACACTTACAGTTTTTTCCTGACCTGAAACCATCTCCTGACCATGATAAAAGTAGATTCTTTTTCTTGCAATCATCTCAGAGCTGTAGACAAGAATCAGCTGCCAGCCGCCAACAAGAGAGGCTGAATTGCAGTAAGGAGTGTCAGGATTTGCAATACAATCATAAATATCGTCAACACCTTTGACCGTGTAGTTTCCGACGAAACCTTTCTCGTCTCCGGCACTTTTTTCATACTGCTTCATAATATCGGTAACATCTGTCCTGTAAACATAATAATAATAATAATAAGATCCTGTAGAATTTTTACTTAAAAGCCCTTCAAATTCAAGAGCTGTCGGAGAATCTGCATTTCCTTCAACGGTTGAATTAACAACATTATCTTTCCCGTCAGGAGTCACAAGAATTACAGAATTATCTGCAGTATCTTCAGGGAGTTCTGAGTTTTTTGTACCAATCCAGACAAGTAATGCTTTTTCAATTCTGGCATCAGGAGGCAAATCATCAATATTAATTGAAGAACTTGTCCCTTCAACACCGAGAGAAACATCTCCCTGCGGATCGTATGGAGTTTTAAACTCAGGCACATCTTTTAAAAGAGATTTTGAAACAATAAAATAGTTGTAGCCTCCCTCAAAAGTAAAAGCAGGCTTGTCAAGAATCGGGGATGGCAAGGCTTGAAGTGCCATCGAAAAAATAAGAGAAATCAAAAAAAGCTGTTTTTTCATAAAATCCTCCAAAATTTACAACAACCGGTTGAGTGTAGTATATTTTTCTCAAAAATAATTACAAATTTTAAAGTGTTTCATATAACATATCTGCGGAGGAATTATGCCAAAAGAACTTACTCACTGGAAAATAGCGGAAGAATCGCTTGAAAAGAGTGAATATTCATCTTTAAAGCGCATTATTCTAAACAACAAAAACCTCTATCTTTTAGGTGCGGTGTTCCCAGACACACTTCTCTATGGAATTGGAAAAAAACTCTTAGATTTCAGGTTGTTAGGAGTAAATATTCACGATAACGCAGTCTCTGCTCAAAGCTTTTTAAAAGAAGGGCTGAAAACAGACGATTCTTTTTTTGAAAAAGCAATCCCGTTTGCCGTAGGAATTGTCACCCATCTTGAAACAGATGCAATTTTTCACCCTTCAATAAATTGGTTTTCAGAAAACTCAATAAAAAAACACTACCTGATAGAAACAGCTTTAGACCAATATTTTACAAAAGGAACTGAGCAAAAAATTAGTATGAGGGAGTTGCTGCGCAAAACAGATTCCCAAACTCTTACAACAGTAGTGTCAAGATTTTTCAAGAATTCATCGGCTGAAAACAATAGTAAAATCATCAGCTTGTTTGAGCTTCATGCCAAAATTCAGTCTCTTTTTTTCTCGCGGATTGCTAGTAAGCTAATCTCTTTTGCAGATAATTCTTTAGGTGGACAAATTGCAGAAAAAGAGCTTTTTTATTACAAAGACTCAATAAAGAGAGCTGCTTTTTTTCTTGAAAAACGGAGTTATCTTAATCTTGAAAACAAAGAAATCGGTTTTTCGCCAGAAGATTTATACCAAGAAGCAATTGAGAAAATAACAACAACCATCAACACCATTTCGAGATATAACCTTGACCTTTTATCAGAGAAGTTGCCTGAATTTATTAATAAAATTCCTTCAACCGGGGAAATGGAATAGCTCATAGAATTAGCAATTACTTTGCAATAAATCCGACAAAAACTCTCGATTTATTGTATTCATCAGTGTAGTTGCCTGATAAATCTCTGACTGTAAGAGTTTCTGTTGTTTTTTCTGTAAAATCATTTTTGATAAGTGAAAACAAAGAGATAAGCGGCGGCTTTTTTTCTCTTGGTATTATATCAATTTCTTTTTTTACCGAAAAACCGGAATCTTTGGCTGACTTGTAAACTCTTTCTTTGTACTGATAGGGATAAACAGTTATAAATATTCCGTTTTCTCTTATATGTGAGGAGGCTGTTTTAAAGTAGGAGTCAATACTCCCTTTTAGCTCAAACCTTGCGGCTGCTTTATCTGGATGTGGCGAGAGAGGGCCTTCCGAAATATCATAATATGGCGGTGTTGATGTTACTGCATCAAACTTTTTCGGGATATTGAGTTCTGCAAGATTACCTTCTAAAAGATTGAATCTTTCCAGAAGGTTATTCTCTTTTAAAGAGAGCAGTCCCAGATTTCTTCTTTCTGGTCTGATTTCGATTCCTGTTCCGGTTAACTCTTTGAATTTCCAAAGAATAATCATTGGAACACTGCATAGGCCACTGCCAAGATCAAGAAATGTGCTTACTGGTTTTTCAGAAAATTCTCTGCACGCAAGCCAAGCTGTAAGCATGTCGTCTGTTGAGTATCGTTGTCCGATATCCGGTTGATAAATAACAAAATCACCCGAAAGAGAGTCTTTTCTCATTTTGACGGGTCGAAGATTGTTACTCTGTTGCGGCCATTATTTTTTGAAAAATAAAGTGCTGAATCGCCGTTTTTCACA
>CAZISX010000003.1:53976-60611 GCA_964542005.1 uncultured Spirochaetales bacterium
TCTTTCAAGGTTTGTTGAGAGGTTTGGAAATGATGATATTCCAAAACTTGCAGTTATGTTGATTTGTTTCCCATCAGCCATTATGTAGGCTTCAGCCATAATTGAGCGGAGTTTTTCGGCAACATTGTAAGCCCCTTCTGCATCTGTATTGTGAAGCAGAAGAACAAATTCCTCGCCGCCATATCTGGCCGCAATATCTACTTTTCTAATATTGTTTTTGAGTGTTTTCCCAACAAATCTTATCGCATCATCGCCAGCTTTGTGACCATATTTGTCGTTGATTTTTTTGAAGAAATCAATGTCAATCATAACAAGACTAAGTGCGCTGTTCGAGCGGCCTGCTTCCTGTATCATTCGTTCTGCGTGATCCTGAAAATAGCGTCTGTTGTAAAGAGCTGAGAGAGCATCGCTATTGGAAAGTTCTTCAACTTTTTCATACATTTCAATGTTGTCAAGAGCTGAAAGGATAACCTGTGTGATAAGTCCGAAATCTTCTCTCGCCTGTGATGAAAGCTGTTCAGTTGTTGATAGAAAAATGCTGATTGTTCCTTTTGCAGGATTTTTTTCTGCCGCATAACTGAGTTCATCGGAAGTTTCTTTGACTCCCTCCTTTTTCATGGGAAGCGAGTACATCTGGCTGAAATTATTGAGCTCTTTAAGTTCAGGCTCGTTGAATAATTTGTTTTCTCTATGTTTGACATCTTCAACCGCAATATTTGAGCCCAGCCTTTCGTTTATCATCATAATCTGCATATTTTGTTCGTCTTTTATTTCGGCTGTTGCTGACTGTCTTATTTCTTTTTTGTTGTTATCCTGAGTTGTTACTTTTTCATAAATTCTGGCAACTATCCGGTCTCCAATTTTTTCGGTAATAAGAACTGCAGAAATTTGAGGCAGAACATTCCATAATGAAGATGCACCGGAGATAAAAAGAGAGTCTCTCTGAAACGATTTTAAAATATCTTTTGCACCTTTGTAGAGGTTTGCTTTTCTTGTTTTTTCTTCAAGAACTTTGCTAAAGGTATCACCTATTTTTACAAGTTCAACAATATCTTTTTTTATTGAGGAGAATTTTTCAATAAGAAGCTGTTTGTCTCCTTCAAAAAACGCATCAATAACAATAACATACTCTGGGTCAACCATTTTTGTAGCAATTTCAAACACATTGATTGGAAAGTAAATTCGTTTGTTAAATTCTGACATCATTGGAAGAGATTCTCTCTCTTCGAGAATATGGGCACACGCTATTTCCTGTTTATTTTTAACAGCAAGTCTAATAAGACCTGTTAATGGGAATGTAAAGTCAGAGTCAAATAGCTTCCCTTCTTCGCCATGGATTTCTACAAGTTTGATAGAAAGAGGAATCTGTTTTTCCCAGAGTTTAATTCGCTGAAAATAGATTTTTAAAGGAATGAACGGATCGTCCACAGCAGAGCTTCGTTCTGTGCCTGAGACTTTTCGTTGATTCAAACTTTTCCCGGCAAGAAACCTTGCAATTAGTTCGCGGTTGCTTAGGAAAAAAACACCGCAGGCTGCAATTATATATAAAAGATATAGAATAAAATGTGACGGATTGTTGATTGAGCCTGATGCAACAAGCATTACAAAAGAAGATGCCGCAAAAATAATATAATGGCTTTTAAAATAACTGTAAATATAAGGAAGAGCAAGGAAAACAACAGGCATAACAGGGGATGCAATCCCTCCTGAAATATAAGCCAAAACAATAATGAGCGGAGGAATTGACGGCTTGATTTTATGAATTATGAAAAGATAAAGCTGTCCTATAAAATAGATGCCCCACCATATAATTTGGAGAAAAAGGATGTTTTTGATAAGAGAGGCTACTATGATGAAGACAACAGATACAATATAGAAAAAAAGGAGAGAGTTAATGATTCGCTTCATTTACGATATACTGATCTTTTTTTAGTAATTTAAATTTCTGAATAAGTGTAGGTTGAAGAGAGGCGGGATCGTTTTTTATTTTGTTGATTCTCGTCTCCATGTCAATAATTTCTCTGGCATCAATATTTTTGTCTTTTAAGAGCTTTTCTATAACTTTATCGTTGCGGCTAATATCGTTTTGAACAGTAAAAATATCTACCAAAGCAAAAAGGGAAAGGGTTGTTCCCAGAAATATTATCAGAACTATGTAAATCTTTTTCATTTTACTGCCTTTGTTCCAATCGCTATGTTCTTGAAACCATTACGGTTTAACAAATCAAGCAATGCAGTTACATTTCCATGTGTTGCCGCATTGTCTGCATTAAGAACCATAACATACTTTAACTTCATGCTGTTGTCAAATTTTAAGAGTTCCGATTCAAGCTCTGGCATTGTTATTTTCTTTTGATCCAGCAATATTGAGCCATCTTTGGAAAGTGTAATGTCAATTCGAGCAGGTGATGAAATCGTACCTGAAGATGAAGCTTCGGGCAGTTCAATATTAAGACCGCTTTCTTTGACAAAGGTTGAGGTTAGCGAGAAAAATATAATAAGTGTAAATATAACATCAACAAGTGAGCTGATGTCTATCGAAAAATCGTCTGTCTGCGGTTTTTTTATGTTTATCATTCGCTTCTGTTATGGCCAAGTGTATTTATTACCAGAAGTGCGGCAAAAGCAAAAGAAATAAGAGTTGCAGGTACTTGCACAAGTTCTAAAAGAGGCAGCGCAAAAGTGAAAAACGAATAGCTCAAAAAGTTTTCTTTGATATCTTCCCTAATTTGCGGGATTGGAAGCTTTGAGTAGGTTTTCATAATAGGATGAAGAATAGCTCCAATGCAGAAAAAAAGGACAAAAATCGCTGTAAATGGTGCAGAATCAAAAAATACAGGAAGCATGGAAATAGTCAGAAGTGCAGGTTTTAAGACAGCATCAGTTCCATCTGTTTTGTATGATTTTGATAAAGGGCACATTCTTTCAAAAATATCTTTAATGTTGAAAAAAAGCATTGTTCCGGCAAAAAGAAAAACAGAAAAAAATGACAAGTTGAATCTGAGCCCGACTGATAAGCAGAAAATAAGGAAAACCGCATAGATAATATGTGAAAAATTTATCCAGTTTGAGCCATTTCTAAAATCAGCCAAAATAACTTTCATAGTTCCTTCATCAATCCACTGTTCCCATAAAGGACGGTGTTTTTTTGTTTCAGAGACAACAAACTCAAGAAGTCTTTTTTCGGCCTCAAATTTCATTGACGGAGTATCAACATCCTGCCAGAGATGTTTTGTCATGTCACTGAATCCAAATTTACCTTCTTCAGCCAGAGCAAGCATTCCAGCGGAAAGAGAGACATCACCTTTTTCATCATAAACCTTCTGAAGTATATCTAAAATTCGCGGGTTGCAGATAAAAAGACCAGTATCAATTGCATTGTATGCTTTCAGTTCTTTGCTGATTTTTATAATTTTTTCCTCTTCTGTAAAAACTTTTGTTGCATCATCAATATCAAAAACCCCTTCAATATTGCGGTCAATAGCTAAAATTGCATCAAAAGCCTCTGTTTTTGAGTGAGCGTTCTGAATAAACTTTTCAACAAAATCGTTTGAAAAAATGTGGTCTGACATTGAAAGCAGAAAAGGCTGGGTTAGGTCAAGTTTGTCCTTGGCTTTAAGAACAGAGATGCCGTTTGATTTTTCGTATTCATCATTTTCAGCAATTTCAACATCAAGTTTTCGCTTTTTCAGAAAATCAACTATCATCTCTTTTTTAAACCCAGCAACAACAACGATTTTTTCAATTCCTGCGTTTTTCATAAGTCTGATAATTCTTTCTAATAGAGGCATTCCTCCGACAGGCATAAGAGGTTTAGGTTCGCTTATTCCGTCTTTTGTAAGCCTGCTTCCTAATCCTGATGCTAAGATAACACCTTGTTTTATCATGATATTCTCCATTTATAATTCTTTTTTAAAATGCAAACTAGCACGCTCTGCAAGTTGAACAAGTGTTTGTGCATTTCTTTTTTCTGTCCGAAGTATCGTCAATAAATTTTCTCTGTCAATCTTATTGTCTTTTATCTCTTTTTTTAAAAAATGAAAAAGATATTCTGCCAGATCATCTTCATCTGTATTCATAATTGCCTCTTTGCTGCACAAATCCAAATCCGATTTTTTTTCTGAATAAATTGAGAACGCAAGCGGAAGAAATCCTTTAATTCTAAGAAGTTCAGCCTCACGATTGTCGTTTAACTGTTCATCATTTATCCATTTTGTGTATGAATTTTCTGGTTTTGGCTCACTCCACAAAATACCCAGCCACTTGAGAGTTTCTGCAGATTTCGGAAAGGTTTTTGAGTCAAAAACAAAATCACAATCATTTTTATCGCAGTAGTGATTGAAAAGAATTGCATTCGCAGCATCTTGAGCTAGCAATTTGTCATTTTCTGGTTTGAAAATATATGTCATTATTCACTCCGTTTCATGTCTTCAGCAATTTTATCCTGAATATTTTTAACAAATTCTGTTTTCCCTGCAAGTTCTTTTTTATCAATATATATAAACTGAAAAAAAGTGTAGACCAGCATCTCAAAAAGAAGAGCATCTAAAACCCACGGTTTTAGCGTTATAAGACTCGCAATAAATGATGTCGCAATCAGTATTGCTGCAAGCCCAAGGCAAATAAGTAATGATTTCGGGAATTTTCTTCCATAGTGAGCCATGAATGGGTAAAAAGAGAGGTTGGAGTAGGAAAGCAGCATAACTGCCACAACTGAAAGATAATTGTAGTATGGAAGTGAGCCCAAATGGCAGCCGAGAAAACTTATTATATAAAAAGCTGAGACAGGTCGCGGAAAGCCAAGCCAGAATCCGGGGTAATTAATGTTGTAGACATTGTTTCTTGCAAACCTGACGCAACCTAGCGAAAGAGGCATCATTCCCATAAAAAATGCAAAAATTTCGTTTAGAAGCGTCACCGAAAAAATGGGGTTGAAATAGCTGAAGTAAGCATAGACAACAAATGCCGGCGCAACAGAGTATGAGATTAAATCTGCAATATTATCAAGCTCTTTCCCAAATTTATTGGTCATTTTAGTCCATCTTGCAACCTTGCCGTCCATGTGATCAAACACAAATGCCATAATAATAAAATAGCAGGAAAGCTGAAAATATCCCTTAAGTGCAAGAATGCTTATTAAGAGGCCAACACCTATATTTCCAAGTGTTACTAGATCTTTAAGATGAATAATTCGCATTGCGATTTTTCCTCCAATAAAACAAATAGATAGCCAAAACTCCTAAAAAATTAAAAGCAAAATCATATAGAGAGGCGCATCTTCCTGGAACAATTTTTTGCCAAAGCTCATCAACGGCTGCATAGCTGAGGCAAAAAACAAAACTCCAAAAATAAAAACCGAAAAGATTGTATTTAAAAATTGTTCTAATAACAAGAAAAGAAAGCAGCGAATATGCAAAAAAGTGAGCAATTTTATCTGTTCCGTTTTCAAGAGAAATTGTCTGTGGCAAAGGTGTGTGATTAATATATGCCAGAAATAAAAAATAAAGTAAGGCGGGGATGGGATATAGCAGAAACTGAAGCATTACTGCAGGGTTTGTTTTTTCTTTCGCATATCGCCGGCAAAAGTCGGATTAAACGATGAATCAAGAAATAAGTTGTCAACTTTATTGATAATTTCATCATCATTCATTGTTCTTTTGAAATACTTATGCTTGCCAATAAGATTTTCTCTTACCGCTATTTCAAGACCAAATTCAGCAGCAAACAAAATGCCTTCTGCCGGATAAAGAAAGATTTTATCGGAAATATTGTTGTTTTGAAGATAAACGACAGAGACAAGTTCACTTTCGTCGGTTTCTTCAAGTGTAACTTTCTGGATTTTAATGTTTTGCTGCCATATTAGCTGTTTTAAAATACCGGAATAGAGATTGTTTTTTTCGACCATTGCAGAAAGAATCGTATTTCTATCTGATTCCTGAAGTGTTAACGGAAAAACAATATTTGATTTCTCATCTTTTAGGATAATTAAGGGGAAAAGAGTGTTGTTATCCATAGTAATTCCGGTTATTTGCATATTTATAAATGTCATACCTTTTCTCCTCTGAGAGTGTTTTCAAGAATTTCATTAATTCTGACTTTTTGTACAGTTCCAATATCATTTTCATCACAATTTATTATGTGGGTAATCAGATTGTGTTCTGATCTGCCGCTTAGAGTGTCGCTTTTTCTGCTTTTATCCTCAACAAGGACAAAAATTTCTCTTCCTAAAAAGCGGCTTCTGATTTTTTTCATAACTTCGCGCTGTCTTTCAAGGAGGAAGTTTAATCTTTTTGATTTTTCTTCTTCTGATACAGTTTCAATAAAGCCAGCTGCTTTTGTTAGCGGTCGCGGTGAATAGGCAAAAGCAAAAAGAGAATCATAGCCAACCTCTTCAATAAGAGAAATCGTATCATTAAAATCCTCGTCAGTTTCTCCGGGGAATCCAACAATAAAATCACTGGAAAGGCTTATGTCTGGATTGAAGTGACGGGCAATTTCAAGCTTTTTTTTATATTCATCAATAGTGTATCCTCTATTCATCAGGGATAAAATGTTGGAACTTCCTGATTGGGCAGGCAGATGAAGCCATGGCATTAAAATCGAGCTTCTGGATAATCGGCTCCTCAACCTCTTTG
>CAZISX010000003.1:60621-62051 GCA_964542005.1 uncultured Spirochaetales bacterium
GAATGTTCTTGAATGCTTCTGCAAGTTGCTCTGTAAAATCTTTAGGGTGACTTGTAACAAATCGCAGTCGAAGCAGATTGGTTTTTTCTGCAATCATATAAAGGAGTTCTGTAAAGCCAGTATTAGTAGATTCATCTCTGTAGCTGTTGACATTCTGACCCAGAAGAGTAATTTCCTTAACCCCTTTATCGGTAAGAGCTGTAATTTCCTGCAAAATAGAATTTGCATCTCGGCTAACTTCTTTGCCTCTAACAAAAGGAACAATGCAGTAGCTACAATAGTTGTTGCATCCATGCATTACATTAATATCTGAAACAAATGGGTTTGTAAGGTATCTTTCGGATAATGAAGGGAAAAGCTCTTTCCGTTCAAGGAGATCCTTGTCTGTTGAAACAAAAGGAAACATTCGCTTTTCTGCAATATCGGGAATCAGATATTCGCCGCCTGGCCCAAAAACTCCATCTATAATTGGAGCTCTTTTAATTAATTTTCCACCCATTTGCTGAGCAACACAGCCCATAACAAAGATAATTGTCCCTTTTTTCTCTTTTTGTCTTGCAAACCTGCCGGCAAAGGAAAAAACTTTTTGCAGCGGCTTTTCTCTTACGCTACAACTGTTTATAATAATAAGATCTGCAAGTTTTGTTTCCTCGGTTTGATTCCATCCATTACTAATAAGTAAAGATGCGACTTTTTCGCTATCATTTACATTCATCTGGCAACCAAAAGTTTGTATAAAAAAGTATCTCATAGAACCCCTTAAAAAGTACGGATTACTATATAACAGGTCTTTATGATGTCAATAAATTTCTTGCAACTTAGGGAAAACAAAAAAGAAAAGGCAGGCTTGAAGCCTGCCTTAAAAATCTATGAAAGATAAAATTTAGAAATAATCTGCATATCCTGAAACAACCTGAATAGGACCGGCGCCGGAGATAAAAACCTGGCCAAAGGAATTAGTGGTTGATACAGGATTAAAGGAATGTAGGTCATTTTGGTTTCCTAAATCTAAATCCTTTTCAAAGCTCATATTAAGGTCATAGCCAGCTTCGTTTTCTTCAGAGGATACGCCAAGAAGACTGAATTTAGGGGTAACATCAGCTGAAAAATCAAATGCGATAAGCATGTTATCTATGCCGCAAGAGAATATCGCATTTTTTGATCCTGGATTACTTAAGTTTGAAAGAGATGGTAGAAAACATGATTTTCCGCCGAATCTTTTTATGTTCCATTTATCATCTTTTTCATAAACAACATACATATCGGAAGAAAGAGTCGGTGCCGCAGAATCAGCTTCTCCAACAACATAAAAACCACCAGCTACAACTCCAGTTACCTTCGGGCCGGCTGAGTCAAAAGAAAATCTTGTTGAGCTGTGAGCAGCAATCGCAAGATCCGCAACATCACCTTCAAAAGCAACTTCGGTTACA
>CAZISX010000003.1:62061-82377 GCA_964542005.1 uncultured Spirochaetales bacterium
TTAGCAGAAATATTTTTTCCTTGAATTTTCTCGACAGTATTTGTTTCAATATTTATGAGCTCAGCTTTAGCAACCATATCCTCCGCTTTGATTCCATTAGAGTTTTCTGGTAATTTTTTCATGCCGCCAACAACCAGAATTCTTCTTGTAACTTTTCCTTTTGCATCAGTAGATGACGCATCAAATGCAGAAAACATGCAGCGGCCAGTTGTTAATGGCTTCATTGATGTTGCTTTTGCATTACCATCAGTTCCTGATATTTTCGTAATAGAATTAGAAGCTGATGCGTCTGAACAGCCGCCAATTATAAATGCGTCGTTGCCTACAGAAATAGCTGCAGGAAATGCACCAACACTAACATTTGTCGAAACTTTTTTAATGCTGTTTGATGAATAGCTGTAAGCATAAATAGAGTTGCTGAATTGTTTAGCTCCTTTTATTCCGCCAGCAATTACAGCAAGTCCTGCAGAAGATCCGTCTTTAACTAATGCAGCTGCATGACCAAAAACAGGCTCAAGTAAAGATGCCGCAGTTTTTGCAGAAACAGTAGTCATGTCGTAAAGCTGAGCTTCTTTGGAGATTTCTGTTTTTGCGCCTGGAATTTTACCACCAGCTGTGTAAATCATTCCGTTGTTTAATGCCACAGTTGCTGCTGCAACAAGGGGCAACTTAACTTCAGCATAAGATTTTATTGAAGTATTTCTGAGTTCAGCTGGTTTTGCAACTAAAAGTTTGATGTCATAATTTTTGGTTTCATCATAGTAAAGACCCTCAACACCGCCAGTATAAAGAACTTCATACTTGTCTCCATCCTTGCGGGTTACTTCCGCAAAAAATTTGTAGTATAGATCGGTCTTTAATGTTTTTGTGACTTCTTCTTTGCCGGAATTTGAGCCTGCAATAATTGGTTTTGAGGTCACAAATGAATAATTGTCTGTAGTTTTCTTTTTAGAGAAAATTTTCAAAGTAATAACATCCTTTGAATTAATAAGGCCATCTCCTTTCAGACTAGCGTCCTTGGCAATAACTAAATTTATTTTAAAATCACCAGAGTTTTCTCCACCACAGGAAGTAATAAAAATAAAAGAAAGAAGCAAAGATAACCCAAAAATAAAAAATTTCATACAATGCCTCCCTATCATTTTGTACTCCATGTTATAACTTTACCTTCACTCTCAGGCTCTTTTGTTAAAACATAAAGAGCGGTGCTTGCTCCTGCAACAACCAATATTGATGCAGCGGTCAGGAACCAGGTTGATTCATAAAAAGGGGTGGATTTAATCTCCGCCATACTCTCTTCCTTTGAGTCTTGCTCTTTTTCTGCAATTTTACCTTCAAAATAGAAGGTTTCGCCTACCTTGAGGTTAAGTGATGACGGTTTTGCATCTTCAGCATAAGCTCTGGGCAGAAGAGAAAAGAAAAACACTAAAATCAAAATTTTGGAAACAACTTTCATCTTTTTACCTATTTATTAATGTTAACTTTCACCAAACATCTAAGGTCTATTATCACATCTTTTTTTATGAGTCAACATTTTTCTTGTATATCTTTTTGTTTTTAGGTTAATAAGCACTCATTGCTAATTTCATTAAGAACAAGTCTTTTTACAGCATCAGCAAATTTTGTGTGTATCCCTGTTTTTGAAACAAGGTCAGGTATGCTGTAGAGCTGAATGAAATTAATACCATGAAATTCTTCTTTTTTAACATCAACAATGCCGGTCAGCAATTTTTTGATAACATTTTTGTGCTGAGCCTCAACAACAGAAAAAAGCATTTCTCTTTCAAAAAGAATGTTTTCTTCGGCCTGAACACTTTCTGAATAGCAAATTCTCCCTTCACAAAATAGAAGTGTGTGGATGTTTTTAGCTGTTTCAGATGATATAACTTCGGTTTGAACATGGTAAAGGGTGCTGTTATATCTGACATTAGTGTTAAAGCCTGGATACGCTGGCATTTACGCGTTCTGAGGTCTAATGTATTTGCCAATTCTTCTGCGGCGGAATTTTGGTCTTCTGGTTTTTTCTTCGCCAGATTTAAGAGCCAATTTTCCTGCACTTATTTCTCTTAGTGCAACGATAGGTTCTTTGTTTCCTTTGGTGTTAATAATAAGTGGCTCCGCTCCTTCTAAAAGTTGACGGGTTCTTTTGGCAGCCAAAATAATTAATTCCAATCTATTCGGAACTTTTTCGAGGCAGTCCTCAACAGTAACTCTTGCCATTTTATCCTCCATAAAAAATCTGCGGTATTATTATATTCTACAAAGAGATTATGGCAACTTTTATTGAAAATATATTTCAGAAAAAATTGCAAAAGCATTTTTAGCTAAAAAAACAGATGATTAATCGTAGAGAAATGGTGATATCTATACTAATCCAAAAGCTTGTTGAGTTAGTGGGAATTTTTTTTCAGATTCCTTATAAAATTCATTTGCTGAAAGGAATTTTGGCTCTTTATAACAATAAAAAAAGAAAAATATTTCCAAAAAAATGAGGGTGTTTGGAGATTTTTGTATAAGTTTTGGTGTTTTTTCCTAAAATGCATAAGTTTTGATGTTTGGCAAGTAGTTGTAATTAAAGAATATTATGAATAACTAAAAAAAAAATTGAATTTTTATCTGAATAGGTTATATTCCTCGGCGTATTGTGTTTTTGTATGGTTTTCATACTAAAAAAATTGACCTTTATTGGAGGAAACTAATGAAAAAACTTATCCTTTTAGCTGTTATTGCAGGACTTTTCATCGCAGTAGCTTGCACAAAGAAAGAAGAAGCAGCAACCGAAGCTCCAGCAGAAACAAAAGCTGCTGAACAACCAGCTCCAGCTCCAGAAGCAGCTCCAGCTCCAGCTCCAGCTCCAGCTCCAGCTCCAGAAGCAGCTCCAGCTCCAGCTCCAGCTCCAGCAGCAGACGCTGAGGCAAAACCTGCTGCTCAGTAATTCTGAGTTATAACAAGTTTTAGAGGCTTTGGATGTCTTTCGAGATGTCCAAAGCCTTTTTTTTATTTCCGAGGGTAAATGTTTACAGGCATTATTGAATATTCGGTTAAGGTCAGGGAGCTTAAAAAAAACAGGGGAGAAGCACTTCTTTCTCTTGAAAATCCTTTTAGTGTTGATGCTATAAAAAAAGGTGACTCTATTGCCGTTGATGGTGTTTGCCTTACTGTGACAGATTTTTCAAGAACTGCTTTGGAATTTTTTGTTTCAGAAGCAACTCTTAAAAAATCTATTGCCGGGAGTTACAAGAAAGATTCTTTAGTAAATCTGGAAAGAGCTATGATTTTAGGCGGCCGTCTGGATGGGCATATTGTGACAGGTCATGTTGATACTTCCGGATTTATAAGAAACATCAAAAAACTAGCTCAAGGTATAGAAATTGTTGTTGAAATAGAAAATAAATTTTCAAATTTGATTGTTGACAGAGGCTCTGTGGCTTTGAATGGTGTGAGTCTTACCATTTCTGAATGCAGTAAAAATAGTTTTACAATTTCACTAATTCCAGAAACTATGAAAAGAACTTCTTTTGATAGTTTATTAAAAATCGGAGCTGAGCTTAATGTTGAATTTGACATTTTAGGTAAGTATGTTTTGCGCCAAACTATGGCTGCATCTCCTGATTTTTCGACTATTCTCAAAAAACTTTAGATTTTTTCCTTTATAAAAAGTATAATAGCCAAGTTTTCTATAAATTGTGCTTTTTTGGGAGGAATTATGAGCTTTTTTAAAAAAATTGTTTTTATATTTATGATTGCTGCTTTTTCTGTTGTGGTTCTTTTCTTTTCTCAGCTTAACAACAGTCAGGTTGCAATAGATTTTTATTTTATTAAAAGTAGGGAGTTTTCTCTCTGGTTTGTAATTATTGCTTCATTTCTATCTGGCTGGTTTGTTACGGTGTTGTTCTTTTTTATTGATTTTTTAAAGGTTAAGCTTAATGAGAGGAGCTATAAAAGTCAGATAAAAAAACTTACAAAAGAGCTGAATCTTCTTAGAAATCAGCCCATTGAAGATGTCGACTCTATTGATGACGAACCTGATTCGGTTGATTCTTCCAGCGAGAGCAAATAATAATGCAGTATGAAATTATCAAGGCCATAAATGACTACACAGTTATTGCACTTATTGTTCTGGTAATTGTTTTGCTTTTAGCCCTTATACTGGTTCTTGCGGAGCGGCAGACTTACTTAAAAGCAAAACATTCTCCCAAAGAGGTTGGCTTTTTGGTGAAATCAATTCTTGCTCTTTATAATGGTAATAATCAGGTTTTTATGGAGTATCTTAAAAAATCAGCAAAAAATTTTCCAGAAGAGGTTACCCTTTTTCTTTTAATTGGAAATATGGTAAGAGACAAAGATCCTCTGAAATCGCTTGGTGTCCACAGAAGTCTTCTCTTTAGAAAAAATATCAGTTCTGAAGAAAAATCTGAGATTTTAAAAAATCTTGGGTTTGATTATCTTAGAATTGATAAAAATATTAAAGCATTAGCAGCTTTCAAGCAAAGCTATCTAACTCAAAAAACACCAGAAACACTTAAGCTGATGGTGGACACAGAAATTCGACTGGGTTATTTTGAAGATGCTGTTTTGCATTGGAAAGAGAGAAATAAGCTGCTGAAAAATGACAAATATGAAGGGGTCGAATATGTTTTAAATATTGCCTCGGATTATTATGCTGCCAGGGAAGAGGCTGAAAAATTAAGAATAATAGGCCATAGTTATCAGAAATATATCAAGAATGATCCTTTTGGTCTTATTATTCTTATTTATGCAGATATTCTTGAAAAAAATTATGAAAGAGCTCAGAAATTAAGTGTTGATTTTGTTAAAAAGCATCCTGAAAGAGAGCTTGATTTAAGATATTTGCTTCTCTCTTCCGAAAAAAACCAGATGATTTCTTCGGAGATTGAAGGAGAATGGCGTGATGTTTTTATTGCGCTTTCAAATGATTCTCTGAAAATTTTACCGGAAAGCTTTTCCTTTGTTCCAAAAGATGCTCTTCTTTACTGTTTTTTCTTTTCCAAATTTTCAGACAAGTCTCAGCACGGCAAGGAGATGATTGAGTTTCTTGGCAGGAAAGAACGATTTTTTTCCTGTTCTAAATGTGGGAATAGTTTTCACAATTTTTCTCTTTTGTGCCCCGAATGTAAGTCTTCAATTTCTCTTGAGCTCACAAAAATTTTATGAAAATATTGCTGATTTTAATAATATTTATAGCTTGTTGTGCTACTCCATCAGAGACTAAAACACCACCTCCTCCAGAAAAAACAACACTCAAAAAAGCCCCTCCAGTTGATTCGGAAAGGGTATTTTTTAGCAATATTTCCGGCAAAAAAGTTTCGGCCAAAGAGCTGTCAAATGGCAAGCCTGTTGTTTTTCATATTACAGCTTCTTGGTGTGAGCCTTGTAAAGAGCTCGCAAAAAGATTGAATGAATTGAGAGAGCACTACTATGTTGGGAAAATTGAGTTTTTTTCAGTTTATAAAAAAGGCGATTCTCCACTTGCAGAGGATGTTGTTTTTCCGTGCTATTATTTTGAAAATAGTTTTCCCGAACTCTCTCTTGAAGATATGGATATTTTCCCGAGACTTTTGGTTTTTAATGAAGATGGCGCTCTAACTGCTTTAATTGACGGGCTTTATCCTACACTCTATTATTATGCGGTTTTTGAAGAAATAGCGGGTGATAAATGATACAGGTTTTATTACATACAAAAATATTGACTCTTTTGGCAAATAGGTTAATCTTACCAAAGTTTAGTTTAGTATTATAAGGAGACTACTATGAAAAAATCATTTCTTTTAATTTCGATTCTTATTTCGCTTCTTTTTGTTGCTTGCGGCAGTGATGGCGGCAGCGATAAAGAGCCAGTAACAACAGACAAGGATACTCCTGCGGGTTCAGACAGCGATGAAATCAGCGATTCAACTTCTGATGAAACTTCGGATTCAGATGTAACCCCTGATTCAACCCCTGATCCTGATTCAGATGAGCCAGCTGTTAAGCTTGAAACAAAACAGATTGAAGGTGTGTGGAGAACCGATGTTGTAACTCCGCTTCCGACAACTTGTCCGACGGTTGATTTTGGTGGTGAAACTTCTGATGATGATGCTCCAAAGGTACTCGCAGCTCTTGATGAAGAGCCGCAGACCTATATTTTGAAGCTGTCTGACACTAAAATTAAGAACTGGAATTATATTCCAGGGAAAGAAAATGTTAATTTGCCGCTGATGCTGAATGGAACAGAGTATGATTTTGCAGACAACAAATTTGCAATAAAAGATGGTCTGAAAACGCCTGTAATGGATCTTGGTGTTACAGAGAAATTTAAAGACAAAAAATGTGTTGTTTATGGGACTTTCAAAAATTCAGGAACAAAATTTCTCTCCAAAAAAGAGGCTCTTACCCACACCGAACTTACAATGACACTTGAGGGTGCTGACTGCGAAGCTATTATGACAGCAAATGAAGATGTGAAAAAAATGAATAACTGCGAAAACAAGTTCGAAACAAGCCTGGTGCGGACATCCGAGGTTGCAGAAGCTGTTATTACAGACAAGACTGATGTTGCTGAATTGCAGGGTGTTTGGATGAAGGGAGAGCCTGTCGAGATAGCTAAAAGCGAAGATATTACCTGCAAGACAATGGACTCAGCTATAGAGATTATTTTTCCAAAAGATGAAAATGCTCCTGAAGCTAGTCCGTACTGGTTTCTCCTCAGACAGAATGATGTTTCTGATGATATTGAAGCGGATAGATATTTTACATTAGGTTGCGATAATGAGAATTGTACAAACATGGCTGCAACAGGCTTTTTAGATTATTCAGAAAACAAATCAATAATTATACCAAAAGGAACTGAGTTTGAGCTTAAACAGCTTGAGGACAATGATAAGAAACTTATTGACTGCTATCTTTATATTAAACATGAGATAGATTATACAATTACTTTTGAGTCAGATTCCAAAGCAAAAGAACATTTCAAAGCAACATATATTTTAAAAGAAAAGAAAGATGTAGATCCAGCCGTAAATGAGTGTGATAATGCTTCTTTTACAGTAAAGCCTATTGATGGCTGCTGGAAAGAAATAGAAACTCCATCTGACAAACTTTAACCTAATCTTTTTGATTCTTTAATTAATTCATGAAAAACCTTTTTGTTTATAAGAACTTACAAAAACTATCGCCGTACCAGCCAGTATGTCTCAAATTTTCCTAAGTCTTCTAAATCAAAAATGATTCCCAACATTTTAATCAAAAATCAAACAGATTAGGTTTTATTTTTTCAACAAATCCAACCTAATTCTTGAAATTACAACTTCCTACATTATAATACAACACTCAAACTGTATGGGGCTTAGAAAATGCCGCAGATAATTATTGCAAAATATGCAGGAGTTTGTTTCGGGGTTAGCCGGGCGTTGGAACTTCTTGAAAATGCTCTTGGGAAAGGGCGTGATTTGAATAAGAATGTTTTTATGCTTGGACCTTTGATTCACAATCCGAGAGTTATTGGAGAGTATGAAAAAATGGGTGTGAAAATTACAGCTACTCATGATAATTGTGATGAAGGTGTTGTTGTTATCCGTTCTCACGGGATAACTTTGGAAGAGGAGAAAGCTCTTTACGCTCTTGAAAACATTGTTGTCGAGGATACAACCTGCCCATTTGTTAAAAAAATTCATAGAATTGTTGAGCAAAAATCATCTCTTGGGTTTGCTGTTGTTGTGCTGGGCGACAAAGAGCACTCCGAGGTTCAGGGAATTATCAGCAGAATAAAGGGTGATTGCCTTGTTGTTCCGCCTGATGATTTTTCCTCTCTTCAGCCTTTTGTTTTAAAACACGATAAAATTCTTGCAGTTGCCCAGACAACATCGCAGCCAGCCCATTTTGAGAGTTTAACCAGAGAAATGGAATCTCTTTGCAAAAATAAAGAGTGCCTTTTTGAAAACACGGTCTGCGATGCAACACTTCAACGCCAAAGTGCGGCAAAAGAGCTTGCAGGCAGGGTTGACTACATGATTGTAATAGGTGGCAAAAACAGCTCTAACACATCGAAATTATTCAGCATAGTCTCTGCTGAGAACAAAAACTCGATATGGATAGAATCTCCGGCAGACCTTGATGAAAATATTTGCGGTGATTTAAAAAATAAAAAAACTATTGGCATTACAGCCGGAGCCTCAACCCCCGATATACAAATAAAAGAACTTGTTTCTTTTCTGGAAAAATTATGATGTTTTTAGATTCATCCCATCCGCTTCATCCCAACAATTATTTTAAAATAGAGCCGAAACTTTCATATCCGCTATATATGTCGGGAATGATTGATGAGCGAGACAGATTTATGATCGCAGTTGTCGGAACAAGAAAGCCAAGCCTTTATGGTATTGAAATTACTAAGGAAATTTCCAGAGCTGCTGTTGGTGCCGGATGTACAGTTATCAGCGGGCTTGCGCGGGGAATTGATACAGAAGCCCACCGTTCCGCTCTTTTAAATGGAGGAAGAACTATTGGTGTTTTAGGAACAGGGCTTGACAAAATCTACCCTGAGGAAAATATTGGTCTTGCTGAAGATATAAAGAAAAATGGTGCAGTTATTTCCCAGTTTCCGCCGGAAACGCCACCGCTGAGAAGAAATTTTCCTCTTAGAAATTACACAGTTGCCTTGATGTGTTCAATTCTTGTTGTTGTAGAAGCTCCGCTAAAAAGTGGAAGTCTTATTACCGCGAAAATGGCACTTGATGCTGGCAAAAAGGTGTTTATTCTTCCTGGCCGAATTAATGAGGAAAACATGGCTGGCAACATGCAGTTTTTGAAGGAATATGGGAAGAGAGAGAATCTTTTTATGCTCCATTCTGTCTCAGATCTTTTTTCGAATATTACCAGACAACTGTCGATTTCTGAAATTATTCCGGAAACTCTTAAATTAGAACTTGATGATTTTGAAAATAAAGTTTATGATGCTTTGAAAAATAAGGCTGAAGGCGTTTTGTTCGATGAGCTTTCCCTTTTAACAGGGTTTGGCCCAGCAGAGTTGCCAGGTGTTATTTTAGGATTGATATTAAAAAATATTGTTGAAGAAAAACTAGGTAAAACATACAGTTTAGTCAGAGGTAAAAGATGAAACTTCTCATTGTTGAGTCGCCTACAAAGGCAAAGACGCTTACGAAATATCTCAAAGGTTTTAAAGTGTTAGCTTCAAACGGGCATGTTATTGATTTGCCGGAAGCAGAAATAGGTGTTGATGTTGAGCACGATTTTGCTCCTAATTATGTTGTTATAAAAGGAAAGGAAAAAATTGTACAGGAACTAAAAAAAGAGGCGGAAAAAGCGACTGAAATATATCTCGGAGCCGATCCTGACAGGGAGGGAGAAGCGATTGCATACCATGTTGCTTCGCTTTTTAAAGAAAAAGAGACCCGTCGTGTCCTTTTTCACGAAATCACAAAAACCGGTGTAATCAAAGCAATCGAAAACTTCACTGTATTAAACGAGAATCTTTACAACGCTCAGCAGGCAAGACGAATTCTTGACCGTATTGTTGGTTATAAACTTTCTCCTTTTCTTTGGAAATCTGTTAAAAAAGGGCTTTCCGCAGGGCGTGTTCAGTCTGTCGCATTGAAACTTATTGTAGATAGAGAGCGCGAAATTAAGGCTTTTATTCCTGAAGAATATTGGAGTGGTGAAGCTCTTTTTAAAGGCGGCAAAAAATCTATTACAGCCGAGCTTGATAAGGTTGATGGCAAAAAAATCAAAATTGGCACTGGCGAGGTTGCGGAGCAAATTAAAACAAGAATTGAAGCAGCTGCATCTTATAAAGTTTCCGAGATTGAAAAGAAAAAGAGAAAAGAATCACCGCTTCCTCCATTTAATACAAGTACATTGCAGCAGGAAGGATCTAAGTCTTATCACTATACTACCGAAAAGATTATGAAAATAGCACAGGCTCTCTATGAAGGTAAAGAGATTGGCTCAGAGGGGATGACTGGTCTTATCACTTATATGAGAACAGATTCTTTCAGGATTTCAGAAGAGGCTCAGCTTTCTCTTAGGACTTTTGTTTCTTCTAAATATGGTGAAAATTATCTTTCCCCGAAAGTAAGAACTTTTGCCAATACCAAAGGAAAAACCCAGGATGCGCATGAGGCAATAAGGCCAACAGACATCTCTCTTACTCCTGAAAAAGTTGCGTCATACCTTACAAAAGAAGAGCTCAATATTTATTCTCTGATATGGAAAAGATTTTGTGCGACACAGATGTCGGATGCTGAATTTGCGCAGACAGTTATCACGATTGCTGATGATAAGGATACGATAACATTCAGGAAATCAGGTTCTGTAATGGTTTTTGATGGCTATCGTATGGTTTATGCAAAAGCAGCAAATGATGAACTTCTTCCCGATTTTAAAGAAGGCGAAGCTGTTTCTATGAGTGACCTTAAAATGATTCAGCATTTCACAAAACCGCCTGCCCGTTATTCTGAAGGAAGCCTTGTAAAAGAGCTTGAAGAGAGCGGCGTTGGAAGACCTTCAACTTATGCAACAATTATCAAACATATTGCAGAAAGAAAATACATTGAAAGGCTTAAAGAGCCAAAAGGTTCGCTGGGTTCGACTGAGCTTGGTGAGCTTGTTAGCGATACGCTTCAGAAATTTTTTCCTGAGATTGTAAATGTTGATTTTACAGCGGGAATGGAGGGCAGTCTTGATAAGATTGAAGAGGGTGAAAAAATCTGGACAGATGTTTTACATGAATTTTATGACAAATTCAAAGGCAAGCTTGACCAGTCTCTTATTGATTTGAAAGAAGAAGGAAAATCAAGGATTTACGCTGATGACATGTGCCCTAAATGTGCGGCCAGACTTATTATGAGATGGTCTAAAAAAGGGAACCAGCCATTTTTATCCTGCGAAAAATATCCTGAATGTGATTATTCAAGCGGTTTTGAGAAAATTGATGGTAAACTGAAAATAAAAGCATCTGATGAGTTGGAACCAGAAACAACAGGTGAAGCTTGTCCGAATTGCGGTGCTCCGATTGTTGTAAAAACAGGGCGATTTGGCAAATTCAAGGCTTGCTCTGCTTATCCAAAGTGTAAAACAATTATAAAAGATGATGAGCCTCTTTGCGAATGTCCGAAATGCAAAACAGGTAAAATCAGCAAAAAACGCTCTAAAAAAGGGAAGCCTTTTTATGGTTGTTCAAGCTATCCAAAGTGTGATTTTGTTTCGTGGTATCCTCCGGTTGAAGGTGAAAAATGTCCAAAATGTGGCGAATCATACATGATTGAGAAAAAATCAGGCAAAGAATGTCAGGTTTGCGGAGAGAAGATTTCAGGCTAACCTCTAAACTTTAAGAGATTTTTTAATGTTCCCCAGATTTGATATTTTAAAAGACTCGCCGGAACGGGTTCTTCTTCTTCTCGCTTTTCCGATAATAATTCTAAATATTTTGAAAGCAGGCTACAATATTGTTGATTTATTCTGGCTTGGTCAACTTGGAAAAGATTATCTATCCGGAGTGAGTGCCGCGATTTTTCTTGTCTGGGCAATTCATTCCCTTTCTGCACTTGTCACTGTCGGCCTTGTTGCGGTTGTTTCCAGAAATATTGGTGAAAAACTCCTTGAAAATGCAAGAAGAAACACGCTCTATTCATTAAAACTAGCACTGTTTTCAGGTATTTTAGTCGGAATGCTCTTCTATCCAATAATTGATGTAGTAATTGGCGTGATGGACTTGGAGCCTGCGGTCGCAAAAGCAGGCACAGAATATCTTGCTGTTATGGTTCTTGGAACTCCTCTGATTTTTCTGATGTTTGCTCTTCACTCTGCAATGATTGCCTGGGGCGACACTGTGACTCCGGTAAAAATTTACGCTGTAACTTTTGTTTTAAACATAGTTTTGAGTCCGCTAATGATGTTTGGCGTTTTTCCTTTTCCAAGAATGGAGACAAAAGGGGCAGCCTATGCAACGCTTATTGCATACGGTGTTTCCTCCATTCTTTTTATAAGAATTCTTGTTAAGAGAAAATGGATTGAAAAGAATCTTTTTGCTTCTGAAATAAATAGAAAAATTAACTGGTTATACTATTTTAAGATTGGGTACCCCGGTGCTCTTACAGGTATGTTTTTTTCGTTTATCTATTTTTTTCTTGCAAAAACAGGGGCAAAATTTGGCAGCGATGTGGTCGGCGCAATGGGAATCGGTCACAAAGTAGAGTCTCTCTCATACTTTCTTTCAATGGGCGCGGCCTCTGCTCTAGCAACATTTACAGGTCAGAATCTTGGGGCAGGGAATAAAGAGAGGGTTCTTGCGGGAACAAGATTCTCTTTAAAATATCTGGCAATTTTTACCTTGATTTATTCTCTTGTAATAATAATATTTGCGCCGCAAATTGCCGGATTATTCAATAATTCAGATGGTATAGTCTTTCACGGCACACGGTATCTGAGAATTGTTTTTTTAGCTGAAACACTTCAGTCAGTTCTAATACTTCTGGAAGATGGTGCTTTTGCAGGTGCAGGTTATACAAAACCTACCTTTAAATATAGCTTTACAATAACACTTTTAAGAGTACCATTTGCATGGATTTTGGCTGTTACGCTTGGATTTGGAGCAAATGGAATATGGCTTACAATTATGGCGGCAATGACAATTAATGCACTGATTTTTATATATCTTTATAAAAAAGAAGAGTGGCTGTCAGTAGAACTCGGGAGATTATTATGAAAGAAAATATTCAGCGCGGTGCAATTTTGGAGCTTAGGATAAAGCTCGAGAAAAACCTTGTTTTCATTGGTGAAACACATGGCATTGACATCAAAAACATGCCAATAAAAGAGATGCTTAGAACTCTGAAAGATCAAAAAATAATTGATATTGCGATATACGAACTTGCTCAAAATCTGCTTCAACTTGGCAACAAAGCTGCGCATGACAATATAACCGGACACGACAGGCAGGTTGCAGAAAAACTTGATATGCGTCTTGCAGAGCAGTTTATTCGGCATGGTCTTCTTTTTGAGCAGCAAACTAAAAAAGAACCAACTTTTCGAGAGCTTTTCCTCGGGAAAGAGGGGAAATTTGAGAAAAAAGATGAGAAAAAGAGTTTTGGAGAGCTTTTGACTGATTTTGAAAAGGAAACCTCAAAAATGTTGGAAGTAACAGATGTGCCTAAAGGCGACATAAAAAGAGCACCTGTCGAATTTGAAAAACCTGATATTAAAAAAACGAAAAATCCTCAAAAAGATGAAGAGTTTATGAAATTACTTCAGCTTTACGGCAATATTGATGAAGAAAAAGATTGAGGTGACAAATGTTTAGAGTAGGACTTGGATTTGATGTTCATGCTTTTGCAAAAGATAGAGATTTGTATCTTGGCGGTGTTAAAATAGATAGTGAATTAGGGTTGTTAGGTCACAGCGATGCCGATGTTTTGCTTCATGCAATTACTGATGCGGTTTTAGGTGCAGCATGTGCCGGAGATATTGGAGAACTTTTCCCAGACAATGACCCAAGCTATAAAAATATAAGAAGCACAATCTTGCTCAGCCGAGCTCTCGAAAAGGTAAAAGCCAAAGGATTTATAGTAGTTAATTGTGATGCTGTAATAATGTGCGAACAGCCTAAGATTCTTCCTTATCGCGAAAAAATCAGAGAATCAGTTGCAAACCTACTCGAAATTGGGATTGACTGCGTGATGATAAAAGGTAAGACAACAGAAAAACTAGGGTTTACAGGAAGAGGCGAAGGAATGGCTTCTCAAGTAGTTGTTTTGATTAGAAAAAGTTTATAGAAATTCTGTAATCCTGCAATTAATTTTTCAAAAAATCTAATGATTCAGGTAAAGATGCTGAGAATTCAGAGCTGCCTATTTTGGATTTCCAGGTTTTGGATTTCGTCTGTAAAAAGGTTTTTTATTAGATTTCTGCTGAGACACCGGAGCTGCTTCACTATTATTTTCAGGCTTGTTTGACGGCATAAACAAATGTTTTTCAGCAGTTGGGATTTCTTTGCCTATAAGTTTCTGGATATCTTTAAGAAACGCTTTTTCTTCGTGATCGCAAAAAGAGATAGCCGCACCTGAAAATCCGGCTCTTCCTGTTCTACCGATTCTGTGGATATAAGTCTCTGGAATGTTTGGCAAATCGTAGTTTATTACATGAGAAAGCTCATCAATATCAATTCCTCTGGCTGCAATGTCTGTTGCAACAAGAACACGACACACACCGCTTTTAAATTCGCTTAAAGCCCTCTGTCTTGCAGGCTGTGATTTGTTGCCGTGGATTGCCTGGGCAGAAATTCCAAGATGTTCAAGATCACTTACAATTTTGTTCGCACCATGTTTTGTTCTCGAAAAAACAAGGGCGGAAACAATGCTTTTGTCCTCCAAAAGATGGGCAAGAAGGTGTTTTTTGTTTCCTTTATCAACAAAGTAGCAAATCTGAGAAATCACCTCAACCGGAGTTGACTGCGGCGTAACCTCAATCTTTTCAGGGTTGTTCAGAATCGTGGATGCAAGCGAAAGTATGTCTGCAGGCATTGTTGCTGAGAAAAAAAGCGACTGCCTCTCTTTTGGGAGAAGTTTTATCAGTTTTTTAATATCGTGAATAAATCCCATATCAAGCATTCTGTCAGCTTCGTCAAGGACAAATATTTCAAGGTGCTGAAGCGAGATAAAACCCTGAGCGTGAAGGTCGAGCAGTCTGCCAGGAGTTGCAATAAGGACATCAATTCCCTGTTTTAGCTTTGTAACCTGATGAAACTGGTTAACTCCGCCAAAAATCACAGCATTTTCAACATTTGTGTATCTTCCGTAAGCAGAAAAACTATCTGCAATCTGGATGGCAAGCTCTCTGGTCGGTGTGCAGATTAGTGTTTTTATGCTCCGTCTGCCGCGATTATATTTGTGATTGTCGTGGAGCATCTGAAGAATCGGAATTGCAAAAGCTGCTGTTTTGCCTGTTCCAGTCTGGGCAATGCCGAAAATATCGCGTTTTTCCAGAATAACCGGAATTGCACTGGTTTGGATTGGGGTTGGTTTTTTGTAGCCCTCTTCTCTAAGTGCTGCAATAATTTGAGGAATAAGGTTCATAGAATCAAAAGAATTAAATGTCATTAACTGCTCCGTGGCGATTAGTATTTTTGCGGATTTTTAGTTTGGGCTGCAATGAATTGTGCAGAAAACTGATCCGGCGAGTTTATAACACAAATTGGTGATTTTGTCAATTGACAGTATGAAAATTGATTGTCTGGTCATATTCCTGTAAAAAATGGGAGCAATTCCAAAACAAATATGAGGATTGCCTCCTTCGCGGAAATGAGACGGTTTTTTGGTTTTTGATTTTTAGATTGCCGCGTCGTAAAGCTCCTCTCAATGACTCTCGTTGAAAGTTAGTCTTGCTTAACTGGGTTTGAGATGCACTTTTGAAAGCTCTAATTTTAGTTATTAAATTGACAAAAAACACCTGCTTAATATAATAAAAACGCTTAATTAATGAGGTTTTATGGCTGGCATAGGTTTGATTTCCAATCCATTTTCAAAAAAAAACAGAAAGAATCCTCGGCGACTTAATAAGATTAAGAATCTTCTTCCAGACCAAAATCTTGCCTGTTTCCCGACCTCTTTTGAAGAGATGGATGCGGCGATGGCTGTTTTCAAAAAAGAGGATATTGATATTTTGGCTGTGAATGGGGGCGATGGAACAATCCATATTGCACTCTCTTCTTTATGTAAAGTTTATGGCGACAAAAAACTGCCTAAGCTCGCGATTTTAAAGGGCGGCACAATGAATCAGACTGCAACTGCTTCAAAAATCAAGGGAGATACTTTTGAAATTTTTGGAAATGTGTGCAGAAAATACAGTAAAAAAGAGAGCTTTTTGTTTGAAACAAAGCCGCTTATAAAGATAGATGATAAGTATGGTTTTATTTTTGGTAATGGTGTTGTCTGCAATTTTATGGATATTTATCACGAAGGCGGCGATCCTTCTCCTTTTGTTGCTCTGAAATCTCTTTTAAAGGTTGTCTTCTCTATGGTTGTCAAAGGAGCTGTTGCCAAAAAGTTGTTTGCGCCTCTAAATATGGAGATAATTGCAGATAAATTTAGCTTTGGTTATCAGCCTTATATGGCAATGATTCTGGCCTCAATTTCAGAGGTTGGTCTTGGGTTTGAGCTTCTTCCAAGAGCTGCTGGTTCAATTCAGTCTTTTCAGATGGTTGCTTTAAAAGATAAATCCAAAATTGTAAGAGAGATTCCGCGGGTTTGGCTTGGCAGAGCACTTCCTTGCGATGTTGCAGATGATGTGACTGGGCGTGAATTTATAATTAAGGCGCAGCGGCCGTTTCGATACACGCTTGACGGCGATATTTATAACTCATCAGGAACGCTGAAAATAGAATGCGGTCCTTTAATTGATATTATCATGGAGTAAGATATGAGAATTTCTAGTTTCGGGAAAACAGATGTCGGCAGGAAAAGAGAGCTTAACGAAGACAGTTTTGCGGTTCTTGAAAAAGAGGGCGTTTTTGTTGTTGCTGACGGAATGGGCGGCCATAATGCGGGCGAAATTGCGAGTGCTATTGCGATAGAAACTGTTGTTAAATTTTTCAAGTCTTCAGCAGATGATGAAGATATGACCTGGCCATATAAGCTTGATCCATCTCTTTCGCTTGATGCAAATAAGCTAAAGGTCGGGATAAAATTTGCGAATCGCCGGATTTTTAAGGCTGCAACTTCAAATGCTGCATATCAGGGAATGGGAACAACTGTTGTTGCAATGCTTTTTGTTGAGCAGGACAATACTTTGTATGTTGCACATGTTGGCGACAGCAGATGTTACTGTTTTTACAACGGAAAAATCAGACAGGTTACAGAAGATCATTCTCTTTTAAATGAATATATCAAGGCTGGCCAGCTAACAGCAGAACAGGCTAAAAATTTCCCGCATAAAAATGTTATTATGCGTGCTCTTGGGATGAAGGAAAATGTTCTGGTTGATGTCCAGAAGCTCACAATCAAACCTGGAGAAATTTATTTATGTTGTTCTGATGGACTTTCTGATATGATTTCTGAGGATGACATGGTTGAAATTATTAAAAAAGGCGGTTCTCTCGAGACTCTTTGCGAGACAATGATTGCAAGAGCAAATGATAATGGCGGGAAAGATAATATTTCTGTTATTCTTTTGAAGGCAGAAAATTAATTTAAAGTTGGAGGTTATTATGCGTTTTGATTTGAAAAAAAATTATTCTTTTGTGTGTTTTCTTGCACTTTTTTGTATGGGATTTTTTGTTTCCTGCGGAAGTGGTAACAAGGAGAAAGACACAACAAATGAGACTGTTGATGCTGACAAAAATGTTGTTGCTGATGTAGAGGTAGATGTAGATGCCTCCATTCCTGATGAAGATGTTTCTGAGGACAAAGATGCCAGTGATGCTGACACAGTTGTTCCGGTTACCGATGTTGATAGCGTTGTTGATGCAGATACATGGCCGACACATGAAGAGCTTGCAGGATATGATTATCCAGAGGTAACCTCATCCAGCAAGAAAAAAGGTCTTGTAGCTCAAAACATATATTTTTTTGATGAAGAAAACAGAGAGCATAATCTGGCAATGTACTACAAAAAGTCAGAGCTTATCTGGCTGATTTTCAGCACCTATGACTGTCCATACTGCAATGTGGAAAAAACCTATCTTTCAGGGTTTAATACCGAAGATTTTAATAAAAGAGGGCTTAAAATTATTCTTATTATGAACGGATATCTGAATGGACCTAAGCCTGGAGATGAGCCGGAAAGGCTTAAATATTTCAAAGAAAAAATGATTAAAGATTATGGCCCGCAGGCTGAATTTATTTATGCTTACCTTAAATCTGATCAGCAGCCAGTTTTTCAAAAATTTATAAACAATGGGTATCCTGTTAATATTTTTCTTGATGGCGATGATATGAAGATTTTGCGCCATGAAGAAGGCTTCAGCGAGACTCAGAAGTATGCTGATATTATTGATTATTATTTAGAATCATATTAGTTCTGTGATGAGATTTTTTATTCTTATAATTTGTTTTTTTCTGGCTGGCTGCTCTGTTTCGGGTAAGCCGAAAACATCAAAGTCAGACAGTAGCAACGCAGATGTTTTTTCAATATCGCTCAAAACCATTGACGGCAGGCAATTTTCATCAAAAGATTTTTTAGGCAAAAAAGCTCTTTTTGTTTCTTTTTGGGCTAGTTATTGTGATCCATGCAAAGGAGAGCTCCTGAAGTTGAAGGAGGTTTATTCTAAATATTCTCAACATGTTGAGATGGCTGCTGTTTCGATAGATTCAGAGGAAGGGATTTCTCTCGTGAAGCAGTTTTCTGTTGAAAATTCAATTCCTTTTCCTGTTTTAATTGATCCTGAAAATCGTGTGGTAAGCTCAATTATTCCAGGAGGAGACACTGTTCCATATTCAATACTTGTTGATAAGGATGGGCGGATAATTTCAACACACACAGGTTATGAGCCTGGCGATGAAATTGCCCTTTTCAAAGAATTCGATCAACTTATAAAATAACGGAAAAATTATGAAAAAAGTTCTCTTATTCATTTTCATACTTGTTTCTCTGCAATTGTTTCCGGAGGAGACTCCTGAAAATAATGAAAAGGAGAGCAATCAATCAATTTGGCAGTTTAATGGTTATACAAAAAACAAATTTCATCTTCACAAGGATTATAAAGAGGTGCAGGGCAATTCTGATGGCGATGATTTTTCTGATTTCCAGTCTGAGACAATGTTTGAAATAAAGGGCACAAACTACTCTTTTGGACTTGTTAAAGATGTTATAAAGTTCAATGAGCGCGCTTACGATAAAGAGAGTAAAGGCGAAAAATATCAATGGAGTAACGATTTTTTTAATCATGGATATGAGCAGTATATTGATAAAATTTTTGCAAAAGGGAGCTGGGATTCTCTTAAGATTTCTGCAGGTGATTTCTATGAAAGTATGAATCGCGGCCTGATGTTTTCTTTTAAAAAAGATCCTGTTTATGGAGACAACACAATAAGAGGAGTTGATATATCAACCGAAATAAACGGTTTCCATTCCAAGGCTTTTGGTGGCAAAGCAAATCCTTCGCTTCGAGATTATGCAACAGAAAAAAAGATGAAAGAGTCTGATGATTATCTCTGGGGAGCTGAGGGAGGGTACCGTTTTGGAAAAATTGATTTTGGAATTGAGTATGCCGGTGCAAAATACGAAAAATACCAGCTGGCCTATGAAAAAAAAGAGCTTTGCGAATTTGCCGGTGACTGTGATGATATAAAAAAGAATTTTCATCTGACAGGAGGATATCTTCAGCTGAACAATCTGATTGACAATTCAGATATATATTTAGGGGGCAGTGTTGTATTGCTTGGTTATGATTATTTTTATTCCTATGATGCCGGAGAAAGAACAGAATCACGCAAAGACCTTTCTTCAGGTCATGCACTCTATTTTTCAGGAATTAAATGGTTCGATTTAGGAGCAAACAGGCTAACAATTTCTCTTGAAGGCAAACGGTATGAGAAATATTTTCTAAATTACTCGAAGATGGAACATCAAGATTTTCAGCGCAGATATTTTATACTTCCGACACTTATCTGGAATGAGTTCCAGATAGACAACGAGTTTGATACAATGGGCGGGAAAGCAAAGGTTTCATTTAAAGATGACGCTTACTCCGGTCTTTTGGTAACAGGTGAATTTGCAAAGTGTCAAAATCTTGGAAATTGGGATTATGCTGTTTTTGATTACAGGCCGGAAGATTTTTACTTTGGAGCGGTGACTCTGGATAGAAGATTCGCAAATTCCTTTGTTGTTTTAAAAGGCGCAATTCACGATGTGTCGGATAATGGCCCGAAATCATTTGATAATGCGGCAATTCAACGAGGTTTTTACGACTACAAAAGAAAATGGATTTATTCCTCACTTCAGACAGGTGGCAATATCTCAAAGTTTTCAGCTAAATTAAATAGCTCTTTGTTTATCAAGGATGATAGTTCTGAAAATTGGAAAAATGCACAGGAAATTGCTGCAGCTCTTGATTTTGGATGGGATAATTCGTATACTATTTCTTTCAGCGACACTTATTGGGACACCAAAGTTGATGGAGATGGTAATATAAAAAAACATTATCCTGGCATTACGGCAGGCTACAAATATAAAAACTTCAGAACCTCACTTTTTTATGGTAAGATAAAGGGCGGTTTAGTTTGCACGGGTGGAATGTGCAGGTATATGCCTGATTTTGATGGTATAAAAGCAGAGCTGGATTTTAAATGGTAAAAAACGCTTTCAGAA
>CAZISX010000004.1:0-7137 GCA_964542005.1 uncultured Spirochaetales bacterium
ATCCACTTGTTGCAAAATCAATCCTGATTACAGGCCGTTTTTTCCACTCAATTTTATCGTAAATAAAGAGACCCTTAAAAAGTTCCTGATTCCCTTCAAAAATCTCGTTTAAAGTTGAAATTGTTAATGATTTCCCGAATCTTCGCGGACGGGAGAGGAAATAGTATTTACCTTCTGTGATAAGTTTTTTAAGAATTTCTGTCTTATCAACATAGATACAGTTTCTTTCTCTTAATTCTTTAAAATCCTGTATCCCAATCGGCAACATTTTTTTCATCTTGAAAAACTCCTGAAAAAGTTTGGCGAAAATATAATCCTAATCAACTCGATTCTTCAATTAATTCCTAAAAAACCTTTTTGTTCCCAACATTTTAATCAAGAATCAAATGGATTTAGGATAGTGAATTTAAAAAGTTTTGTCAAGAAGCGGCTAGTTACTTTTTAAAGCCAACGGTGAATGAAAATGTAGCGCCCTTCCCTTCTTCACTTGATAGTTCCATTTTGCCGCCCATCATCTCAACAAGCTGTTTTGCGATTGTAAGTCCGAGACCTGTTCCTCCAAACTTTCTTGTTGTTCCGCCATCTGCCTGAGTGAATGATTCAAAAATTGTTTCATGTTTTTCTTTTGGGATTCCAATTCCTGTGTCTTGAACTGAAAAAATTATTATTATTGAATCTTCATCTTCCTGTTTTTTTAGAGCACTTAGCGTTATATGCCCTTTCTCTGTAAATTTAAGAGCATTATTCAATAAATTCGATAAGATTTGCCTAAGTCTTAGCGCATCACCATTAATTATTTCAGGAATTTTTTCATCAACAGAAACAAAAAAATCAATCTCTTTTGCCCTTGTTACAGCATTAAAAGGTTTTTGAATAGAGGAAATAAGATCCTGAAAAGAAAATGGAAGCGATTCTATTACAAGTCTCCCTGATTCAATTTTTGAGAAATCAAGGATTTGATTAATAATTTCGAGCATATGTTCTGATGATGTTTGTAATGTTTTAATACAGTCAACTTGCTCATCATCGAGTTTTGTTGTAAGAAGAACCTGAACCATTCCCAAAACTCCATTCATTGGAGTTCGTATTTCATGGCTGATGTTTGCAAGAAACTGGCTTTTCGCAACATTTGCTGCTTCTGCTTTTTTCTTTGCTGACTCCAAATCTTTTGTCCTTTCCACAACTCTTTTTTCAAGCTCGTTTTTTGATTTAATTATCTCATTTTCTGCTTTTTTAAGGTCTGTTATGTCATTAACAACACAGACAACGCCAGCAATAAACTTCCGAGAATCATACATTATTGAACCGCTGAAAATACAATCAATCGGGGTGTTATCCTTTTTTTTGAGCATAGTCTCAACATTGTGGAGAACACTTGTTTCAACAAGCGTGCGCACCTTTGATTCATCAATTGTTCTAGCAAAAAGAATCTGCATATTTGAACCTACAATCTCGCTCTGGCTGTAACCAAGCATTTCTGTAACTGCTTTGTTTATATAAATTATTCGTCTTTCAGAGGAAATAAGAATAACCATTTCAGACATAGTTTCGAGAATATTCATTGCAGCACTTTCTGGAGTTAGTGACATTAATTTGTATCTGGTAATTGCAAACCAGACACCAAAAATCCAAAGAAGAACAAACGCAACAGCAAGTGAGGGAAGTCTTAAATTTGTCATTGGAATAAAGATGTTGGATGCAAGCCCTAAAATCATTGTTGTAATGCCGGATATAAGGATAATTGCGGCCTGCTTCTTTTCAAGAAAACTTTCTGTCTTTTTTCGCCATTTTAAAATCACCAAAAATGAAATGAATGGAATTATTGTGTAATAAAAAATATATGCCATAAGCCATGAAGAACCCTTTGCGGGAATCTCATACCAGCCAAACGGTGCTTTTTCAAGATCTTTCAGAACAAGTGTTCCTGTTGCACTTTTAATTGTAAAAATCAGCGCAACACCATAAATAGAAGAGAGAATCCAAAATAGTTTTTTCTGAATCCTTTGCCCTGCTGTCTCAAGAAAAAAATGAAGATTTAACACAGGAAGAAAAGCATATCCAGGCGAGCAGACTTTATACCAAAAAAAAGCATCATCTTTCGTTTCCGAGAGAGCCATGAATGTATATCCTAAAGCCCAGACCTGAAAAGAGATTGATACTATAAAAAAAAGTCTATTCTGTCGCGACTTCGGGTCAAGCAACAGAACATAAATACCAAAATAAAGATAAACAAGAAAAACAATAAAATAGATAAAAGCCAAATAATTCATATTGCTAACGCCTGTGGAAGATTTATAACGGGTTGATTATTACAGTTTAACAGGGATAAATCAAGAAAGCTGGGTAAATAATATTGATTTCTGGCAAATGCGGTAATATAAATTTCTGGTCTTAAATTTGGAGGTTTATATGAAAAAAAGATTACTACTGCTTGGTGTGATGATTTTGTGTGCACTTATTTTATCTTGTCAGAAAAAGAAAACAGAGGAAAATGTAAACAAAGAACAACTTAAGCAGGCTGTGGCTAAGAAAGATTTTAGCGTTATCCATTTTGACCGGAATGATGTGGCTACATTTATAAAAACGAATCCGTCAATCAATGAAATTGTAGCAAAATATGATGCTGAAATAATGAAACTACCAAACAAAGATGATAGCTTTGCCATTGAAAAGATTAAAGAAAAAGCAAAAAATGAGATTAAGGAATATCTCGCAAGTCAAAAAATTGACTTTGATGTTTATGCAGCAAAATCTGAGAAAATTATAAGAGTGTTTATGGGTGAAAAAATCAAATCAGAACCCGATATTCTTGAAACAAAAAGAAAACAGCTGGAGCTGATTGAAAAAGATCCGGCCAAAAGAGAGGAAATGCTTAAAGCTATGGCTGAAGCAATGAAAAATCTGGAAAAAACCTATCTCCAGGGAGCAACAGAAGAGGAACTGTCAATAATCAAGACTAACACTAAACAGCTTGAAATTCTTATGAAAAACCGTCAAATTAAAATGTAATTGAGATTCCGCCGGCAATATTAAACTGGGTTATCATTGGTTGCTCACCATTGTCTAGTTTTGGCAAATCCTTTCCTCTTGGATAAGCCGCAACAATACCTTCGCCAAATATTGCAAAATTTTTCCCAAGCTTCTGTTTAAATCCAACCTCAATAGAGCCACCCTGCATATTAAAACCAATAAAAAACAAAGGAATCCCGGCAGTTGTATAAATTTCAGAACCTGTGTCAAACCCTTTTTTCAGCTTCACTTTTGGCACAAAACCAAGCCCCATCCGAGATTCAAGAGGCATCAGAAGAGAAGCTCCAAGCTCTAAAAACGGATCATTATCTGTGTTGACCATTATTTCAAAATCCATAAATATAGGTGTATGATTCCACTCTGTTCGTTTTTCGCCAATTCCTGCCTGAAGACCTGTTCCAACAGAAACATCGCCTGAAATAGACATTTCCTGAGAAAAAAGAGATGCCCCGCAAAGTATAAAAATTATAAAAAGCACAAATTTCATAAATTCCTCCTCAATAAAGATGATTCCTTTATGCAAAACAAATGCCGTGCCAGGAAATTTCATAAAATAGGGTTAAAAGTTTTTACAAAATTATTCTCTGTGCTATAATCGCGTTGTTTTTTCACATTTTAAATTTATTGGAGGATTTATGAGCGACGAACAAAAAAAACAGGAAAATCAGAAAAGTATTCAACTTAGACTTAAAGACAACAATGTTGCTTCCGGCGATTTTGCAAATTCTTTTTCTATAACTTTTTCTGATCAGGAATTTGTTATTGATTTTATTATGATGCAGCCTCAAGGCGAATTTGGCATTGTAAACAACAGAATTATCCTTACTCCTAAAAAAGTTAATGACCTTGCAAACGGGCTCAAAGAAGCTATGAAAGCATGGGAAAATATCAACACCAAGAAAGCAACTGTTCAGTAACTTTTTGTAATCACAAACATTATCAGGCACCAAAATGATTTCTTGACTTAGCTATCCGAATTTGATAAGTTTTTGTATACACAATACATCTTATTAAGTAAATATTTAAGGGCAGGTTACGGACTTTATTTACTCATCATCAGAAGAAATGCAGCCGCACACTTCGGACAGAACTGTGTTCCAATATTTTCTTTTATAATTTCAAAAGCTTTTTCAAACAAAAGACCTTTTCTATATGGTCTGTCTGAAGTTATTGCATCAAAGGTGTCTGCAACTGCAATAATTCTTGCACCAAGGGGGATTTCATCTTCTTTTATCATTGTCGGATAGCCTCGTCCATCCCATCTTTCGTGGTGGAGAAGAATAAGGGGCACAACTCTTTTGAGAGAACTAATCGGTTTTAAAATTTCAGCACCAATTATTGCATGTTCCTGAATCTTGGAATATTCTTCGTCAGAAAGTTTGCCAGGCTTAAGAAGTATATCATCACGAACACCGATTTTTCCGATATCATGGAGATTTGAAGCGATTTCAAGATCATCCAGCTCACTTTTTGAGAGTCCCATAAATTTTCCGAGCATTATAGAATAGGTTGAAACCCGCTCTGTATGTCCTTTTGTATATTCATCTCTGGCTTCAAGTGCTGAAACAAGTGCCTTGATTGTTGAAAGCATGTATTCGTATTCTTTTTTGTAAATATTATACTTTTCTACCAGAAGCTGCTCGACCACAATAACAAGCTTTTCAACATCAAACGGTTTTGTGAAATAACGGGAAATCCCAAGTTTTTCGCCCCTTTTAATATCGCTTGGCTTATGAAGAGTTGACATCATTATTACCGGAGTATCTCTTAATTCTCCTGATTCCTTAAGCTTTTCGCACAGCTCATAACCATTCATAACCGGCATTTCGATATCAGTTATAATGACTTCAGGCCGTTCTTTTAAAGCTTTCTCAAAGCCTTCCTGACCATCCGATGCAGTTATAACATTAAGATTATTTTTGAGCATAGCGTGAACTATTATTTCTGAAACAACTTTGCTGTCATCAACAATCAGAATTTTGCTCCGCCTGTTTCTGTCAATTGAAGCTAAATACTCGACAACTTTTGCCAAAATATCTTCTGGCTTGGCGGGCTTAACAATATAATCATCTGCCCCGATGTTAAAAGCTGTGTCAACATCCTCTTTTTTGCTTCTTGTTGAAAGAACAATAACTGGAATAAAGCGGCCTTTATTGTCTTCCTTTATTTTTGTACAAAGTTCAAAGCCATCCATAACCGGCATTTCAATATCTGTTATTACAAGATCGGGGAGAATTCTGTTATAGATTTCAAGAGCTTCCCGACCATTATAAGCATGAACAATCCTGTAGCCGGAGCCGGAAAAAGTTGTATCAATAAAACGGTGCATCATCATGCTGTCATCTGCATAAAGAATTATTTTTTGATGCAATTCCGCCTTTGTTCCTGAGTAGGCATCTGCAATTTCCCGAAATCTATCAACAAAATCGTTTTTACGAATAAGAGAAATCCCACCATTCTGTGCAAGCTTTTTCTTTAATCTTACGAAATCACGGCTATCATCTTCGATTCCCAAAACAATAATATGAGCCTCAGAAATCTCTTTAACCTGCTTTATTAAATTCATAAAATCACAGTCGGAATAGAGACTCTGCATAAGGATAAGGTCTGGTTTATATTGCTCTATATGGCGTTTTAAAAGCTCCAGATGCGGAACCATGAAAAGATAATCAATATCTTTCGTAAGATAAAACTTACTAAGAAAATTTTTCACCAGACTGATATCAACAATATTTAAAATTTTCATAATACCCCCCAAAAAGTTAGAACAATTATATTGATTTGTCCACCTCAGGCAAGTATAATTCTTGAACTAAACCACAATTGAGTGCAACATGAAAATCAAAGAAATCAAAGAGCTTTACGAAGATGACAAGCCAAGAGAAAAGCTACTCTCAAAAGGGTCTAAAGCCCTTAAAAACTATGAGCTTATAGCACTGATTCTTGGCTCAGGCCAGAAAAACACACCACTTTTTAAAATTTCAAAAGAGATTGAAAAACTTCTTGATGAATCGAAAGGAGAGCCTGAAATAGATAAATTGCAAACCATAAATGGTGTCGGAAAAGCCAAAGCATGTCAAATAGTTGCGACAATTGAACTTGCAAAAAGATACCATACGCCGGCAAGCACTTATAAAATCACTTCAGCAGGCGATGTTTATGAGGTTGTAAAAGAGTGGAAAGACAAAAAACAGGAACATTTTATCACAATCACGCTGGATGGCGCAAACAATCTTATTGAAAAACGGGTAATTACGATTGGCACTGTAAATCAAAGTCTTGTTCACCCGAGAGAAGTTTTTGCAGATGCAATTACAGATCGTGCAGCAAGTATAATTTTGTGCCACAACCACCCATCGGGGACAATGGAACCTTCAAAAGAAGATATAGTTGTAACAAAAAGACTATCTGAAGCAGGAAAAATGCTTGGAATTGAGGTTTTAGACCATGTAATTTTTGGTAGTGAAAAATTTTATTCATTCAAATCTGAAGGAATCCTCTAAAGTCATTGATTTTTCCACATTATTCTGATAACATTTTGCCCCTGGTTTTGTCTTTTTTTAAAAAATTTCGGAGGTTATTATGAAATTCGCTATTATGGCGCTTGTTGTATTTTGCGCTGGCTCTTTATTTTCAGCAGAAAACTTTTATTATGATTCTTCCGGCAAAGAACACTCTTTCTCGACAATTAATGTTTCTAAAAAATCACTTTTCCCTAAAAATAGTGGAGGCTGGCCTGTAATTGCCGGAGCTTCCGGCGAGAAAATATTTCTTAATGGCAAGATAGGTTTTGTATTCAAAAAATCTGTCAGCGTAAACGAAAGAAATAATATTATCAAGAAGTTAAATCTTTCAGTCATAACAAATGACACTAACGACATCAACTATTACCTAACAAAAGCTGCTGCCGGAACAGATCTTTTTGAGACAGCACAGAAACTATTTAAATCCGGTCTTGTTGTCTGGGCAAAACCCGATTTTATAAACAGATATACCGCAAATGCTCTCCCAGGCGATCCGCTTATCGGCGATCAATGGCATGTTACAGAATCTCGCATAAAAGAAGCTTGGGATACAGAAAAAGGCAGTGAAAACATAAAGATAGCA
>CAZISX010000004.1:7147-21368 GCA_964542005.1 uncultured Spirochaetales bacterium
GGGTCTTGACACAGGAACAGACACTAATCATCCCGATTTATCGTAAAATATATTAAAAACAAATGGCTCTGTTGTCGGGATTGATTATATTGATGGCGATGAAGACCCTAATCCCGAAGACACCTCGGTTTTTGGAGCACCTGATCAGAATTATCCACACGGCACAGCTGTTTCAGGCATTATTGCAGCAAGAGGAGATAATGGAATTGGAGTCAGCGGGGTTTGCCAGAAATGTAAAATAATTCCGGTAAGATTGGTTGAAAACTACATGTCTGAATCCGATGTTGAGGCTGCATTTAAATTTGTGGTTGATGCTGGCGCAGATGCAATCAATAACAGCTGGGGATTAATTAATCCGAACGGCTGCAAAGAAGTTGATGATACATTTAAGCCATATATTGAAAACGGAATAAAATATGCTAAAGAAAAGGGGCGAAACGGACTCGGAACAATTGTAATTTTTGCGGCAGGCAATGATTCATGCAACATCAATACACATCCCGAACTTTCCAGCAATGACATAATTTTAGTTTCCGCACTCAAAAGAGATGGAAGAATCGCGACATACAGCAACTTCGGCGATTATATTGATCTTTCTGTCAGAGTTGGTGACTGGAGCGATGATACAGGCAAGGTTTTAAATGAAAAACACGGGATTCCGTCAACTGATGTGACGGGTGATGCTGGTTACAACAGCAAGGTTTTTAAAGGTTACACAAACTTTTCTGACACCAACTACACAAAAGGATTTTTTGGAACTTCAGCAGCAGCACCGGTTGTAACCGGAGCAGTCGGACTTATGTTTTCTGCAAATCCCGAAATAAGCTGGGTTGATGCGATGAAATGCATTAAAAATGCGGTAGACAAAAACACAGATTCATGCACGGTTGATTATTCGAGCGGCTGGTCAACAAAAGAAGAAACCTACAACTGGCAAAATCAAAACGACCCGCATATTGGCACTTCATCCCACTCAGCATGTTTTGGATACGGTGTTTTAAATGTTGAAAAACTTGTTTTAATGGCATCAAACGGCGACTGCGGTGAAGTTCCTGACACGGAAAATCCTGATAACAGCAATGATTCTGAGATATTAGCTGACGCTGACGCTGCAGTTCAACCGGAGGATGATGCTCCAATTCAGCCAGATAACGACAAAATTGAAAACTCAGATTTGGACACCACCGCACAAACAGATGAAACTCCGCTGAATGACAAAGATACAGTTGTTGAAAATGACACAACTCCTATAATTGATTCAGATATTTCAACATCAGACAACTCCAGTATGACAGAAAATGAAAACAGCGATTCTTTATCCGATGAAACTCAGATTACTAAAGACGAAAGCTCAGGTTGCGGCTGTATGATTTTGAAATAAATCTAAAGAATCACTATTTCGGTCTTATATCAAGCTCCAGATCAGCAAGCATTTTTATAAAATCTTTGGAAGGTTCATTCACAGCTTTACTTGTAATAAAATCAGCTAGTTCCCGCTTATTCTGCTGCATATTTATGATTCGCTCCTCAATTGTTTCGAGACTGTAGAGCTTTGAGACAACTACTTGTTTTGACTGACCAATTCGGTGAGCTCTGGCAAAAGCCTGCTCTTCAGCCGCAGGATTCCACCATGGATCAACAATAATCACATTATCAGCACCAGTCAGATTAAGGCCAAGTCCGCCAACCTTAAGACTCAAAAGGAAAACCTCACCTGTGCCGCTATTGAATTTGTCAACAAGCTCAACCCTGTCTGTTGTTGAACCATCCATATAAAGATATGGAATTTTCCGGCTTAAAAGAGAACCTTCAATCAGTTTAAGCATTTTAACAAACTGGCTGAAAATCAGAGTTCTGCCGCCTGATTCTCTAATATCTTCAAGGAGTTCATGTATAATTGCAATTTTTCCTGATTCTTCAAAATCTGTGACAGAATCGCTTACCATCATCGGGTGATTTGCGGCCAACCGCAACTTTGTGAGAAGAGATAATATCTCGATTTTAGACATCTTTTCGCCAGATTCAAGAAACTCGGCTCTTCCTCGAAGCAGCATTGAAAGATAAATTTCTTTTTGTTTTGTTGTCATTTCAACAGGACATTCATTAACAATTATTGGAGGAAGCTCTGTCAATATCTCGATTTTTTTTCTACGCAAAATAAAAGGAGCCGTGATTTTTGCAAGCCGCTCAATTTTTTCATGGTCATCAAGCCGCTCAATCCTGTCAATCTCAGCTTTTTTACCAAGCATTCCAGGCATCAAAAATTGAAAAATAGTCCAGATATCTTTTAAATGATTTTCAATCGGCGTTCCTGTCAGAGCAAGCCTAAACTTGCTTTTGAGATTTTTTACGCAATGAAACCGCTTAGTTGCAGAATTTTTTATGTGGTGAGCTTCATCAAGAATAATGCAGTCAAATTCCATATCTTTTAAAATTTTATAATCATTTACAGCTGTGGAATATGAAGTTATAAAAAGCTGTCCAACTCCAGATTTCCATAAAGAATATCTTTCTGTCGGAGAAAGCTCAGTAATTACAACTCGTTTCATCTCTGGAAAGAATTTTGCAATTTCTTTATCCCACGACCAGACAAGTGTTTTTGGAGCAATAACAATTGATGTGCCTGAAAAATTGTTTGACTGGAGAAAAGCAAGTGATTGAAGTGTTTTTCCAAGCCCCATTTCGTCTGCCAGAATACCGCCAAGTCCCATTTTCTGAAGAAGTGAAATCCATTTCACACCATCTTGCTGGTAATGACGCAAAACAGTTTTAAGACTAGCGTCAAGCTCTATTTCAGGAAGAGTTTGTGTTGAAAGAGCATTTATAATTGAGTGATATTTTTCGAGTTCAGCCTCGGTACCGTCAAAAAAATCAATGTTTTTGGTGTTTGTTCTTTTTAAAATATGAGGCAGATAAAAATTTGCAATTTTTTCGCCAGGTTTTATTGAACCATCAAGATAAAGTTCCCAGATTTTCCGGAGGAATCCGGCACTTTTTTCTAATATCACAGGGCGGCCTGAACTATCCTGAACAACTGGGAATTCTCTTCCTTTTTCAATCTGTTTTATTGCGTCAAAAAGCGACTCCGAAGGAAGCGGTCTAATATGTTCCGGAAATTTTATATCAAAACTAAACCATCCTTTTTCAGGATTAAGCGATAAAGAAATTTCGAGTTTTTCAGCATCTTCATCTGTCAGCTCAAGTTTTTCAATTTCCTTTAAAAGTTGAATTTTCCCGTTTTGCGCAAGAATCCCGTTTTCTGCAATTATTTCAGAAAGCATGTAGGCTGGCGCGCTGAATTCATCTCCAGAAATCTTAAATCCAGCCTCTTTTGCAATTGATTTAATCTGTTTGGCAAAAAAAGTTGAGAGATAAATTACATTTGAACCCGAAGTATAGGTATGATTTGCATCGTTTCTTTGTGGTTTAAATATAATTTCACCGGTTTCAGTTTCAAGGCAACACTTCATTTTTACTGCATTTTTTGTAAAATCAACAATAAATTTCAGCTGCGCTTTATCAATAGTTGAGCGGCCAATATTTAGAGTTCCAGACAGAAGAAAAAACGAAGAAATACGGTCACTTAACTGTTGAATAACAGGATAAAGCTCTTCCTCTGAATTAAAATCAGCTCGAAAATCAAGAAGAATTGAGAGTATTTTTTCACATTCAGCAGAAAGAGAATTCACCTCAGCACTTTCGGTGTTAAAAATAATACCAGGCTCTTTAAAATAGTACAAATTTGAAGGCAGATTAAAGCTAAGCGATTTATCCCGCAATTCATAGTGAAGAGCAAGAGGAAAATGTCCTTTTTTAATCTCTTTTTTTCTAAAAACAAATCGCTCCGGCATAAGCCCTAAAAGCGATGGTTTCATAGAATTAGGAATATTTTTCAACAACAGATTGAGCTGATTTTTCCCTAAAGAATCATCACTATTAATAATCAGCTCGCCGTTTTTAATAATATCAAATTCAAAAAAATGCTTAGTCTCTGAATTTAAAGGCTTTTTTATAAAATCAAGAAGCTGGTTGGCAGGGTTTTCATTTTCTACAGAAAGCTCATTATATTTGAGAGCTAAAGCTACCGCATCTTCGCACAACAAAGAACCGTGGAGAGAACAGTCAACTGATTCAAAAGAGCCATCTTTCCGGACTGTTATTGTAACATTCCTCTTTGGACTTGTCTGGGTTATTCCTTCTATTTTGAGGAATTTTTCATCAAAAATCCGTCCTGTTATTATTATTTTCCCGGAACTAAAAAGCTGGTTCCCTTCAAGAAAATAAGGTGAAGAGAGAATTTCCTGAAGATTTATGGAGAATTTCATTCTATTTCCTTGAATTTATTAAGAAAAAAGTTCTGGAAGATTTCTGCATTCCATACCCGTATCCTGCCACATAAAATATTTTTCCATACACAAATAAAGAGGCGGATTTGGAATATAGCTTTCAATTCTATCTTTAAATGCCTTGTAAAAACGGCGTCTTATAGTTGAGAGATACCGAAGCTTGTTGTCTCTGTCTGAAGGGAACATTTCACCCTGAAGAAGATTCGATTGAGGAAACCTTTTTTCTATAACCGAGCCTAAAGAAAGTGTATGCCTGAATCCACCCATACTTATCCAGGCAACTGATTTAGGGTCAAGAAAACCAAAAATCTTGTCAATAAGCTGCATGTAGTGAAGCATATTTTCATCAAGCATAATTACAGGATCAAAATGTATGGCAACCCTCATTCCTGCATCCGAGCATTTTTTTGCAGCCGCAAGCCGCGCATCAATTGAAGCTGTATCAATCTCATCTGTCTTGTTAAATTGTTCATTATTAACAGAAAATCCGGCAACAACATTAAGTCCCTGATATTTCTTATAATTTTCGATTAAACCATCAACTTCGGCAGATTTTGTTTTAAACTCAAATGTAATTTTATTTTCCCAGCCATTATCTCGAATCGCTTTTAGAAAAAAGCCTGACTCATCAATAAGCGGATCCAGCGCAAGGCTGTCGGCAAGCTCACCTGTTCCAACGCGTATATGATTGTGATTATTAAGAAATTCACTCAGTTCATCAATAACTGAATCTCTATTTACAAAAATAGAAATAAAAGGATTGTTCTGAATATAATGCTGTAAAATACAATAAGAACAGTCAAAAGGACAACCTGAAACAGAATTAATTGTAAAATAATTACAACACAAAACGCCTTTACTGCCAGGACATTTTTTCAGCATTTTACCTTTGTTTTCTGTAAAAAAGAGTGTTTTTTTAGAATTTTTAAACGACTCTTTAAATTCGAGATTTTTAGTCTCTTCAATCAGCTCCTCTTTTGTCAGATATTCGGGTTTAATTCCAAGTTTTTCTGAAACGCTTGCAGCCAGAGGATTGCTCCTTATTTCAGGAGAAATTACAATTCGATCAATCACTCTTTTATTTCTCCCAAAATATCTTTTAAAATCTGCTCTTCTTTCTTGATTTTGCTAAAAATATCATAGACTTCCTCAACAGATGAGATATTTATCCGCATCTCAACACTACTCCCTTCTGCGAAGTCGGGAGGAACAATTTCCACCCCAGTTTTTGCTCTAAATGAGTCTGCTTCTCTCTTTATAGCAGCTCTTTTTGCCGACCAGATTGGAAACCGGAGGAGATAAAGCCGTTCCATAAAAAGATTAAACTTATCTTTGGGAGTGTAATCTGTTTCAAGAATCTGTCGCATCTCAAGTTTTTCAAAAAGCTCGTGAAATGAAATATTTTCACGAAGAACAATTTCCCTAGAATAATCAACAACATTCCTGAGTGTATTTGAGCTTGGATTGAAGTTGAGAAGAATATTTACCAACTCTTTTTTAAATTTTTCATCTTCATCTTTAAGTCTGAAAAGAATTCTTATCGAAATATTTTTGTCGAGAAAAAGATTTTTTGTTTCACTGTCAAGAGTATTTGACCAGAGATAAAAATCTCTGTTTCTTTCAAAATGTTTGCCAATTTCTTCACTTAGTTTTTGGATATAATCGTAAGGATTTTCAAAAAATCGGGAAACAGACTCCATAAGCCTCACTAAATCCTGTTCTCCATCCCCTTTTTGCAGATGAAAAGCATAAACAAGAGCTTCGATAAGTTCATTTGGAGATTCCGGAGAGCAAACTGAAAAAAGCCTGGTTTCTCCTTCAACAATTCCATTAAGCATTTCAATAGGATAGAATTCTCTATCCCATTCAATCGCTCTGACAGGAAATTTTCCTGGAATTTTTTCATTTTGTTTTTCGTATTGACTCATGTATAAAAAATTTCTTTTTTCCGGAACAGATCTTGGTTCAATATTAAAATTCATTTTCCCTCCAACGAAAAAAACACTTAATTATGTCACAAGAGGGCTTTGAATGCAATATTCTATAAATAGTTATTGGAAAAACTCCAAAAATATTTCTTAAAATTGACATATATTTCTGTATTTATAAACTAAGATAGTTGCTAACAACAAGCATTTGGGGTGCGTTGTGGAGATTTTCAAAAAATATCGGCTAGTTATAGCTGGAATACTAAGTATTGGGCTTATGCTGCTTTTTTATTTCCTACTAAATGGACTCCCGATTTACAGTTTTCATCGTTTCTGCCCTTTCTCAACTGGCTGCACCCTCTATAAAGTTCCGGAAAAAGGAATTGTTTACACATACGGTGCGTTCTTTTTTATTCTTCTAATTTCCGCCTCGTTTTTTCTTCGCAGGTTTTTTTGTGCGACTTTCTGCATTATTGGGTTTGTTTCTGACTTACTATTTCTTCCAAAAAAAATTGTATTTCCTAACCACCGAAAAGGGGTGAATAATCACACAAAAAAGCTTTCGGTAATGACTAGAAACATAGTTTTATCATTAACAATTTTTGTCCCTCTTTTTACTGGCTCATTCTTCTTTATTTATCTCTGCCCGATAATATTGACAGGCGATTATATCCATAAAATCACGCTGTTATCTTCACTTATAGTTTTAATTTCATTCATTGTTGCCTCAATATTTGTCGAGCGATTTTTCTGCAGATTTATCTGCCCGCTCGGTTTTCTTATGGGTTTTGCCGGCAAAATAGGATACAAATTTCTCCCGACATGGACTCTCAAAAAAGTTTGCGGAGCTTTGGGAAGATGCGTCTGCGGCTCAAGTGCTTGCCCGATGAATATTGATACATGCAGACTTGATGGAATGGTTGATGATATTGATTGCATTATGTGTTTTGAGTGTGAAAAAGCGTGCCCAAGAAACAGAAAAAGAAGAAAAACTATGCATACTATTAAAATTACTAAGAAACCGCATCATATTAAGGAGGAGGAATTATGAAAATTTTTCAGATTGCGTTTGTGGCTATTTTTGTTTTTATCCTTTCAACTGTTCTTACTGGTGAAGAAAAAAAGATTTTTAAGGTTGATGCACCAAAATGTGTAGGCTGTAAACTCTGTGTTCCTGTGTGTCCAACAAAAGCAATAACTATGAAGGGAACAAAAGCTGTGATTGACCCGGAAAAATGTGTCGGCTGCGGCCTTTGCGAACCGAAATGCCCAGTGAAAGCAATTTCTACTGATAAAAAAAAAAATGAAGTAGAGAACGAAACCGCTCAAAATAAAGTTGAAACTGCTCCGAAATCAATAGAACCAACATCAAAAGTAGTTTATTTTATTCAGAAAAAAGATTGTACTGGCTGTAAAGAGTGTGTTCCAGTATGTCCTACAAAAGCAATAACTATGAAATCAGGAAAAGCTGTTATTGACCCTGAAAAATGTATAAACTGCGGACTTTGCGCTAAAGCCTGCTCTTTTGGTGCACCTGTAAAAAAGGAGGTTAAGAAATGATTCGCCTGATTTTCGGACTCTTTTTTCTCCTTTCACTTTTAGTTTCGGGATGCGGTATTGATGAAAGCAAAGATGCTTCAATATCTGTTGACACCGCCAAATGTATAAGCTGCGGTAAATGTGAAAACACTTGTCCTTTTGATGCGATTCATCTTGTCGGTGCAGAGAGGAAGCCTGTTATTGACCCGTCAAAATGTACTGAATGCGGCAGATGTGTTAAAGTTTGTCCGACAGACACTTTAACCGGAGGTGAATAATGAAAAAAGGAGTTTTTATTGCACTTGCACTATTTTCCGCCTCACTTTTTGCAGAGTCAGAAATCTCAACAGGCGGATTTTATTCATTAAAAGATAGCAACGATACAAAATATGCACCAACAACAGCCTACATCAAAGCCCTGACAGATTATGACATAAATAAATCATTCTCCGTTTATGGTGATGGCACATTTTTCAAAGGTTTTCCTGAAGGTGATGCTATGGCTGAATCAAATAATTTTGAAGAAAATTCATACAGTTACGGCGGAATAAGAGCCGGCGGCTTATACAAAAACAGCTTTTTAAGAAGCGGTGTCATTCTCTCCTTTTTTGGATTTTCTAATGACAAGAAGCTCAACCTGCCGGTTTCAAGCGGTGATCTTTACGGATTCAGAACAAAATCTCTTTCAGGAGAAGTTTTTGCTGATGCCAAAATGCCGTTTTGGCCAAAAATTGAAACACAGCTTGGTTACGGATTCTACAGCCAGACACTCAAAGGCGATTTGGAATATACCGGTACTGAGGGCGAAAAAGATATAAAATACAGCCGCTTAACTGCTGAAATCCGCTACAGAATTAAAAATCTTTTTCTTCCTTACGCCTCACTTTCAATGCTAAGCGGTGGAGAAAACTCAAAAAGTGCTTACGATTACAAAACCATCCAGGCTGGACTCAAAGGCGATTACAGAATTGAGAAGGATCTACACCTTTTTTACAATGTTTACGCAAAAAATGTTTCCGGCGATAAAGATATAATTACAGAAAACAAAAGAGGCGGCTTATACCTTCGCGGCAGATATTTTTTAAGAGAAACAACAGAGTTGTTTGCATGGTTTAACCACGAATATTCTCTCGACAAAGACAGCAAGCTTCACTATGTTGACAGAACCATAAGTTTTATGGCAAGAGAATGGATAATGGCTAATAAATTCAGTATTGCAGGCGGCTCAACAATCCAGATTTTAAAAGGCGACAAAGAAAATAAGTTGACAGACAGTGATTCTCTCTATTTTCCGGTTTGGCCGTTTGTTGAAACCCAGTTTCAGCACAACTCAATCCTAGCCAAAGCTCGTTACATTCACAAATTCGGCAAAGCCTACAAATACAGCGATTCAACAGTAAGAAGCTTTGTTCCAACACAGCAGAGATTTGAATTTGATGCTGGCTGGATTAGCGAATACATCTATCCGCACGCAGGATTTTACTATGTCAACAACTTGAATTCACAGGCAAATCAGTCATATAAAGACTCTTTCGGCATAACAGCTGAAATAACTGCAATGTTTTAGGATAATTACATGATTAATCATCTAATTGAAGGAGCTCTCCTTGGCCTCACGCTCGGAGCCAGCTGTCTTATAACCTGTGGCCCTGTTTATGCCTCTTTGATAATGCAGAAAGAACACTCTGTGAGAAGTGCAACAAAAACAGTGCTTTATCTAAGTCTTGGCCGGTTTTTGAGCTACTCTCTTTTTGGAATCGGTGCAGGCCTACTCGGAAGTGTTGTAAATGACTATATTGAAACAGAAACCTTTGTCATAATCTCCTATATTCTTCTTGCAATCTATCTGATTTATTCAGCTTTTCAGCAAGGAAAACACGAAAAAAACGGCTGTCCTGCAGTTAAGCTCTCTAAATTCACAGGCAATCCATTTTTGATTGGTGTGATTACAGGAATCTCGATTTGTCCCTCATTTCTCGGAGCTTTAACCAGAAGCTTTGACTTGGGCGGTGCGCTTGGCGGAATGATGCTTTTTGTCGGCTTTTTTGCTGGAACAACCTTATATCTTCTGCCAATGGGAGCTCTCTCCTATTTTACAAGAAAACGGATTTTCAGACTTATCGCAATATTTGCCTCAATCCTTGTTTCTCTCTGGTTTTTATATCTCGCAGGCGAAAAAATATATGACAAAGCAACATCGTTTGTCTTTAATTTTACCGAAGAATCTGTTTATGTTGTAAACATTTCCGGCTTTAAAGAAGACGATGGCACTTCATCTTTTTTCAAGGTAAAAGAGCATATTTCTGCAAGCCAAAAACAGCTTGAAACTGTTCTTGACTCAATACCTGTTAATTCAAAAGTGCTTCTCGTAAACTCTGAAATCCCTAAAGAAAAAACAAAGGAATTATTCAGAAAAAAAAATCTTCATGGAGCATACATTTATTCGGAATCATTCGGAAATATGGACATGAAAAGCTCTCATGAATTTCTAAAAAGCTATGATTTTAAAGGAAGAAAAACAAGAGGATTTCTTTACAGAGTTCCATAATATTTTTTGGAGTAACAGATGAAAAAACTAATCTTTCTAACACTTTGCATCTTTTTCACATCACTATTTTCATCCCAGAATGTGCAGGTTATTATGCTTTCAAATAATCTTGTCAAGATTCAAAATGAATATGTTCCAAATCATACCATGCTCAAAAATACTTCAAATGATATGAGAGCACTTGAGCGAGACTCAAAGCTCAAGGAATTCAGCCGCGCAGCGAAACTTATTGATAACCTTGATGCAAAACTAACCAGCTATTTTGAAACATCAGAAAAACTCTACAAATTCTACATCAAAAAATGGGAAGGCCCTCATTACCAGCGGATGGATGAAAAATGGAAAGAAGAGACTTACGCAAAACATCGGGAAAAACTGCTGCTTCATTATGCGCTTACAACAACGCTGCAGGATGCCTACAATCTCTGGAATGAAGAGTGGAATAAAATTGTAAGCGAAACAAACCCCGGGAAACTTGCCGCAGCACTAAAGCCACTAAACAATGCTCTTGAAAAAACTCTTGCGGATATAAAATCAAAGGAAAAAGAGGCATCATCAGCATTGAAAGAAGAATTATCATCAATAAAATAGAGGTCTTATGAAAGTTGCACTTGTCCAGAACAATCCGCTTTTTGGAGAAAAAAAGAAAAACTGCGAAGAGCTTCTTGCTCTTATAGATAGCGTTTCTGCTGATTTATACATATTGCCTGAGCTTTGTTACACAGGCTATCAGTTTGTCTCTCTATCTGAAGTTTTAGAGCTTGCTGATTCGCTTGAGAGCGAATTTATTAATCTTTTTGCCAAAAAAGCGATAGAAAAAGATGCTGCAATTGTGTTCGGCTTTGCGGAAAAAGATGGTGATGAAATCTATAATTCTTCAGTAATGGTAACACCTTGCGGCGAAAAATATCTTTACCGCAAGAGTCATCTTTTCTATAAAGAGAAAAAATACTTTAAATGTGGAAACACAGGCTTTAATGTCTTTGAATTCCGTGGAGCAAAAATAGGTCTGGCAATTTGTTTTGACTGGTATTTTCCTGAAAGTTTCAGAACACTTGCATTGAAAGGAGCCGATATAATCGCTCATTCATCCAACCTTGTCATGCCCTACTGCCAACAGGCAGATTTTGCCAGAGCTTTAGAAAATAGGGTCTATATTTTTACGGCAAACAGGATTGGTACCGAATCCCGCGAAGAAGAATCTCTCACTTTTACGGGAGAAAGTGTCGCTGTTTCGCCAAAAGGTGAGTATTTGCTAAGACTTGCGAAAGAGTCCTCTGAAGTTAAGGTGGTCGAAATTGATTTAAACCTTTCAAGAAACAAAAATATCAATCCTTTCAACAATATATTTGAAGACAGAGCGACCAGTTTCTACAATCTCTAAAAAATCCTTACACAGAATTTTTGTTTTCAACATTTATGTCAACAACTCTCTCTAATTCACAGACTAACAACTTAAAATATAAGCAAAAAAAGAGCGCGCACATTTTACTGTGCATCTTTTTCTGAAATATTTTCTTTTTCTACCTCTTTTGACTTGATTTTTAGGTTTTAAAGTGCTAGATTTTCCGTGCTTAAGAGCTTCTTTTTAGTTTTTAAAAAATATCGTGGAGGAAACAATGGCGGCTAAAGGTTTTGTTGAAATCGCATCTGAAGTATGCAAAGGCTGTGGTCTTTGTGTTCACTACTGTCCGGTTAAGTGTCTCGAACTTAACACAAAAGACACAAACAGCTTCGGTTTACCGTATGCGTATCTTAAAGATGAAGAAAAATGTATCGGCTGCGGAAACTGCGGCGTAATTTGCCCGGATGCGGCAATCACTGTTTACAGAAAAAAATAACTATAACAAGTGGAGGCTAAATTGGCTGAAATCAAATTTATGAAAGGAAATGAGGCTCTTGCTGAAGCAGCAATCAGAGCCGGCATGAATGCGTATTTCGGATATCCTATCACTCCTCAGTCAGAGGTTGTGGAATATCTCGCAAAAGAAGAACCAAAACATAAATATGTTTTACTTCAGGCAGAAAGTGAAGTCGCATCTATTAATATGGTTTACGGAGCAGCTGGCGCAGGTGCTAGATGCATGACAACTACTTCATCCCCCGGATATTCACTTATGCAGGAAGGAGTTTCCTATATTGCATGTGCTGAACTTCCTTGTGTTTTGGCAAATATTCAAAGAGGCGGCCCTGGTCTTGGAACTATTCAGGCTTCTCAGGGTGACTACTTTCAGGCTGTAAAAGGCGGCGGACATGGCGATTACCGTCTTATTGTTTTAGCTCCTAACTCAGTTCAGGAAATGGTTGATTTTACTGTTATGGCATTTGATCTTGCAGACAAATACCTCAATCCTGCACTTATTCTTGCTGATGGCGCAACTGGCCAGATGATGGAAAAAGTTACGCTTCCTGAGCCAAGACCATACAAAACTGCAATTGAATACAAAAAAGAAAAACCATGGGCAACTATGGGAAAAACTGCGGACAAAGAGAAAAACATTGTAACCTCTCTTTACATCCAGTCAGAAGAAATGGAACAGAAAAATTTTCAGCTTCAGGCAAAATACAAAATGATTGAAGACAACGAAGTCCGTTATGAAACATACCAGACAGAAGATGCTGAAATCATAATCACAGCTTTTGGTATTTCCTCAAGAATTGCGAAGAAAGTTGTTGATATTGCAAGAGAAAAAGGAATAAAAATGGGTCTTCTCCGTCCTATTACTCTCTGGCCTTTCCCGACAAAACAGTTTGAAGAATTTTCAAAGAAAGATTCTGTAAAATTTTTCATTTCACTTGAAATGAGTGTTGGTCAGATGGTTGAAGATGTTCGCCTTGCTGTAAACGGCAGAAAACCGGTATATTTCTATGGCAGAACTGGCGGTATAATTCCGACTTCAGAAGAAGTTCTTGAAGCAGTAAAAAAGTATTTATAAGGAGAATGAAATGAAAGAAGGATACGAAGTAATATATAAAAAACCGTCAACACTCCTTGATAAAAGAATGCACTACTGCCCTGGCTGTATGCACTCTACAGCTCATAAACTTATCATGGAAGTTGTTGAAGAGATGGGAATTCAGGACAAAACAATTGGCGTATGCCCTGTTGGATGCTCCGTTTTTGCTTATGATTACATGAATATAGACATGCAGGAAGCTGCTCACGGCAGAGCTTGCGCAGTTGCAACAGGTGTAAAAAGAGTTCATCCTGACAAATTTGTTTTCACATATCAGGGAGACGGCGATCTTGCAGCAATCGGTACTGCGGAAACACTTCATGCCTGCAATAGAGGCGAGAAAATAATAATTTTCTTCATCAATAACGGCATTTACGGCATGACTGGCGGACAGATGGCTCCTACAACTCTCGAAGGTCAGGTAACATCAACAAGCCCGTACGGCAGAGATGTTTCAAAAGTTGGCTGGCCAATGAAAATGGCAGAGATGGTTTCCATGCTTCCTGGCGTTGCTTATGCAGAAAGACTTACAGTTAGCGATCCTGCATCAGCAAGAAAAGCTAAAAATACAATCAAAAAAGCATTTGACATCCAGTCCAAAAATATTGGAACCTGCTTTATTGAGATTGCATCAAACTGTCCGTCAGGCTGGAAATGCACTCCAACTCAATCACTTGACTGGATAAAAAACCAGATGCTGCCCTACTATCCGCTGGGCGTTTACAAAGATGTAACCAAAGAGGCAAAATAAGGAGGCTTAAATGTTATATGAAATGATTTTTGCCGGATTCGGCGGACAGGGCGTACTTTCAATGGGCAAACTCCTTGCTTATGCGGCAATGAAAGAAGGCCGTGAAGTAACTTGGATGCCATCCTACGGACCGGAACAGCGCGGCGGCACAG
>CAZISX010000004.1:21378-31031 GCA_964542005.1 uncultured Spirochaetales bacterium
AAACTGTATGGTTAATATCAGTGACAAACCAATTTCCAGCCCTGTTGTTCAGGAATATGATGTTGTTGTTGTTTTTAACCTTCCATCCCTCAAAAAATTTGAGTCAAAGGTTAAAAAGGGCGGAATCCTTATCTGGGAATCCTCAACAATCAAAGAAGCTCCAACAAGAACAGACATTAAGGTTTTTGCAGTTCCTGCAATTGAGCTTGCGATTAACGAACTTAAAAACGATAAAGTTATGAACATGATAACACTCGGAACACTTATCGGCGACACAAATGTTGTTAAGATGGAATCTCTTATTAATGCGCTTAAAGATACGCTTCCAGAAAGACATCATAAACTTATCCCGATGAATGAAGCAGCTCTTAAACTTGGAATGTCTATAAAGAATTAGTCTAAATTTCTCCAGAAAAATCGGCGAACCCCAATTTTTTCATAATCTCAACTTCCTGTTCTCTCATAGTTTTTCTGGCAGATTCCTGCGTATGGTCATGCCCTAAAAGATGCAAAACGCCGTGAACAATAACAAAAGTCATCTCCTGTTTCTCTGTTACACCATATTTTTTAGCGTGTTTTGAAACAATTTCAGGCGAAATAATCAAATCACCGAGAGAAAACGGAGTAAATTCTGCACCTTCTCCTTCCTGATATGCAAAAGAAATAATATCTGTTGCACGATCTATGTCTCTGTAATCTCTGTTGATTTCCCGAATTTCATCCTTGGAGACCAAAACACAGTTTATTTCCCATGCCTCTTTTGTGTTTTTACCGCAAAACTTAAGAACTGTTTCAACAATTTTTTTGACATCTTTTCCGCTCAACTCAACTTGTTTTTCGCTGTTGTTTTCAAATGAAAATTCCATAAAGCCTCCTTCTATAATTTTTCGACAATCAAATTAATCATAAAAGCTAAATCCGGATAAAACAAGAAATTTTTAAAGCAAACAGAAAGGTCTGTGCAGCAGAAATATAAAAATTCTAACAATTTGAATAGTAAGGGTTCTAGGTAAATTGAAGACAATATTGAGATAAGCTCAAGAAACCTTGATATAGGTCTTAATTTTTACTATTATTCCGGCGGCAAAAGTTTTTATGAAAACAGCAGGGAGTCATAAATGGAGCATGAAATAAGCCATAAAATTACAGAAGAGTTTACAGTTACCCAGTTTACAACAAATAGAGAGGAAATTTCGTTTCGGGAAATAGAAAAATCGGTTGTGGGCGAGATTTCGCTGAAAATCATGATAAACGGTGTTGATTACGCATCACTTCTTTGCATAAACGAGTTCCAAAAAGAGATGGCACTCGGTTTTTTGTACAACGAGGGCGTTATCAAAGGAATCGAAGATGTCAAAAAAATTGAATTTAATGAGAGTTATCTGACAGTTATGATTGAGCTTAATGAAGAACTTTCTTTAAATGTCGGCGACAGTTTCAGAAGCGTGACTTCAGGCTGCGGAAAATGTTATACTTACATAAAACCGACTTACAGCGGCATCTATAAAAATAATGAGTCAAAACATCAATATTCTCTGAAGCTTATAACTTCTATGATGAAAGAGTTTAATGATGAGCCGCCAATTTTCATAGCTTTCGGCGGCGTTCATGCTGCAAAATATTACAGCAGCAAATTCAGCGTGCTTGTTGAAGATATTGGAAGACATAACTGCATTGATAAAATTGCTGGAATTCTTGTTTCGCAAAATTGCAAAGAAATGGACGGAATGATGCTTGTAAGTGGCCGGATTTCTTCTGAAATTATTATGAAAGTTGTAAGAATGGGCGTTCCTTTAATTGTTTCCCGTTCAACACCGACCGTTCCAGCAATCAGGCTTGCCGAGGAATATGGCATCACGCTTCTTGGCTATGTCCGCAACGGAAACGGTGTAATTTATACCGGAAAAGAGAGGATTGATAAAAATTGACAACGATTGTGTAAAATGGTTAAATAACACACCTTATGAATGGCGGATTTAGTTGTTTTAATTTTAAACGGAGGGTATTATGGACGCATCTAAGTATACGAAAACATTGTTGTTAGCTGTAGAAAACGAGGTTGAGGCTTATGAGTTTTATAAAAATGCTGCAACCAAAACTGCAGATGCTAATCTGAAATCAATTTTCAACGAACTGGCAGGCGAAGAGCTTAAGCACAAAGTTATTCTTGAATCTTTTATCAACAATAATTCCAAGCCTTTGGAGTTTAACGATGTTCAGGATTACAAAATTTCGGAATCTGTGGAACTTCCTAAGCTCACAACTTCTATGAAATACACAGACGGTATTGCTCTGGCTATGAAAAAAGAAGAGGAAGCGATGAATATGTACAACTGTTTTGCCGAGGCAAGCACAAATAACGACCAGAAAGAGACTTTTCTCCAGCTTGCTAAAATGGAAAAAGGTCACAAGGTGAAGCTTGAAGAACTTTACGCGAATACAGCCTACACTGAAGTGTGGTAACCAACCTAATCCACGCTCAATCTACAGATTTTCTCAATGATATTGCCCAGTTGTAAGCCTCTTTAAAACTGCTGATTAGAGCAGTATTTTTTCCGGCAATTCCAAATGCAGTTCCGTGATCAACCGAAGTTCTGACAATCGAAAGACCAATTGAGACATTTACACCATCCTCAAAATGAACCATTTTCAGCGGAATAAGTCCCTGATCGTGATAGCACGAAATAAAAATATCCACCTCTTTTTTGAGTCCGACAAAAAACATTGTGTCAGCCGGAAAAGGCCCTTCAATATTAAAACCCTTTTCTTTAAGTTTTTTGATTGCCGGAATTATTGTTTTTTTCTCCTCATCTCCAATTTTTCCCGATTCACCAGCATGAGGATTGAGTCCTGCCATCCAGATAAGAGGCGGCCGTTTCTTCCATGAATTAAACCAGTTATGGACAAGTTCAACCTGATTTATTATCAGTTTTTCAGTCAGTTCCTCAGCCACTTTTTTTATTGGAATGTGCCGTGTGAGGGTTGCAACCTTCATTTTTTCGCCGCCAAGAAGCATCACAATATCATTTTCAGGATTTTTTCCGTCCATAAAAGCGAGATGTTCTGTGTGACCTGTAAAATCAGGTTTTACCAAAGAAATTGAATACTTGGAAACAGGAAGTGTAACTAGCGGAATATTCATTTTTTTTGCTATTTCAAATCCCAGCTCAATCGCTTTTAGAGCTGCAAGCCCTGCTTCTGAACTCTCTTTTCCAATCTCAGGAATATAGTTAATTCCAGTATCAGCAACATCAAAAAAGTAAGGAATCGAGTAAAATAAAGACCAGAAATCAAGAGCACTTTTTGAGCCTGTGAGAATAAATTTTTTCTCTGGATATTTCTGATGAAATTTCAGAATAATTTCAAGACCTATTCCATTTGGATCACCCATCGAAACAACTGCTTCATATTTTTTGGTCAAGCTTCTCTCCATAAGTCAAAAAGAATTTGCAAGAGAGTTTGCAAATTGAATAAAATCAGTTAGCCTCATTCTTCAAATATCTGCACCGAGAAGCATCTAAAAATATTGAAAAATAGGTTCTGGTACTAACAACTTTCTCAAGTTCTTTCCACATCTTACGCGTTCCAGCGTTAAAATCGTAATGCTCGCCTTTAATCCATGCGCCAACATCGGTTGCAATAAAACAGCCATCATGAGTAAAGCCGCCTATTCCCTCTTTTTGCGGAATAAAAACGCCATCCCACTCCTCCGCATAAATTACACTGCCTGATTTTATAACTTTTTTGTCAACCGCCCAAGTTCTAAGAGGAACGATTTTTTTGTTGTTTGCCCCCCTGCCCCAGGGATATCTTGCCATATCCAGCACCTCATAACAAATTCTCGAGCCATTTGCCGAAGCTCTGGCACAGAGGCACTGATTAGAATAGCTTACAACCCTGCCGTCAGAAAGTTTGCCGCTTCCCTGCATTGCAAGATCGTCATAAAAACCTTTGGGAACTCTTTTGATTGAAAGACATCTCGCATCAAGAACCGGAACTGTTGCTGGCTCGCCTGAGTAGTTTTTTTCTTCAGCAAGATAGTAGTAAGTGCTGTACATATAACCTTTAAAAACCCCTTTGTCTCCGAATTTTTTACCAATATCCTCTTCTGCATAAGGGCTGCAGGCTGTAAAAAAAATCATTAACCCAAGCACAAGTAATACAAAAATTCTCATAATTCCTCACTTAAAAATAGCTGTAAAGAAAATAGCAGAAAAAGGGCTGAGTGTCAAAGTTGTTTTTTGTGCATGATTTTTGGATGTGAAACTTGCTGAACTCTATTTTAAAAGCTCTTTAGCTTTTTCAACAATCTCAAGGAATTCGCCGCGAAAACCATATTTGTCTGCGCCAACAGCGGTTTTAGATCTCGTAATTACTGAATCAAGCGATGAATTTTCTTTAAATTTTGAATTTCTAAGAAGCATTCCAAACTCGACAACAGATGATGCAAAAACCATATTTTCACTCATTACAACATCAGCCTCTCCGCCATAGTTAAGCATTTCTTCAATATATTTGCTGACATCCTGATCCGGTTCTTTGTATCTCATTCTAAGCTCCATGATTCCTTTTTCGCCAAAATCAACAGGTTCTTCAGTTTCTTCGCGAAGAAAAGCCGGAGTTTCGCCAAGCTCTACCTCATAAAAAGCTGTTACAGTATGTCCTGCTCCGATTTCTCCTGCATCTTTTGTATCATCATTAAAATCCTGATTAGGCATAACTCTGTTTTCGTAACCTATTAAACGGTATCTAGCAATTTTCAGAGGATTAAATTCAACCTGAATTTTAACATCTTTGGCAATTGTGAAAAGGTTGCTTGTTAAATCCTCTCCAAAAACTTTGTGAGCTTCTCTTTCGCTGTCAATATAGAAATAGTTTCCATTACCCTTGTCTGCAAGTATTTCAAGTTTTGAGTCACGGTAATTTCCCATTCCTACTCCGATTGTTGTAAGAAAAATTTTCTTATCGCGTTTAGAAACAATCAGATTTTCCATATCAGCATCACTTGACGGCCCAACATTAAAATCGCCGTCAGTCGCTAATATTACTCTGTTATTTCCATCACTTGTAAGATATTTTTCAGCAATCTGATATGCAGTTGTAATTCCTTCAGCTCCGCCAGTTGAGCCATTTGCGGAAAGACTGCTGATTGCACTTTTAAGTTTATCTTTCTCGCTCCCTTTTGCTCCTTCAATAACAACACTTGAGCTTCCTGCATAAGTTACAATAGAAACTGTGTCGCTATCTTTCAGATTATCAACCAGAAAATTAAACGATTTTTGGAGAAGAGGAAGTTTGTTTTCGCTTGACATTGAGCCGGATGAATCAATCAGGAAAACAAGATTGCTCGCAGGAATTCTTGAAGGATCAAGAGATTTTCCTTTAAGCCCTATCATAACAAGATGACGGTTATCAGCCCACGGAGATTTCGCCACCTCCAACGAAACTGAAAAAGGTTTTCCATCAGCTGGTTCTGGATAGCTGTATTTGAAATAATTTACAAGCTCCTCAATTCTGACGCTGTCAGCTGGCGGAAGTCTGAAAGAATCCATAATATAACTTCTCATAATTGAGTAAGAAGCTGTATCAACATCAATTGAAAAAGTTGAAACTGGCTCGGTTTTTGTCTCAACAAAAGGATTCTCAATTAATTCTCCAACATTATCAGGGAGTTCTTCTGGTTCCTGTGATGCGCTATCGCTATCAGAAACTTCAGGAAGAGGTGCTTCATCAGATGTTGGCGAGACAGAGTCAGAAGCCTGAGGAGTCGAACTGTTGTCGCTTGAAGGGTTTTCAGCTTGGAAATCGGAATTGGCATAATTATCCTCTTTTGACGGGTTGTCTGAAGGATAATTGGCTCCACTAACTGGTGTGGAATTTGAACTGTTTTTCCCGCTTGTAGCAGAATCGGAAGAGGAACATGATGCAAGAATAAAAAGAAAAAGCACAAAAAATAAGAAAAAATAAGATTTTTTCATATCAATCTCCATAAAAAGTTAAAAAGACTTCTTTTAGTAGATTAAGTTATCCGGTTTTATTAAAATATTTTTGAATTTGTTGATTTTTTTTCCGCCAAGGAAGGCAGTTAATTATAATTAAATTTTTTATCAATAATTACGGAATGTTATCCAAAGAAAGTTTTTAGAGTTTTTTCTACAGACAAAAAAAGAGACTCAGAAACAGCCACCCTCGGCAACCCATTCACCGCCTTTGACACAAACCACTCGTTGTTTTTTAGAGCTGTCTTCTTCACACTCAGCATTAAATGATTCACCTGTTGAACATCTTGAGCAGGCTCCGGTGTATTCATATTCATATCCATTCCCGCCCCAACCATCTTCTTCATCGGTATATTCACAGCTATATATTTCCTGACCTCCGTTATCTCCGCAGGAGCCTCTAAAATCAAGATCCCCAACTGAACATTCATCATCGCAAGAGGAAAATGTCAATATTGAAAAGAGTCCGGCACTTAAGATTAATGCCAATATTGTAAATTTTTTCATCTTTTTACTCCTAAAATCCCATACCTAAAGAAAGAATCAAAAAAGGAACATATTTTTTAACAAACACATCCCTATGTTCAAGATATATATTAGTTGTGGAAAAAGGGAAAACCGCATCAGCTTGAACAAAAAAAGTTACATCACTTGTTCTTGCAAACTCAAAACCAGCGCTAAGCTCCCCTCTTAGAAAAAAAGCATACTCTGCCTCAACATTCAAATAATATTTTGTCCTTCCAGCACTAAGTCCGGCTCCAGCATAACAAGAAGAAGCACCTCCGTGATTAAAATAATAAAGTGCACTGATTTTGGCCAGACCTAAATCATAGCCCTTTTCAAATTTTTGATCATAAATATATGGCTCTCCATCAACCAGTCCACCTTTTCTTGTGGTTGATGTAGACTTTGTGTAGGAAACATTAAGAAATGACAAGTCGACAACAAAATTATCTATAGGATGCCTGACGCCAAATCCAAAAGAAAAGCCCGCGGTGCTTTCCATATCAAAAAAATATCCAATACCTGCACGGGCATAAAACAAATTAGTGTATATTTTTTCAGGTTTAAGCACAACCTTGTTTGGTGCTGCAGGAAGAGCTTCTGCAGAAAAAACAAAGCCATAGAAAAAAAGGGAAAAAACAAGTACAAACTTTATACAAGAACGCATGCGAAACCTCATAAAAAAAGACAAAAACCAACAACAATTGATTAAAAAATATATCTACTGTATCTTAAAAGTCAAGTTCAATTGCTGGAAAAATCTTGCTGGGAAAATCTTTGACAAAAGAGAAAGAATTAATTAGGTAAGAAGTCAGATCAGAATATAAAAGTCTCTTCAGTTAATGCAAGAACTTCAACAAGAGAATCTTCCTGTTCGCCAATTCCCTCATAAATATAAGAGAATGCGTCCGCGCTACTTTCAAGATGAGCTCTAAGAAACATTGCTGTCCATCGCGCAGTAGTTTCATTCGCAATTTTTTGTGAAACAGTTGGTGCATTTTTATCAGCATCTGCACCATTAGGATTGTTGGTGTTTGTAACGCCATAATTATTCAATCCATCTATTTTTACCATTGCTCTTGGCACTCCAGTCGTGTTCTCAAGAAATAATTTCTCAACTTCAGCCGGATCTGTTATTCCATCAGCCATTCCCTGAAGAAACATCAGAGGCATTCCAAGAGTAGCAATATCTGCAAGTCCGCCAAGCAAAGTTTTTGAGAGTGATCCATAAACAATAACAGCTCCAAGTTCTGCCGGAGATGAATAATCGCCAAAACATGCTGGTGCACTGCATTTGTTTTGCATAATATTAATGCTTGTACTTCCGCCAGAAGCGTGGCCATAAAGAGCAATTTTAGAGGTATTTATTCTTCCATACAAAACTGATCCAGGATTTTTTCCGGAATTTTTTAGATAGTCAACAACTTTGTTGAATACAAAATTTTCTGTCTCATTATCGCCATCAATCCTTTTGTTTTTTGGAATTGCGGTGATAAATCCATAACTTGCAAGCAATTTTGCATAGTTGGCATAATTTAGCTTATCAACTTTGCTGCCTTGAAAATAAACGCCTGAGAAAAGTTTGGTTCCTTCCGGTGCCAGAGGTACATAAATATCTGTCTCGTTTCCATCAATATCAACAGTAAATGTAAATCCTGTTCCATAAATTGCATCTGCCCCTTTTTCAACAGTAAAAGCTTCTGTGTTGCCAGGAACAGTTATATCAACAAGTGCTGCAATTTCTTGAACAAATTTTACAGCTGCAGATGGCGACATGAGTTTGCAATAATTTTTGTAGCTGATTGCACCGACAAGCAAATTGCCTGTTCTCATGTTTGTTGCTTGAAGTGTATATTCAGAAGTGCCGGTTTTTTCAAATCTAACTTCTGAGGCAACCCAGTCATTTCCTTTAGAAAACTCAGCATCATCCGGCATAAGAACTGTCGGATTTATTGTGCGGTATTTATCTGCAGTCTCTTTTCCAACATATTCGAGTGCCCATTTTATAGCCTCATCATGCATAAGAGCACACTCAAAAGGATCACCTTGCGGTGAAACTTTAAGGTCGTTCTGAATCTTTTTCTGGGTAATCATTTTGCACCAGATTTGATCAATAGGTGCTGATTTTTCTTCAGGTTTCGGAACATAATATGTGACATTTATTTTTTCGTCTACAATTTCAGGCTTACTCCACTCAAAATCTTCCTGCAGCATAAATGTTTCTGATGTCATTTTTGAGTCAGGAAGATCCATGCTTGAAAAATTCTCAAGTTTTCGCTGTGCAGTTCTGCACCATTTTGCATTAACTGCTGCAAATTCATCTGCAGGCAGATCTTCATCAGGCTGAATTACATCTGCTTCCGGAGTCTCGTCAGGCATTATTTCGTCTTTATCAGGAATTGTAGAATCAATGTCCAATTCGTTGTCGTTTTCATCAGGAAGTGTTGTTTCTGAATCTGGTGAACTATCTGGCGCAACTTCGTCTGAGTCTATCAAAGAATCTGGAATCTCTCCGTCAGAACCAGGCTTATCAGAGTCAATATCTGATTTATCTGAATCGTTTTGAATATCACTATCAGAAATAGTTTCATTATCGCCATTTCCGGGATAGTAATGTGATTTGCTGTTTTCGGTGCATGATGCAACCAGAATCATAGCAATAAAAGCTGAAAATAAAAATGATTTCTTCATCAATTGGCTCCCTCATTTACTGCTGTAATTATCGCGTTCGGATCAAGCTCATCGCCAGAACTATAAATATAATCCAGAGCATCTTTATCATCATAAAGATGAGCTCTCATAAATATTGCACTCCATCGTCCAATTGTCTCTGTTGCTTTACCCTGTTCCAGCGTTGAAACATTTTTGTCCGCATCCGCGCCTTCAGGATTGTTCGTGTTTGCAATTCCGTAGTGATTTGTACCTGTTACTTCAGCTAAAACCCTCGGCTCTCCTGTAATGTTTTCGTTAAACATCTTGGTTGTGTCTTCCAAAAAAGCTTTTCCGTCAAGTGAACCCTGAACAAAAATAACAGGAATACCGCCAGTTTCGATATCAGCAAACCCGCCAATTAAAGGATTTTTTGTATTTGTGCCGTAAAAAATAACAGCAGCAAGCTCTGCCGGTTTTTTATAAGAACCGAGACAAGTC
>CAZISX010000004.1:31041-40976 GCA_964542005.1 uncultured Spirochaetales bacterium
AAGTCGGCATAGAACATTTATCCTGAAGAATATTGTATGATGCGACGCCGCCGTAAGAATGCCCAAAAAGAGCAACCTTTGTCGGGGAGATTAATTTGCCGTAAGTTTGTTTTATATAATCCCAGGTAGCATTAAAAACTTTTTGCTCTGTCATATTCTGGCCAGACATACTTTTGTGATTTGGAATTGCAGTAATAAATCCATAACCACTTACTATTTTTAAGAAATTTGCATAGTGCTGCTTGTCAACTTTTCCACCCTGAAGATAAATTCCAGTGTAAAGAAGTGTTCCCTCTGGTGCAGTCGGAATATAAATATCGGTTGGATCTTCGCCAATATTTACAGTGATTTTGCAACCTTTCTGGTAAAGAGCATCTTTGCCTGCGCCTGTTTCATATTCTGTTCCGCCATTGCAAGCTGATGGAGTATCACTGTCGCCGGAAGGAATATCATCATCACCGGAAGCTGGAATATCGTCATCTCCAGAAACTGCATCCGGGTCATGTGTTGGAATTTCATCTGTCTGTGCTATATCAGAATCTGTATCTACCGGAATGTCTGAATCTGGATTTGGTGTCTGATCCAAATCAGAGACTATTTGATCTGAATCTGTTGAGGAGGTGTCATCCTGCGGCGTGTTTGTATCTGTAGCTACATTATTATCAGAGGTGCCGGAACAAGAAATCAACATAAAACTGATTAATGCGGAAATTAACGCATATTTCATGATTTTCTCCATACTGAGAAGAAGTTAAAGATTTTATTAAATTTTTCTGACAATTATTTTTTTACCTTGTAGATATAAAGCTTGTTGCCTTCGTAGCTTGTAACAATTACTTCGTTAATATTATCTTTGTCAAGATCAACAATCTGCATACCGCCAGCCTGACCAAAATCTCCTTTTGGAACTGGTTGATTTGCAATACCATCAAGAACATGCTGAGTAAATTTTCCTGCCGGATTCTGCTCATACCAGAAAACTCTTGAATCTCCGTCTCCCGAAACAACAAGATCAATAGTTCCATTTCCATCCATATCGCCATATCCCATAACTCCTGGAGCACCCTGGACGCCGCCCACCGATTTTCTTGATTTAATACCATTTGAAATTACAGTTTTTGTCCAAGGCTGTTTCGGATCTGCAGGAATATCAAATAAAAATACCCCTTCAGCAGGGCCGGAAGCATTGTCGGAGGTGTTTTCGTGGTTTACGCCGACAGCTCTTCTTTTGCCGTCGCCAAATAAATTATCAATAATATCAATCTGGAAACCTTTGCCTGAATCAGCATTTATAATATGAGGAGTCCACTCTGTGATAGATTTTCTTTCAATCCATACGAAAGAACCTTCTGTTGCCGGTGTTTTTATGAAATATTGACCAAATGCGACATCAAGATCTTTGTCTCCATCAATATCGAGAACTCTCGGGAATGGCCCACCATTGTTCGGTGCAATAATTGCAGGCTCAAAAGCAAAACGGTCTTTTGTTGTGTCGCCCTTAAACCACATTGTAACTTCTTTTACACCACCAAAAGTACCTTTTCTTTCACCAGTTGTTACAAGATCTTTAATTCCGTCGCCATCAAAATCAATGTGAACAACACTAAAAAAGAAAAGTGTGTCTTCACCAATAGGATCGCCAGCCTTTATAATTTCATGTTTGACAAAATTCTGTTTTCCGTCATTTTCAAGCCAGAAAATCTGTCCGCAGGCTCCTCCGCTCAGCGGATTTGCCTCGCATGCCAAAAATCCAGCAGGAACAATAATATCCATATCTTTATCGCCATCAACATCAGCAATTACAGGAGGGTGAGGGAATTTAATATCTGAGGGAAGTTCTATTATATGTTTTTCCCATTTATTGATATCGCCTGTTCCGTAAAAAATTGAAATTGCACCATTCATCGAAATACTTAGAGGACCATATTCACAAACAATCATGTCCTGATTTCCATCCTGATCAAGATCTCCAACTGTAACAAATGCGGGATTATTAGGCTTATCATCAGCCACTGCAACTCTATCAAACTGTGGCCCGGTAGGAACTGGGTCAGAATCAGTGGTTGGAGTTTCATCAGTGGTTGGATTTGTGTCTGGATTCGGGTTTGTATCTGTGACTGGATTTGTATCTGGATTCGGGTTTGTATCTGGATTTGGATTTGTGTCAGTATTTGGATTTGTGTCAGGATTTGCGGATTCTACACAAAGACCATTCTCGCAGACTTGATTTGTTGCTGCGCAATCAGCTGATTTTGCCCAAACACCTTGAGTACAGGATAAAACAAGGTTTCCGCTGCACTGATTTTCGCCCTCAGCCGTACATGCGCCGCCGTCAACTGGCGCAACAGGAGCTGGATCGCTGCTGGATGTAGCACACGCTGTAAAAAGTACAAGCGTCGAAATAATGGAAATAATAAGAGATTTTTTCATGTATTCCCCCGTAAGGTGTTATAAGTGTCAAAAAATACTTACAGATTTTATTATAAAATTATACAAAGTCAAGATGATTTGTCCGAAAGCTCTTATTTATCTAATGATTTGATTTTTGCTGTTTTTGGATTTTGTATAAAAAAGTGTATTCCAGAAATAAGTCTGAGAAGTGTTACAGAAAAAAGAGCATAAAGAAGCGGCAGCCAGTAAGTAATCTTAAAAAAACAAGGATTTGTATATCCCCAGACATTTTGAAAAGTGAAATATATTTCAAGAATTGTTCCTGCCGGCGCAAGAAATAGTGCAAAAAAAAGGTGCTCTTTGTTTTTTATTCTAAACACAATAAGAAAAAGAACTGAAAAGAGAGCGAGAATAATCAGGTTGTCTTTTGGAAAAAAATATAAAACCGCAAGAATAGCTGAGTAAACACCTGAAAAAACTATGAATTCTTTCCACGGATTAACTGTTTTGCTATTTTTCATTCCAAGAGAATCTGCAAGCACGCCAGAGAGGAGAATTCCAACGCCCCAGTAAAGTCCAAGCCAAATTGGAATACCAAAAAAATCGGGCAGCGCATAATACCAGACACCAAAACTAACAGCAGAAATCTCGCCTAAAGAACCAAAAATCAGACCTGCAAAAAATCTGATAAAATCTATTTTTTGATGAAAAAAAACAAAGCATCCGGCAATAACAATTAATGCAGCAAGGTTGCCTATTGCTGGTGTTTTCCAGAAAAGCTGATAATTTACAGGTAGAAAAATGAAAAGCAAAAGTGCTGTTAAGAGATTGTTTTTGTTAATAATTTGTGGAATACCCATTGCAAAACCTCTGATTTTTTAAACTAACCTTAGCCATATTATCAAAAAACCAGTTGCATAAACAGTTTTTATTCCTATTTTTCCACAATATAAAAAACTAATTAGTTCAAATACAAAATTAAACAAATTAGATATATTCTGGTTTTTTGACTTTTACAGCTCATGATGCTAAGATGCGGTTCTCATATTTACGAGGAGAGAATTATGGGATTCACAATTACTGAAAAAATTTTTAAAAACCACCTGCTTGACAAGAGCGAAGAAGTTAAGCCCGGCAATATTGTCTGGATAGAAATAGACTGGCGGACTGCCCGCGATTTTGGCGGAGCAAATGTTGTCAACAATCTGGAAACAAATTTCAAACCGCCCTTTGTTGCTGATAGCTCAAAAACAATGTTTACCTTTGATTGCGTTGTTCCGGCCAACACTATTCCTTATGCTGTAAATCAGCACAGATGCAGAAAATTCGCGGTTGAACACAGCATGAAAACCCATGATGTTGATGCTGGAATCGGCTCTCATATACTGATTGACAACTACGCGCTTCCGGGCGGAACTGTTGTCGGAACTGACAGCCACCTAAATATTATGGGCGCAATCTCATGTTTTGGTCAGGGAATGGGAGACATTGATATTGCCTATATTTTTAAAACAGGAAAAACATGGTTTGAAATACCCGAAAGTGTAAAAATAACTTTTACAGGCAAACGGAACAAAAATATTACAGGTAAAGATATTGTCCTTTTTATGCTGAAAAAATTTGGCTCCAGAGTTCTTCTTGGACGGGTCGCCGAACTTTACGGCGAGGAAATCGAGAAACTTTCACTTGATGAAAGAATCACAATTGCTTCAATGGCGACTGAAATGGGAGCAATCTCAATTATTATTCCAATAAAAGGCCTTGAAGATTTATACCCTGAAATGATTGATGTTTCTGCAGACCGCGATGCAGTTTATGCTGAGGAATACACAATAAATCTTGACGAACTCACCTCCCCACTTCTTGCTGCGCCTCCATACCCGCACAACATTAAATCAATAACAGAGCTTGAAGGAACAAAAATTGACTCTGTTTTTATTGGCTCATGCACAAACGGCAGATACAGCGATTTTAGAGAAGTTGCTGAAATTGTTAAGGGTAAACGGATTAAAACTATTGGCTATATTGTTCCTGCAACCCGCTCTGTTTTTGAAAAACTTTTAAAAGACGGCACTATGCAGGTATTATTTGATGCAGGTTTTGTTGTTTCAAATCCAGGCTGCGGCGGCTGCGCATCCGGCCAAATCGGAATGACAGGAACAGGCGAAGTAATGATTTCAACATCTAACAGGAATTTCCACGGGAAACAGGGAAACGGCAAAGTACACCTCTCTTCCCCCGCAACTGCGGCGAAATTTGCTTTAACAGGAGTGATTTGTGAAAACTGATATAAAACCGGGAATACTTTTTGTTCTCGATTCAAGTCCAAACGAAGATGTCTCTGCTGCTTTTTATAACTCATACATAAAACTGCTGGCTGAAGAATTTTCAAAATATGTAAATATTTCAATTTTCTATCCCATAATTTCAGATAGAAATTCCCATTACGAGCTTAAAATTGATTCTTCCAGCTCAGTTCAGCGATTTTTCACCTACATACCTTCCAGATTTGAAAATATGGCAACCTCTTTTTCAAATCCTCAGATGGAAGTTGTCTTTGAAAAAGTGCTTAAAGAGGCCAGCTTTGATGCTGTCCATATTTTTAGCCTCAAAAACCACTCACTCAACTATCCGTTCATTTCAAAAAGAATGAATATTCCTACAATATTATCTGTTTTTGACAACCATCTCCTCTGCCCTTTGATTTTTATGAACCGCAACGACTGTTCACATGAAAAATGTGGTGCGTGCATGAAAATCTCAAATTTTGTGGCATCTCCTTTTACAAAAATTATCAAAAACCTTGAATCTCTTATAAAACCTAAAAAAAATTACAACTGGTACGACCAGATAGGCAGATATTCATGTTTTTACAACAGAAAACCCCTTTGTCAGGTTGATTCTGAAATCATAAAGGAAAGACAGAAAACTGTTTGCGAACTTGTTAATTTTGTTGATAAATTCCACTTTTTTTCAGAAAAACTTTATAGAGAAGCGTTTGAATCTGTTATTCCCGAAAACAAGGTCTTTTTTATGGATCAGGGCATTGATATGTCAACACTTTCAGATACAAGACCTCTCGAAATAACCGGACATATAAAATTCGGTTTTGTTGGAGATATTATTCAGGAAGAAGGAATCGAAGAGCTTGTTGCTGCAGCTTCAATCATAAAAGAGGCTGGATTTGTTAATGAAATTCATGTTTACGGCGAAATTTATGAAAACCGCGATTTTTTTGATATTCTCCGAAAAAAGTCGGCTAATTTAAATATCTTTTTCCATGGAGCTGTAAATCCGGGAAGAATCCATGCACTCCTTGACACATTTGATGTTCTTATAATTCCTTCTAAATGGAATAGAAGCGATACTTTTCTCCTTTATAATGCAGTTATAAGAAGAAAAGCGGTAGTTGTCTCACCTGCTTCAATTATGAGTGAAAAAATCAGAAAATCGGGAAGAGGGATTGTCTTAAGAGAAATCACCTCATCGGAGATTGCAAATGCAATAATGGAGCTGGAAACAAACAGAAAAAAATTGTACTACTACATAAGAGTGATAGATGATTTTAAATTTGTCTCAATTGATGATAATATTCAAGAACTTATCTCAATTTATATGACTATTACAGAAAAAAATTTTGATCAGGAAAAAATTATTCTGAACAAAAAACTATTCAGAAAAAAAGTTGAAAGATTAAGAGGCACTGCATGATGTCACGAAAAATTGAAATTGAAACTTCAACACTGGCAAAAGCATTTTTTCTTCTCATTGTTTTGATGCTGGCCGGTTTTTTGATGGGACTTTATATTGGCAAAGATTCAACCAGTTCAAACATTCAAAATGACAACTCAATTTTTAAAGAACAGATGGATGCCTGCTCCTATAAAATTCAGGAACTTACACTCAAATATTCATCACTTAAAAATGCGGCGATTGAATCCAACCTAATGGATATTGAAGGAAATCTGCTGAAAAATACCCACTGCCAACAGACGGAAACTCCTTTAAATCAGGAATCCCAGCCCGATTCTCAAAACACGGCTGCCGTAGAAACCAATAAAAATCAATTAGTTGAAGAAAAAATTGTGGAAGAGCCTCCTCTGAAAGCTCCTGATATAAAAGCAGAAAAAGAAAAATTAAAAGAAGAAAAACAAACAGACAAAATTGATGAAAAGAAAAAAGAACAAAAAAAAGAAGAAAAAATTGAAAAAAAAGAGAAACCAGAGGAGAAGATAAAAAAAGAAAAAAAAGACTCTACTTTAAAAAATATACTTAAAGAGCTTGATAGCCTTGACCAGAATAAAAAATCTGATAAAATGGCTGCAAAACAAGGTGAAAACAAAAACACAAAATGCGCTTTTTCAATCCAGATTTATGCTGGGAAAAGTCGCGAGGATGCTATGACTTTTCAGAAAACTCAAAATGTGAAAAACACCAAATTAAATGAAGGCGAAATAAAAGGAGCCAAATGGTACAGAATCAGATCTGGATGTTACGCCTCCAGAGAAGATGCAAAATCAGAAATTGAGCAAGTTAAAAAGAAATTTAAAAACGCAATTATTGTGGCTGAATGAGCGAAAAAGAAACTGTAAACATAGAGTATATTCCTATAAGAATTGATACTGTCAATGATGATGAAGTTATAGATTTTGATCTTTACACTTATGAACAGTCTCGATATTTTCTTTTCTGTGCTGCTTTTTCCAACTTCAAAAAAAGCGATTTAAGCCGCACCTATATACAAAGAACAAAATTTCTCTACATTAAAAAAGAGCACAAAACAAATTACCGTAAATATGTAGAAAAAAACCTCCCCAATATTCTGGCTGACGATAAAATGGAATCTGACAATAAAGTTGAAATTATCTACGATGTTTCTAACAGTATGGTTAGTGAAATTTTTTCCGAATCTGATGATATCCATAAAGAGAGAGTTTTTGGTTTTGTCAACAATGTCATGGACTTTATGTTTTCTCAGGAAGTAAAACTGGGCGAAATTATAAAATTTGCGGAACACGATTTTTACACATACAACCATTCTCTTCATGTTTTTATTTACACCAGCATGTTTTCCTCTTTTTTAAATATAAAAGACAACAAGCTTCTTTCAAGTATTGGTCAGGGCGCGTTTCTCCATGATATTGGCAAATCAAAAGTCAGCGTTGATATTATTAACAAACCTGGCCCGCTTGATGAACATGAGTGGTTTGAAATGCAACAACATCCGCTGTATGGCTTTCAGATTGCTGAAAATCCGATGGGAATTGATGACCCGATTGTTAAATCAATTATACTGAACCATCACGAAAGACTTGACGGAAAAGGATATCCTGGGAACAAAAATAATATTTCAGTTTATGATAGAATTGTAGGAATTGCAGATACTTATGATGCAATAACCTCAAATAGAGCATATCAAATGGCAAAAAAACCTTTTGATGCTCTAAAATATATGATTCAGACGCAGAAACAAAGGCTGGATTTTGATTTAATGCAGAAATTTGCAATAATGTTAGGGAGTAAATAATGAGACAACTTACAATTACGCTATTATTCTGTTTATGTTTAGGCTATCTTCCTGTTTTTGCTGAAGAAACTCCTCCAGCAGAAGAGACAAAAGCTCCAGAAGAAACCAAAGCCGAAGAAACAAAGGAAGTCTCAGAAACAAAAGAAGCAACTGCTCCGGAAGAAGCAAAGCCAGCCGAAGAACCTAAACCTTCAGAAGAAGCAAAAGCTGCCGAAGCTCCAAAAGAAGAGCTCCCATATCAGCCAATAATTATAAAAAATGAAGCTCCTAAAAACGAACCTGTTAAACAAACACCTCCGGATTCAGGTGCTCCAGCTCTTTTTAAAAAAGAGACACCAAAGCCTGTTGCAACACCAAATCCAGTAGTTACTCCAAACCCAAATCAGCCTGTTAATCTTGAAAACAAAGAAAATAAAAAAATAGAAGAAAAAAAAGTAGCTGGAAATAAAAAAACAGAAGAAAAACAAGCAGATACTGGTAAAGATAAGGAAAAAGAGGAAAAAGCATTTATAAAAGGAGAACTTTCCAATGCCTACGCCAAAGAAATTATCTATCCATACAACAGCATTGGGGTAAGGACTGGTATCACAAAAATTGAAGATATTTATTATCTGACAATCAACCCAACCGTTGCATTCAACAAAAGCAAAGCAAAAATGGGTTTTCATGTACCTTTAAATATTGAACTTTTAAGTACAGACACTTCAAAATATGATAAATCAGAACAGTTTACTCTTAGAAAAACAGACTGGGATGAATGGGAAGATTATCTTAAAGTTATCAAATATTTTCAGTATGGAGGAACAGAAGACAATTTCTTTGTTTCTGTCGGACAAAATTTTGCATATTCGCTCGGACATGGAACTATTATGAAAAGATATATCTCCAATTTTGACCCTACAACAACCAAAATTGCCGGAAAACTTAATTATTACAATGATTATATGGGATTTGAAACTGTGGCTGGAGACATTCCTACTATGACAACCGGCGGAGCACTGTTTTTTATAAAACCGCTTTCTCTTTTCTGCAACTCATATCAATGCACCTCGTTATCTTTTGGCTACACAATTGCAGGCGACAGAAAAGCTCCAAGCAAAATGGCGTTTGCAAATTATTCAGACTATGAACCTTCCGATTATTTTGCAGGAAAAGATGACAGACCGCCAAGACTTGCATCAAGCGAGGAATTTGACGGAAGACCTGATGTTGAAAAAAACGGCACAGTTTATGTTCAGGGCGTTGATGCTGAGTTCAAATTTTTCAAAAACAATTTTGTTGATATAAAAGGGTTTCTTGATTATTCATGGATTGATTCCAAAGGGAAAAAAGAGGATTTTGTTGAATCTGAAACCGAAATCAAAAACGATTCATCTACCAGCGGAGGCTTTACTGCCGGATTTCTTGGAAGATTTAATATTGATGAAGCAAAAAAACACAACATGAGAGTTCAGCTTGAATTCAGACACTATGATGACAGCTATATTCCGTCATTCTTTGATTCTTTTTACGAAGCTGAACAGTATGAAATGCTCTCAAATATCTATGGCAAAAAAGATTTCAGTCCTGATGGAAAAGGTAAATATTCTCATTTGATTTCTGATAGTGAGGGGAAAAAAGTCCAATCCTATTATACAGAACTTACCTACAGCTATAAAAATCAGTTTGCAACAACATTTGGTCTTGAAAAAATGCCGAAAACATACAATCTTTTCGGCCATGTAGAACTTCCTGACCTCTATTTCATCAAAGCAATGATGACTTACAGCAGAAGAGGTCTGACAGATTTAGGAAATACTTTTGAAGATGATCCGATTTCAACACTTATGCGTGGTGTTGTAAGACTTGAAATTCTCCCGATTTTATTTATCAACAGCTATGTTGGAAAACAGTGGATTTTCTGGCCTGAGAAAAAAGTTCGTGAAGACGACAGACTTGAAGGTCACTTTCTTTCAATGTGGGATTGGGGATTTAATATTGAAGTCGGTTATGAATTCTAAATTTATGAGAAGTGCTA
>CAZISX010000004.1:40986-49499 GCA_964542005.1 uncultured Spirochaetales bacterium
TTATATTACTCCTTTTTTTCAGCATAATTTCTGCGGCTGATGTTTACATTAACGGAGTTCTTGCAACAGGAGCTCTCTCTTCGCAGGAATTTAAAAATTGTACAGTAAGGTTTGATGAAGCCGGAAACATTTTTATAACAGTGCCTGGTGTAAAAATTATGACTGAAAAAAGCGAAACTCTACCTCGACTGAAAAACAGATATTTTATAACAATATCGGCAGGATACCCATTCAGTTCTTCTATAAAAATAAATGTAAACGGCAAAAATGCGACAGAACTGAAGCCTGGTGAAAATAATTTACTTTCTGAAATCAGTTCTTTCTTAAAAAAAGGAGAAAATTCAATTGTTTTGACCGCCTCTTCCGAAAAAAATAAGATTCCAATCTCTCTTGTTGGAACAGGCACGGAAAAAGATGGTTCAATCCAATTCAAGTCTCTTATTGAAAAAAAAGAAACTTATTCAGAAAATGGTATTAACTTAACTCTTAATCTTTTAGCGGAGTAATAATGAAATTTCTTCTTCCAATTTTTCTACTTATCACGGTTTTTATTAGCTGCAGCTCAACAGGCAAAAACAATGAGGAATCATACAAAAAAGCTGAAAGTCACTATCAGCTTGGAATTTCATCATTAAACCGCGGAGACATGCTTGCTGCAAAAAGAGAGATAAGCATAGCAATTTCATATATGCCTGAAACTGCCCGCTATCACAACGATTTAGGCATCGCCCATTTGAATGACAAAGAACTTGATAAGGCTGAATTATGCTTCAAAAAAGCAATAGAGCTTGAAAAATCCTACACAGATCCATACAACAATCTCGGGGTTTTGTATATGCAGCAGAAAAACTATACAAAAGCAAAAGAAATGTTTCTTCATGTTTTGTCAGATCAGATTTATGCTTTTCCCCACTATGCTGAAACAAATTTAGGCATAATAGCGCGTTACGAAAAGAATTACACAGAAGCTGAAACACACTTTAAAAAAGCAATCAAAATAAGCGGTAAATACTGTGAAGCATTTAAAGAAATAGGGATTTTATATGATGAACAGGGCGAAAGTGAAAAAGCAAAAAACTACTATTTGAAAACACTAGACGAGTGCCCATCCTATGTTGAGGCACTTTATCGCGCTGCAATCAAACTCCTTGCCTCAAAAAATGAAAAACAGGGAAGACTTTATCTTGCAAAATGTCTTGATATCGACGAAAACAATACTCAGGGATTTGAAATTCCCTTCATAAAAGAGTGCTCAACACTTGCAAAAGAGTATGGGGTCACGGCTACGGAAAAATTGGAGGCTCCCAAGAAAGAGGTTGATGGCGGATACTAAAATATGAAAAACATATCAGGCTGGATAATTGATATTAAAAAAAGTCCGAAAGGATTCTGGTATACACTTTTTAGTGAAAATGGAAAATTTCAGATTTTTTCATACACCAATAATTCAGTAATTTTTGATAAGGTTGATATTATTGTTTCCGAGTATGGCAACACCCTGTTTTTAAAAGACATTTCCATAGAAAAGCCATCAGAGCTCCGTGAAAAACCATCAAAACTTATGTTTGCATCATACTCAAGTTTTCTTATCAGTTACTTTAATCACGGAGACATTAAAGAAAAAATCTTCTTTAATACTGCCACCGATATTATCTCGAAACAAGAACAAACCCTTTATGATATTGATCTGTTGGAAACTTTATGGGTTAATGCTATGGGAATTGGCTTTGAACACAATTCCGAACTTGAAATATATGACATTATCTGCGATTTTATTGGGAAAGAGATTCCTCTGAGGAACTCATTAGTGAGGCAACTAACTAAATTAAGAGGAGAAATAAGCCATGACACAGCTTAAGGGCATCAACATAATCACACTGATTAATCAAACACTAAGCTCCAACTTCAAAGGACATATCGCCTTTAAATATGGCGAAAATATAAAGAAACTTTTTTTTGAAAATAAATTTATAACAGGCTCAAGCTCAAATGATCCAGCCGACTATCTGGGACAATACCTTATAAATGAAGGAATTATTACACTCGAACAGTTTAATCGGGCATACAAAACAGAGCTTGAAACTGAGGTCAAAATGGCCGCAGTTTTAAACTTAATTGGTCTTGCGCCTGTTGAAAAACTTACAGAAGCAATGATAAACAAGATAATAGACACCTCTTTTCTTGTTTCATGCTGGAATGATGGCACTTATGAAATTTCAAAAGATTATCCGCTTCAGTCTGATGTTTTTGAGATAAAGATAAGCAGCGATGAAATAAGGCATCATCATCATGTCAGGCATGAAGAATTTTCTAAAATTATCAATATGTTCAGCATATTAGGCGAAAAACCTGAGATTTCTATTCTTGACAAGGATATCTCAAAATTGAAAAAACTTGATCAGCAGATTGTAAATCTTCTCTCAATCGGAAAAACAACAAAAGAAATGCTTGATGCACTTCCTGTCCATTTTTATCTTATTGCAAGGCACATGTATTCACTGTTTACAGAAGGAATTTTACTTCCAGGAAAAGGACTGCCAATGAATGAAGGAGACCTCTTTTCCAGAATTATTGCAACAAGCGGATTCCAAAAACCTCAGGAAATTTCAGATATTTCCAAGCAGGAAACAATGGATATCTACAAACTTGCAGATGAAGCTATGACTGAAAAAAATTACTGGAAAGCAGCACTTTATTTTAGGGTTCTTCTAAACATAAATCCCCACAACATTGTTTTTAGAGACAGTTTAAATAATGCTGAATACAACTACACCCTATATTTTTATAAAAAAGTGCTCCACCCGACAGCAATTATAAAAAGCGGCGAAGGTGACGGAATAATCTCTGACCCGTTTGAAGAAAGCATATACAATCTTGTTTCCAGAAATAAATTTGCAATCAGAGATATTGTCTCATATTTCAGTGACAAATATCCTGAAGTTAAAATTCTCAATGCTATCGAAAGGTTATTAAGCAAAGGCTACATTCAGGAGATTCAACAATGAAAATAGGTGTTGCCCAAATATCATCCGCACTTGGTCTTATTAAAAAAAACGCTGAAAAACATATTGAATATGCACTAATGGCTGAAAAACAGGGAATTTCCACACTTCTTTTCCCTGAATTATCTTTAAGCGGATATCTCCTAGAAGATGCCTCAAAAGAGGTGGCAATCACTAAAGATGAATTATTTCAACTATTTATAGACACAGAACTAACAGATATAGATCTCATTGCAGGCTATGCTGAAAAAGAAAAATCAGGAATTGTGTATAACTCACAGGCTCTTATTTCGATAAGAAAAGGGATTCCTCATATTGCTGCAAATCAAAGAAAAATTAACCTCCCAACCTACGGAATGTTTGATGAATCAAGACATTTTCAAAAAGGTTCTACCGTTGAGAGATTTCATCTTTCAAAAAATGAGATTCTCTCTTCAATTCTTATCTGCGAAGATATGTGGCATCCACTTCTTCCAGCCTCTTTTCTCCTGTCAGAGACAATGCCTCAAGCTCTTTTTGTCCCCGCAGCTTCACCAAGTCGCGGCTTTTCGGGAGAAAAACCGGCCAACTTAAAAGGCTGGGAACAAAATATCAGTTTCTGGTCTGGAAATTTAGGGATATATATTTTTAATTCACAAAAAGTTGGCTCAGAAGATTCGTTTATTTTTAGCGGAGGCTCAATGATTGCAACACCTGATGGAACAATTATTGAAGCGCCACTATTTGCTGAAACAATTATTTCGACAGAAATTGATTTGTCATTATTGAAATCACTGAGACAAAAGACACAGATTACTTCAATTGAAGATGTGGCAATAATTAAAAAATTTCTATATTGAGGCATACATGTATTTTCCGGAACTTAACAACAAACTTACAGCTGACGCGCTGATTTTTTTCCTGAAAACCGAGTTTGCCCGCTCAGGTTTTAATAAAGCAGTTCTTGGACTTTCTGGTGGTCTTGACAGCGCTCTTGTAGCAACGCTTGCAGCCAAAGCATTGGGACCTGAAAATGTTTACGGACTTCTCCTGCCCTATCAATCATCTGCAAAAAATTCTATTGATGATGCGATGAAAGTAGTTGAAAAAACAGGGATAAATCACCATCTCCTCGAGATAACAGATGCTGTCCATGCTCTTGAAAAAAACTGCATGGTTGATCCTGAAAAATCAAAAAAAGGGAGACTTGGCAATATGATGGCAAGACTCAGAATGATAACAATTTTTGATTTTTCCTTTAAAGAAGGAGCTGTTGTTCTTGGAACCAGCAACAAAAGCGAAATAGCTCTTGGCTATGCTACCCTTTTCGGAGATATTGCATCAGCCATCAATCCGATTGGTGATCTTTACAAAACATGGATTTTTGAGCTTAGCCGTTACCTTGAAATTCCTGAAAGTGTAATAAATAAAGCTCCTTCCGCCGATTTATGGGAAGGCCAGACTGATGAAGGTGAGATTGGATTTGCTTATAGAGAACTTGACCCGGTACTTTATCAGCTTATCGAAAAAAGAAGAAAAAAAGAGGAGTTATACGAAAAAGGATTCAACAAAGAACTTGTCGATTTTGCAGCATCACGACTTATGAAAATGCACTTTAAGAGAAAGATTCCAATTATAGCAAAAATTACACCCCGGACTTTCGGGACAGATTTTCTTTATGCAAAAGATATTTTCACATAATTTTTGGAGAAAAACATGAAAGTAAAAGAACTTATGAACCAGCTTAACAATTTTGACCCGAACTCCGAGATTACCATACTTTTAATCACAGACAACAATGATGTGAGAAAATTGTATGATAAGGAATATATTTTAGGCGCAGTTTCAAAAACTGAAAACAATGCCCAAATCACAATTTATGACTCTCAAGTAAACTTCCAGAACTAACTTTTTCTCCACACTTTCCCACAAATTTTCAACATTTTCCAACATCGCAGATTTTTTTGCTACTTAGCAGCTAAAACACCGCTTCCAAAACAATAACATATTGTTATTACTAGAATTTTAAACCTGAAGAGATATTTTTTGCCATTTTCAGGAGAGAATAAAAAAGATTTTTTTTCCTAATTTTTTCTTGCTTTCACAGCTCTTAAGGGTAAAATGTGGAAAAACTGTTCGTGTTTGTGGGAAACTGTGGGGAAATAGATTGTCGTTTCATGGCCGAAATTTTTACAAGATAGATATTAAAGGGCGCATCCCTTTTCCATCATCATGGTTTGCGCCACTTAATATGCGATACGGCGAATCGCTCATAATCACCAGAGGCATGTCGCCGGAAAGCAAATACCTTGAAATGTACTCGCCCAAAGCATGGGAAGAGAAAATGGCGGCAATAGAACAGGCTTTTCCCGAAGGAAAACTTAAAAACAACTTTATCAGATGGTTTGTTTCAACTGCTGAATCGTGCGAACTTGATACCCAAAACAGAATCAGAATTCCTCAGCATCTTATTGATTACTGCGGAATTGATAAGGATGTTGTCCTGCTTGGTTGTGTTGACAGGATTGAGGTTTGGGCTAAAGAAAGACTTGAAGAGACTGAAACGATGACTGAAGACGATTTTGAATCTGTTTTCGGATTTCTTAACGACTTTAAAAAAAGCAAAATAGAGGGGTAATTATGTTTTCCCATATTCCGGTGCTTGCGCATCATGTTTTGGAATTGCTTTCTCTTGAAAATCCAAAAACTTATCTTGATTTAACTGCTGGAGGCGGTGGTCATGCCGAGCTTTTTTTAAATAAATACAAAAACTTAAATGCAATATTAATAGACAGAGACCCCGATGCTGTTGCTCACTTAACTGAAAAATTTTCAGGAAACAAGCGGGTAAAGTGTGTTCACGCAAAAGCAAGCGAGCTTGATAAAATAATGTTTCTTCTTAAATCCGCAAGACCCGACATTATTCTTGCTGATTTGGGCGTAAGCAGTTACCAGTTTGACACAAAATCAAGAGGTTTCAGCTTTGATAAAGAAGCACTTCTTGATATGAGGATGGATTTCAGCTCCGGAATGACTGCTCTTGAGCTTATTGCCTCAAAAAGAGAGAGCGAACTTCAGGAAATTTTAAGCCGGTTTGGAGAGGAAAGAGAGTCTAAAACTGTTGCCAGAGCTCTCAAAAAAGGTGTTGAAGAAGGTCTTACAACAACAACAGAATTCCAAAAACTTATTGCCTTGGTGAAACATCACGAGAAAAGAGGAATAAATCCGGCAACTAAGAGCTTTATGGCCTTAAGAATTGCTGTCAATAACGAAATGGATGAGCTTGCTCTTATGCTTGAAAAAGGATACAGACTTCTCAATCTTGGTGGCAAAATGGGGATAATATCGTTCCACTCAATTGAAGACAGAATTGCAAAACATTTCTTTCAGGCAAGAAAAGATGATCCGGTTTTTTACACTCCAGGCGGATATAACGATGCTGAAGGGGTAAAAGTATACAAGTTTGCTGAAGCTTCTGATGAAGAAATTTCAGAAAATCCAAGAAGCAGAAGCGCAAAATTAAGAGTAATCGAAAAATTATAAATTTGGAGGAAACTAATGCAGGAACTTATTAATGTAAAAGCCAAACAAACAGCAATTTCAGCAAACCCTGTTATCTCTTTACGCCGTGTGAGGGCAAATCTTGAGCTGTTTTCGCTGGATGTTATTGTTTTTATGACTGTTCTTTTTGTTATGGCTGGATTTTTTGTTGTTAATTCATACATGAAGTCATACAGAAACGCGCAACTTGTTAAAATTACTCAGTATGCTGATATTAACCGCTCTGCTGCTTTCAAAAAAAATGATTTAGAAACCGAGTATATGAAAATCATGTCAATAGACTCGATGATGCAAAAAGCGGAGGCTTTAAATCTTAAAATAGCAACCAAAGAAAAGGTTATGACATTTTAATGAATCGGGAAAAAAAGGTTCTCCTTGCTATCTCATTAATTCTTGGAATTGCATTCCTCGGTTTAATTTACAGGGTCTATCTTATCCAGATTCTACGACATGATCAAATGGCAAAATATTCATCATACAGCGAAGTTGTCAAGGTATTAAAATCAAAAAGAGGAACTATTTATGACCGGAACGGCGAGATTTTAGCACAATCTCTGCCCAAAGTTGACATTGCGGTTGACCCAAAAGGCATTAAAGAAAAAGGGCTCATTGGTGAAATTCTTGCAAGGGTAACAGATATAAAAATCGAAGAAATTAAAGCAATTTTGGAGTCGAAAGGTCATTTTTTTTACATCAAAAAAGATGTCAGCTTTGAAATTGTTGATAAATTCAACAAAGAAAAGCAGGCTCTTCGCGCAAGACTTAGCGAATTAAAAAAGGATAAAGAGAGCAGTGGTGTTGAAATTAAGAAATTAAGTCAAGCACTTACGGATATGGGCTTTGTTGTGCTTGTTGATGGATATAAACGAGTCTATCCGCAGGGAAAACTTCTGGCAAATGTCCTTGGTGTTGCAAACTCTTCGGAGGTAAAAAAATATAAAGACATTGATGGCTCCATCAAAGAAGCAAAAAATGGACTTGAAGGTCTCGAGCTTCAATATGACAGTCATTTAAAAGGAAAAGAGAGAACAATAAAAAGATTTTTAGTTCCAGGCTCAGGTCAGGGTTCTCTTGAAATTGAAAAAGAGATTCAGGAAAATGCAGGAGCTGATCTTTACACAACAATTGATGCAAGAATTCAATATATTGCTGAAGATGAGCTTGATAAAATGATGACCAAAACAAACGCAAAGTGGGGCGGTGTTGTGATAATGGACCCTTCAAACGGCCAGATTCTTGCAATGGCGAATAACCCGAGCTACTTTCCTGAAAATTACCAGAAATCATCTCCAAAAGAACGGCGGAATTATACAATTGCCAATCTTTTTGAGCCAGGTTCAACAATGAAGGTATTCTCAATTATTGCGGCTATGAATGAAAATATTGTCAAGCCTGAAGATCGGTTCTTTGGATTTAACGGCAGATTTCAATATGGTAGAAGATGGGTTCGAGATCATGAGCCTGCCGGCTGGATAACTGTTAATGAAATTGTTATAACTTCAAGCAATATCGGCACTGTTCAGATTGCAGACAAAGTTCCAAATGAAAAACTTTATAATTATCTTTCTCTTTTCGGTTTTGGAAAAAAAACAGATATTGAGCTTCCCGGCGAATCAATAAGACCGCTTAGACATTATAAAAAATGGTATCCAATTGACAAGGCAAACATAAGTTTTGGACAGGGAGTGGCAACAAATATGCTTCAGGATGTTAAAGCAATTGCTTCTATTTTTAATGGAGGAATTCTCTGGCAGCCGCAGATTGTTAGTAAAATAATAGATCCAATGTCTGGAAAAGTTATTCAGCAGAATATTCCAAAAATGGATAAAATTGAATTCAAATACGGTTCTGACAAAAAAATGATAAAAATGCTTACCGATGTTGTTGAAATTGGAACAGCTAAACAAGGGAAATTAAAGGGGATTTTAAGTGCAGGCAAAACAGGAACTTCGCAGAAATACAATTTTGAAA